>CAZWGF010000001.1:0-1721 GCA_964633605.1 Candidatus Woesearchaeota archaeon
GCTAACATACAATCAGATATCGGGATTGGGGTTTCTGTAAACGCAACCTCTATACAAGGTGTTCCTGTAGATGCGCCTGAGGCCGTAGACGACGATAGAGTTATATTCTATGACCATAGTAATTTGAAGTTTGATTATGTGGACATTGTAGCGCCGATACCATTAACGTACTTAGATACAGACAGCGCACTAGCGGCTGACTCAGACACAAAGGTAGCAAGTCAAAAGGCGACAAAGGCATATGCTGATGCGATTGTAACAGGGGCAGCCGCACTTACAACCTATGATAGTGGATGGTTTGCTGTTGCCACAGGAAATAGTTATGAGAAAACTCATAGTTTAGGGACAACTAAAGTGATGTTGAATATTTTATTTTCACCTAATAGTGATGGTACTGGTATCTGTACTGCTTTTCCTTTTGGTGAGTTCGCTATGCACGACGCATCAGCAAATACAGCAGGGTTACTTTTAGCTGAGCTGACGACCACAACATTAAGAGTTAATACGGGGAGTGCACGAATATGCACAACTAATTCTACAACGGGGAGCACAGAAACTCAACACGCAAGCGGATACGCTAGAGTTATAGCATTAGCATTAGAATAACAACAAGGAGGAAGTTATGTTAGAGAAAATAGGACAATGGTTACAAGGTAAGAAGACGTACATCGTAGCAGTATTAATTGGTGTGGGCGCAGTTCTGTTTGAACTAGGCATCGCAATTCCAGTTATTGTATGGCCGATCTTAGCCGCTTTAGGGTTAGGCGCAGTGAGAAGCGCACTAGATAAGTTGAAGGGATAATCATGGCAGAACCTTTTAGCGCAGTAAAGATGATCACAGGCGTTCTTTCTGGAACGCATTGGGCGAAGTCTTTGATGTTTGGTCTAAGCATTGGGTTCTTAATATTTGTAGGGTTAGGGGTCTACCGTGGATATTTTCAGGCCCCTCCTCCTACAACGGATCAGACAGCAGAAACTATCGAGAATTACTATGCGACACCTAAGGTAACTTTCGGTTGTGCTACAACCAAGACGTATCAGAAGTATCCTACGAATAGGATGTGATTATGATTATAACAACTATACTTTTAACAATACTATCGGCGTTCCTGTACAGATTAGGCGGAATGAGTAAAAGGGATGCTAAGAAATATGCACCTTGGAAATGGATGCCATCATGGGCAGTTAATACGAAGGCACGTGATGTGGGATGTGCGTTCCTTATTTATTTATGGATGAGTTTATTCTTTCCAGCAGTTGTGTGGTGGGTACATTTAATTGCATTTCTTGGGGCATTTGGTGGGTTATGTACCTACTGGGATGACCTATTTGGGTATGACAATTTCTTTATGCACGGATTTATAATTGCATTTGCGCTATTACCGTATGTGCTTGTAGAAGGGCATTTAGGAGGGTACCTTATACGGATTGCAGCAGTGTCTTTATTTATGGGGATATGGTGTATGATATTTGAAAATGACTATGTTGAAGAATGTGGACGTGGTGCAATACTTATTGCAGCGCTTCCTTTAATGATTATATAAGGAGAAGACAATGGGCAATCTGCCAAATACAATACCTTTTACGGAGCTGTGGGAACGTCTTCTGACAATGGGACGGGTCGACGTGCCTAATAACGAAGACTATGCAAAAGGTCTCGTCAATGACACGTATACTCGATCACTTCCTAGAGCGGTAGATTGGGACCCATTAGTTCAAGA
>CAZWGF010000001.1:1821-4657 GCA_964633605.1 Candidatus Woesearchaeota archaeon
CCACGGGATAAGTTTAGAGAGGATTTCTCCCCCGAGGTGACAGACCCGATACAGCGTGTTATGTTAACCCGTACACATTCCACGACTGGTTATCGGCTCATACGGGTGAATCCTCCGCCTAAGACGGCTAAGGTTTACCCGTATGAATATATTCAGTTGATAAATCCAATGACTGATTATGATACGGGAACTATTGCAGTAACTAACGGCAGTGCGGCTGTCGTCGGAACAGACACGTTCTTTACAGCGAATGTTGCTGTGGGAGATTACTTTAGAGTTGATGGAAACGGAACCGGAAATAGTTCAAAGTGGTACAAGATCATCACTGTAACTGATAACACAAATCTCGTACTCGACTCCAACTATGGTGAGTACACCGAAAGTGGGGTAGACTACCACGCGTCTAAGACGCCATCGGCATTTCCCGTTCCTTTCCATGAATTCATTTTGTATGAATCAGTATTGAAATTGAACGTCGAGCAGAGCGACCCTGCTATACAGGCCGTCGCTTCAGAACGTGATATGATTATGAAGGACCTTAAGAAAAACTACAGACTGCGCAGAACAAATGTTCAGTATGGCGCATATGATGATGGGATTAGATCGTGGCAAGGTCAAGGAGGAAGTGACGATGGCTACAGGTAGACCAAATATCGAAACTATTGAAGCAGCAGATTATGAGGGAGGGTGTAATTATAATCGTGACCTTACCTCTCTAGCAGCGAATGAGTCTCCTAATTCTATGAATGTAGTTTTCGGAGATAGTATCAAGAAGAGGGACGGGTACAAAGAGATGTACTCTACGAGCGCGTCTCCTGGTGGCAAAGCTCATAGTATGATGGACTTCGGTATTAGTGCAACGTCTCGTCAACTCGTTACGCATTTTGGATCATCTGTGTTCTCTATGTCAAATCTAGACGGGACTATGACATCAATTAATTCAGGTGTCTCAAATGTGTCGTCTTATAATGCTATCGTTAAGCAGTTGTTGATACAGACATATTCGGACAACAGCCAAGAATATTACTGGACAGGGTCTTCAGCTTTGATGGCACCTCTGTCTGCCAGCTCACCTGGCTTTATGCACACTATTGAATATCAGGGTTATTTGTTAGGCGGTAATATTTCAACTGCCCGACTTAGAATTTATTATGAAGATATTAACACAATGATTGATGGGACGTACGCAGATTATTTTACTCTGACAGGAGGGAAAGATGATGGAATCACACAGTTCTTCCTCATTAATGGGAGATGTTATGTCGGTACTAGCGGTGGTATATTTCGTCTCAGCTATATTGGTGGCCTCGCTGTATTTGAGTATAAAAATATTGTTTCAGACGTTGGTATCATACCTAAATCGCTTAAGGTTGTTATAACCAAAGAGTACGGGCAAATAGCACTGTTCTTAGGGACGGATAAAAACCTTTACCTATTTGATGGTTCGTTTATTCAGAACATATCAGAGAAGTTTCGCTTCTCTAACAATGATACAGCGTTTTCGCTACAGGATATTGATGACACATATATTGAACTTAACACAGACTCAATGTATGATACAATCACACAGACGTATAGGTTGGTGGTCACTCCGAAAGGGAGTAACACTAATAAAATTGCTGTTAATATCGACGTGGAAACCTTAGCGTATTACCCGTTTGACAACATGACCTTTGGTGCAGTTGTTATGGCTAGAGATAATTTAAACAGACGCTTCATATTAGGTGCAGATTACAATGGTAAGGTGCATAAGTTATTTAGAAACGCTATCAATGACAACGGTGTTGCTATACGCGAGTATTACGAGAGCCCGTTGATTATGAGCAGGAGCCCTCATATGAAGAAGCCGAGAACTATCGACCTTCATTTTGAACCGGCTGCTAATTACAAATTAAAGTATTCAGACAGAACGGACTACGACAAGACGTGGAAGTCACGTGCCCCTCTTGAGATGTACAAGAACAGAGATAAGTTCTTAGGGCAGAACACGTCACTCGCAGAGAACTTCAAGTTAGGAAGTGAGGTATCTGTCGTCGCCAAGAAGGTTAATGTCCCTGTTATGGAGAACGCATATCGATACAGATTAGAGACAGATGGTGGAGACGCAGATACGATTTGTTCATATACTGTAGGGACAGTATCTGGAACAGGTGGTGGGACAACTGTTACTGCAACAGGCGGTGCTGCGTGGACAAGTGATATGACCGTTGATAATGATTACCGGATATGGATCAAGGACGGAGACCACGCTAACACGTCATACACATTTGAGTACGTATCAGCGACGAGCGGAACGGTAAGCACTATGGTAGCAGGTAACTTCTCAGGAGCTAGTTATGAGATTTACAAAACAGGATGCGCTATATGCTCTAAGCCGTGGGAACTTTTAAAGATGGAATATAACACTGAGATATTATCAATAGGTAAAACGGAGATACAGCGATAATGGCTAGAATGTCAGATAACGATTTAACTAAAGAGAGCTTACAAGTACAAGAGTTCTCCGACGAGGTTCGTAAAATATTAAACAATGGTCTATATGAGGTGCAGGTAACAGCGTCGGGGCAACCTGATTACGACGCACCTGGTGAGCCTACGTTCGTATTATCATTCTTCGGGGCCCAGTACCGGCTGTATGTAGGGTACAATCGGTCTTGGTATTACACGAATTTAACTAAACTATAGGAGTTTTTATGCCAGGAATAACGTGGACAAAAGAATGGGCAGGCACAGATGATGGAACTATTGTAGGTGGGACAGACCTGAAGAATATTCAGGATGACCTAGCTACTGTCCTTACTACGTCTGACTTAACAGTTGCAGACGTACTGACAAC
>CAZWGF010000001.1:4757-24159 GCA_964633605.1 Candidatus Woesearchaeota archaeon
TCTGACTTAACAGTTGCAGACGTACTGACAACATCAGATATTGGTGTTACTGTTCAGGCGTATGCAGTTGATAAATTATATTTATATTGGGAAAACGAGGCTGTGTCATATGAGAACGTAGCCGTCTACACTACATAGGAGAAAGAAATGGCGTGGGATAAAAATAGTACTAGGGCACGTTTAAAGAATATTTGGTATGGGATGATATGGAGATGTCACAAACCCCAGCACTCTGCTTATAAATGGTATGGAGCACGTGGAATATCAGTGTGTGCGCGGTGGCATAATTTTGATGATTTTATTAAAGATATGGGGATCGAATACCAACAAGGATTAACGATAGAACGAAGTGACAATACTAAAGGGTACAGTAAAGAAAATTGTAAATGGGCTACGCGCACAGAGCAGGCAAACAATAGAAAGACTAATCGAATATTTACTATAGATGGAGTTACAAAAACATTAGCACAATGGATTAGATTCCACGGTGCAAAATCAAACGTGGTGCGCCAACGATTCTATTGTTTAGGTTGGAGCATCAAACAAAGCCTATTAGGTAAAGGAGTATAAGATGGCGGACTTGAAGAGTGTCTCAATAGCGTTACTTAGCACAACAACAGTGTCGTTAGCAGCAGATGCAGACACCACTTTGTATACTGTGCCGACGGGTAAACGATGTATCTTGTCACACGCTATCTTAGTAGGCGGTGCAGACGCAGGGACTTCTGATCTTAGTATAGGTCAGAATGGGGCTACGACAGACTTTGTTGGAGTGAATAACTTAGATAACCTTAACGCACAGTATGATGCTTTGTTAATTGCACCTGTGCCAAGTGCTACTCCTGCGACTTTAAAATCGTATGTAGCAGCGACGGTAATAGAGGCGACTGTAGCAAATCAAGCTGGTGGCGCCACAAATACACTATATTTATTTGGCACACTTTATTAATAGTTGAGTGTGAACAAAGGAGCAGCATATGGGATGGGGATGGGTAGGCGATGCGTGGGATTCAGTTAGTGGGGCAGCTTCAGATGCTTATGGTGACATAGGAGGTGACAGTATAGATTCGTTTGGACGCGCAGTAGGCGATGGTGTTACCGACTTTTCTAAATTTCTATATGGCGATGTACTAGCTCCTGGAATAAATGCGATAACACGTCCGTTTGGGTTTGAGACTATGCCCGGCGACAACATTGATGACATGGACCCAGAAACGCTAGCCGCAGCATTAGCAATGGTGCCCGGTCCGTGGCAACCTTTCGCTGTAGCATACCAAATGGGGTCTGGCGCATATGACATGTCTCAGAACGGTGTCAACTTACAGAACACATTGAGAGTAGCACCTGGTGCTATAGGAGCGTTCAAAGGTTTCAATGCGGCAGGGGCAGCAGGAACGTCACAACTAAGTGGAGCAGTTAGAGGGTCAGTAGGACTAAATGTTGCAGGCTCGCCAACAACACTAGGTTCAGCGCAGCCAGGTGCCGGAAACCCATATTCTATTTCAAAAGAGGTTGGGGCACAAAACTTAAATCCATATGAACAGTTTGCAAATAGTGCATCATCGTCGGGAACAGCAGGTTTAAGTGCTGGGGCAGGTGCAAACCAAGGACTTTCACAAAGTACATCAAATTTTGCACCAAGTAGTGCGCCGCCAACGCCTGCACCAATAACTCCTGGAGCTCCAAGTCTATTGAATAAGTTTGGAGATTTCGCTGAAGATAAAATTGCAGGGGCTTCAAGAAATCAGAACATAAACACAGTAATAAGTGGTGTTTTACCTGAGCCTGACTTAACAGGAGGACAAGGAACTCTGTTTCCTGAAGGACGTACTCCGGCTAGTGGGTATGGTACGGGAGGCGCGTTAAGTAGATTTAATCAAGGGGCTGCTAATGCTTCAGGAGGCCCAGTCTCACAAGGTGAATATAATACAGGGCTTGGTAACTTATATAATTCCAAACAGAACAAACTTTCTGACATATTCCAGACGAGACCATTTAGAGGGCAGACACCTGGAGGCAACACAGCATTAGCTAATCAAGTGTCACAAACTAATTTAGGATATGATAAAGAACTTGGCGTTTACAACCAAGAGATACAAGGTGAGAACGATCGTCGAGGGAATAAGGCATATTATGATAGTGTTATGGGTGCAAATGATCTAACAAGTGAAAATATGAATAAATACATTGGGTTAGCAAGATTGTCCGACGAGGAACTTACTAGCCAACTGAGAACGAATAGAATAGGGAACACACCTGAAGAGTTTAGAAAAGTCTTCGGCAACCTAAAAACAATTTAATTAAAAGAGGAGTACATTATGGGGTTCAGTTTAAAAAGCTTTTTAGGGGGCGCAGGTGGAGGAGGAATAGCAAATATGATTCCTGGTTTAAGGAGTTTCTCGCCACTTATCTCAGCAGGGATTGGTGGAGCGCTAAATAAAGATAACCGTTTAGGTGGCGCCTTACAAGGTTTTGCCGGCGGTGGTGCAGGACAAGCGCTTGGTTCAGGTATTGGTGGAATGCTTAAACCTGGAGGTACTTTCGGTAAAGCATTTGAGAACTTTGGGTCAGGAGCACAGACAGGCGCTAAGAATTATATGAACGCTATTCCAGGAATGGGTGGCACGTATACTGGAGAAGGTGTATCTGGTGGACCGCAAGGTAAAATGGGTGCGGCATTGTCACGGTTCTTTGGCGGAGCTGGAAGCGGTCAGAGACAACCACAAGTATCTAGTCCAGAACAACTATCAATGCAGGGTGGTATGGGAGGAAGATTTCCTATGAATGCAGGGGCAAGTGGTCCGACGGCAGGGGCGACAGATTGGATGGCTCAACAGGCTCAAAAAGCAACCCAAGGAATTTCTCCAGAGATATCGAACGCATCAGCAGGAACCGGGCCAGGCGTCTTATCAAAACTATTTGGCGGAGGTGGGGGCGGAGAAAATATAGTAGCAAATTCAAAGCCAACACTAATGGATCAATTTGGTAAAGCAGTTATTGGAACAGGTATAGCTGGAATAGGTGATATGTTTGCACCTAAAGTTGAGACTCCTAACATCGCAGGGATTGGAGCAGACTTACAAGCACAGATGCAAGCTGGTGAGTTAGGCGACCCTATTGCTAAACAAGCTGGTATGCAAGAACTCTTAGCTACTCTAGGTAGACCAATGGGCGAAGCACCGTCGAGCGCTTTCAACTTAGGCGATGCTAATAATACACAGGCTATGAACCAAGCATTACTTGAGAGTAAACGTCAGTGGAAAGGGCTTCAACCTGGTGTAGACTACAGCAATAACCCAGAGTTTGTAAGACAACAGCAAGAGATTATGAAGCAGTTTGCCGACGAGAGAACTATGCAAAAAGACCAAACTCAGTTCCAGTACGACCAACAGCAGCTTACACAGAAATATAATTATATGTTAGAGGCTCTAAGACTTGACCAATCTCAAATGCAACAGTATATTGCACTTGCTGATCTTCAGGTTGACCAGTTAATGTTGGAGTATGGTATCAGTGCGCAAGAAGCTATGGATTTTAAAGGCTTGTTCTCACAATTTGGTCAGAATTTCGCAGAGGGCGGAACACCACAACCACAATCTCCTATTCAAGTTAATTTAGGACAACCCCCGGCACC
Organism: Candidatus Woesearchaeota archaeon; assembly: GCA_964633605.1. Classification (GTDB taxonomy): domain Archaea; phylum Nanobdellota; class Nanobdellia; order Pacearchaeales; family GW2011-AR1; genus CAZWGF01. The sequence continues at coordinate 8,392 of CAZWGF010000001.1, forward strand.
AGTAGCACCGCCGGTAGCGCCACCAGTCGAGCCGCCGCCAGTAGTTCCGGGAGCAAATATACCTATGATGCCGTTAGTAGCATAACAATTTTTTAATACAGGAGGATATAATGGCAGTAAAACTAGGCGGAAACGCAATGCAATATTTTAAAGCCGGTCAAGAAGGTGGGGCAGCGTCGAGTCCTACTGGTGGAATGCGATCTGCAATACAAGGCATCGTCCAACAAGGTAGAAAGCTCGGACTAATTCAAGAGCAGTCTACAGGAAACTATAATACTGCCGTCGGCGCAGCAGATTATAAGAACCAGCTTGCAACGGATTACGGAAATCAGGATATTCAAACTCCATTGTATAATGACAAGGGAATTTTTATGCGGAATCTTGATCATAAAAGAGCGATTAAACCTATTGTGCAAAAAGGATTAACTCCTGAGCAAGAATATTTCCAGAGAATAATAGATGAGGAAGACGCAGCTGATGCGAAAGACGGTACAGGTCTTAAAACCAGCCCTCTTGCAGATTTTGATAAAGCCTTTAAAGACGCACTGAAATAAGGATACCAAATGCCAGATTATAAAAAGCTACAAGCGCTGAAAACAGTTTTAAATCAGTATATTTCAAGCGATGAATATAAAAATAATCCTGAGTTCAGACAGCAGATTAATGATCGTCGTGCTATTTGGGAAAAACATGGCGTATCCGACATTCTTACTAAAGAGAAGTCTTATGATGTCAATGAATTGCAAACAGGAATTATAGATAGGACTAAAGGATTCTTTACTAAAAGAGGAGAGGGTACACATTCTCCTGGTTCAAATTCTTTCTTTGACCCTGTAGATACTTCAAAAGGCATACCTCTCGGCGGACCAATGGCTGCAGAGCCTCAACCTGCAGGTGGAGACTTAGGTCTTTTAGGAAGCGTACCCGGCGCATTAATAGGTGAAGTTGCTAAACGCCCTGCAGGAGCTGTCCGTAGTGCGTTAGGGTTTAAAGATGCATTGGGAAATAACCAATTACATAAACAGAAGCAAGACCAGATTAGATTAGCTAAACAGCAATTTGACGCCGAGAAAAGTGCGGAACCTTTCTATGCAGGGAAGCCTTATAAAGATAAGCAAGAGTGGAAAGCACGTATGCCTCAGATTTTACAGGAAGTGTACCCTGATGGTGAAGTTCCTATGGGTCCCTTAGCACACGGGTGGCAAAACCCAGAAGCAATCCAAACACCTGGACAAGCACTTGAAGAAACGTTCCCTTCTCAAGGGATGATCAAGGAAGACGACCCTATGTTCAGTCTTACTAAACCATCTAAAGCTGGTGCTCTAGCAGGTGAGATGTTTAAGATAGGCGGAGGTGCAGTTGGTGATTACTCAACTGACCCCGTCGCTATTGCAGCTTGGGATGTAGGGATGCGTGGTATAGGTATGGCTGGTAAAGCGGCACTTGGCACAAGAGCCGGGCAACGTTACATTGCCCCTGTTGTAGAATATTTAAAGAAGACGAACGTCGGAAGAGGATATTTAAAAGGTCTGAAAGAAGCGATGAATAAGGGGAAGGTTGAAGTGACGACAGGACAACCTAATCCATTTCAAGCTAAGCTAGGGTCTAGCGGCCCACAAGAAAATATTATTGACATTGTCCCTAATCAACCTACTAGACAGTTAGGGACTACGGGACAACAGCCCCGACTAGGATTTGATCCATCAAGACAAGCCACGACAGGAGAAGGGTTTGTTCTAGGTAAAGGCACAGTTAAGAAGCCTACAAAAATAAAAGGTAAACCGTTTCGTCAAGCGACGAAGGAAGGTCCTCCAGGACCATTTGTTCGTAACGAGTCTATAGAGATACCCACAAGACAGTATCCTAATAAAGTTCCTAGACCACAAGGATTAGAATTACCTGCACCTGGTGTTGATAAGGTACAGCCAGGCTCTGTAAGATTTGGTGATGGGTTTACGATGTCCGATACCACCCCTAAACCTGAACTTAAGTATTTTAAAGTCCCAGAACAGAAAAAAACACCCACTATGTTTGCCAAAAAGGGCAAAACACAGACGCCGTTAGGGCCTAAGAAAGGCTCTCAGGGCAAAAAAACTGGCGACCCTACATATGTTAAACCAACGAATGAAATCGTTAATGTGGGCAAAGAACAGATAGAAATTGTTCCTGCTGGTAAGGAATGGAAGTTTAACTTCCGTGGAAGAACGTATGCTAGTAAAGATAAAGTTGCTGGATTGCAAAAAGTAAAAGATATTATGAAGGCAGAGGGCAAGTACACTCCACCTGTAGAGAAGCAAACATTTGTAGCACCTGAAGGGTTCAGTCCTGACACGCCATACGCTGGTCTAGGTAAGAGTAAAGGCAACCCTATCAAGAACGCGAAGATTGATAAGGTAAAATCAAAACAGTTAATTCAGCGCGGTGATAATCTACAGAAAAGGTTAGAGGCTACCGGCGGAATAGCAAAAGATGAGCAAGTAGCAGTACAATATATTAAAGGGGCAAAAGAAATTATCGCTGAAGGTGGTGATTTATCTACTGCTGAAAGCTTATTACAGGGGGCGTCAGATCGTGTAGTTAAGTATGAGAATGTTGCAAAGCTTAACAAAGCGTCAAAGAACCCTATCAAGAACGCGAAGAAACCAAACCCTTTTACAGGTGTGAAGAAAGCTGATATGCCTAAGCCTACTAAGGCGAGAACTGTAGACACACTAACACCTGCAGAATATACAAAGGCATTCAATAGTTTAAAAGCAAAGGGTACATCTACTACGCCAGAGAATCTTCTTAAAGAACTTAATATTAAGAAGATGACAAATAAGAAACCTACAACAAAGCCAACACGACCAGTTGACCAACAGTTTGATGACATCGCTAATCTTCTAGGTAAGAAGGTTAATCCAAAGAAAGGCGGTCTCGGTAAGAAGGGACAAGCGCGCTTTGATACAATGAGCAGACAGCAGTTGAGGAAAGAACTGGAATCGGCAAAGCGTTCAGGGAATCAAGTGTTGATTGACGCCTACACTCAGGCGCTCCATAATAAAGGGAAGGTGAATCCGTTTAAGAAGTTACGCAATAGAAGTGGTCAGATTGATATGACACCTGCGAAACGTGAATCGTTAAACAGGTTAAAGGATGACGCTAAAAGAGCTGGCGTAGAATTTGGAAAATACTTAACACAGTTAGGCGTAGGTAAGAAAGACGTAGCAGAGATTGTGAAAGCCGTGGCACCTGTAGGAGAGCAACGTTTGTACACTATCAAGTACACAAACAAAGCAGGCGTCGTGACAGAGTCAACGATGCACGGCATGGATTCTGCCGTTGTGAAAGCTGAAGCTGAGGGTATCGCTAAGAAGGCTGGTGGAGAGTTGCAGTTCTTCAAGCAAGGGCGTGTGAAGAAAGTACCAGAGACGATCGCTGGACTAGGGCAGAAACCAGCAGTAAAAAAAACTACACTAAAACCACAACAACCTAATGTATCTAATCCTAAAATAGAACTTACCGTTGAGGAAAAGTATGCGGCAAACACATACACAACTCCAAGTGGGCAGGTGCGTAGAAATTTAACAACAGCAGAGCGTGCACAGAACTTAAAAGATGTTGCTACAGGTAAGTTACGTAAAGGCACTCCGTGGGAGAAGTCATTACCTCTACAAAATGAACCACGTTATAAGTTGATGAATAAGTTTTTAAAACAGCAAGACGATATGGCTACAGCTCTTGCTGAGAAATATGGAGAGAAGTTTAAACCAAGGCTTAACGCTGAAGAGAAAGCTGCATGGAATAAGCTTGATAGATTATTAGACCGTGCAAACATTTCGTTTGAACGTGCTATGCGTGGTAAGTTTGTAACAGACAAGCCGGGTATTCCTTCTACTAAAGGAAACGTTATACACCCTGACACAGAGATAGCAGGATTAGGTGTTGTTAAGACGGAAGGCGGAACATACCTTTCTAAGAAGAACATTATAGCTAAAGCAAAATATAATAAAGTACGAAAGGCACAAGAGAACTTAAAGAAGCTAAAGGGTATCGGTGGGCTTGAAGGAACTGAGCCTATTATGAATCCAATAGCAAGACCTACATCCCCTAAACCAATACGACAACGCCCTTCTAAGTATCTAGGGAAGACAGTTGAGATGGTTAGTAATGGTGCTGAGGGCCACGTTCTCGACGCTGACAGAGGACGTTTTAAAATCCTTGTTGGCAAACGTGCTAGATGGTATACAAAAGATAAGTTTATCTCTGGGCAAGGGCAGAAGAAGCCTCTCTCATCTGCAGACCGTGTTAAGTTATCTGAGAAGTTTGCTCCAACAAAAGGTGCGTCTAACATACAAGGAGAGGGTACAAGTAAGGGCATAGCTAAGCCTACAAAAACTATAGGACAGTATCAAAAAGAAATTGATGTTTTAAAAAAGAAGTTTTCTATTGAGAAAAATCAAAAAGAAAAGATGAAACTTGATTTACAAATTAGACAACTGCAATCAAAAGCAAGCGCTGATGCAGAGCGTACGATCTTACGTAACAAAAGAGGCGAGATTAATTTTGGGAAGAAGAAGGGTAAGAAGGGTACGAAAGTTGTACCTATTGCTAAGCGTAGTTTAAAAAACCAAATGAAATCGTTGCGTGATGGGACAGCTTATATTAAGGAAGAGCTATCAGCTGGAAATGTTAACAAGTTAAAAGAGGCGCTAGCAGAAAACGGGTTTAAAGATACAGCTATCAATGCTGTGATTAATGAGATTCGCACAACGCAAGTAAGACAGCTTAACGCGTTACGTGCCAATTCTCCTGAGCTGTTAACGGCTTTGAAAGTTGGAGGTAAAGAAAAGTTAGGCGCGGCGTTAGAAAAAACTGGATATGATAAAGCAGTTGTTAATGCTTTTATGAAAGGTATGAAAAAAAGTGCTAATGATTTAGGTATAAACCTAGAGACTGCTACACCAGCACAACTTAAGGCGTTATCAAAAGGTAAAGTGACAAGTGGTGCTCCGGCACTACAAGAACGTGTTGATATAATGAATGCGGCGTTAGATTTTGCAGCGGCAAACCCTGACAGTCAGCTTGTAAAAGATACAATGGAACAAGTTACCACTAAAGTTATGAACGCTGTTATTAGAGAAGACGTAGACCTTAAGAACTTACCGGAAGTTTTATCAAAATACCGTGATGACTATCCTGGTATGGTAAAGTATATGATTGAGCAATTTAGAAATAAAACAAGCGAAGCTGCTCAGATAATGAACACAAGCAGTCAGACATCTAAGCTTTTAAATAAGATGTTTAAAGAGGTAGACCCGTCGTTTCTCGGCGACATTCCTGACATAGACTATCCTATTTGGAAATCAATAATGGGTGGGGCACGTGTTTTGGAAAGAGAGCGCTTAACATTACAGACAATGCAGCTTGCTACAGGGGCACGTAACGCGCGCGCTCAACAGTTTAGAGCCATCATTGATATGGGAGAGTCCCTTATTACTGCAGCATACCAAAAAGCTGGAGAGAAAATAACAGGTATTAATGTAGAAGGTGGCGTTATGCTTCCTTTTAAAACTAAAATGATGGCACAAGGGATCAACGCAGAGTATTCTACAATGCTAGCCTTAGCTAAGGCTGGTAAAGGGAAGCCATTAACAGGCGCATTGAAAAAGTTTGAAACACTTCTTACTGCTATGACAGAAAATTTCCCTATAGAAACTGCACGGTTCTCTCGCACACCTATAGGTTCCGGTGGAAAAATAGTTACAAAACCTTTTGCAGAGTTAGGGCTATATGGTAAGTTTAAGAAGTACCATAACACGGTTAACGTGACACAGGAAATGCATTTCCGTCGACAAGCTTTCTTAGCTAAGATGTTAGAGTTTTCTGAAAGATATGGAACAACGATTGACGATATCGCATTTTGGAAAAAGAATCCTAAGTTTATGGAACAGGCAGTTGACCACTCTCTTAAGATGACGTTTGCTGAAGATGTTAAGTTCCCATTAGCACAAGCTGCGTTTAAACTTTACAAAGACGTCCCTGTTATGTCTGCCTTAGGGCATCCATACATTAGGTTCTTCGCTAACGCAACGAAATATGCCGTCGAGCGTGAGCCTGTTCTTACAATGGCAGAGTTTGCTATGAACCCTAAGCTTGCAAAGAGTATGGCAGACCCTAATCTTGGAGCTACAGCATATAAGAAATTAGCAATGTCTACATCTGGTCTTATAGCAACAGCAGCAGGCTTAGCTATTATTGGAAGTAAGTACGCAGGGTCTAAATATTACAACATCAAACCAAACCCTGACAAAGAACCTGACAAAGAGATTGATCTTCGTGGGGATGCTCCGTTATCCAACTTCTTATTCAAGGCTGCTGTGGTTAAAGATTTTACAAAAGCTGTATGGAATCAGATGCATCCAAAAGAAACACCTTTGACGCTTCAGTTAGGCCCAAGCGATTATCTACAGGGGCTTCTTCAGGTGAACCGTGTTTCAGGTACTGGTTTAATTGCAACTGACCTTGCACGAGGAGATGCAGACGTACAAGTTAAACTTGTCTCACGTTACATTGGTCAGATTTTAGGAGGGTACTCAACGTGGGGAAGAACATACGTTGATATGTTGACAGCGTTTGATGCAGATAGTGGTAAGCTACGCTCAACGAGTGAGCCTATTCGTATGACTCCTACTATTGATAAATGGTTACAGCGCCCAGAGAATAGATTATGGTTAGAAGTGGCTACTATACCTAGCCCTTTTATTAATAATATCCCTATAGTGAATAAGATGCTACAGCCGTTCTCACGTGCTACGGAATCCGGAGAAGCAAAGACTGTACACCCTATCTTCAAACAGTTTACTGGTATTACAACAAAGAAGACCACGCCTCTACAACAAGAGCTTAGCAGACTTAACTTAACACAGCGTCCTAAGTTCGGGCACCCTACCATTAACCGTCGTGTGAACGAAGAAGCGGTGAAACATATTGAGGGTAATAGGATTATGGAGTCTAATAGGTATAAGGAGGCTACGGATGAAGCTAGAAAAGAAATGCTGAATTCTATGTTCTCAGAAGCGTATAACAAGGCTCTTGATAAAGTAGAACGGACAGACCCACATTTGTTCAATGCAGAATTGCTTAAGAAGTTAAAGAGTAAGATAAATAAGAAGTTTGGGAAAATGGCGCCTTATATCTTCCGTAAGAAGAAGTAAGACGCCATTAGGGTTAGGCTTTGTCAGCCCAGTGCGTAGATGTTTTTTCCAAATTACAGGTGATGGGGACTCTGAACGTTTCATAGTCTTCCATCATCTTTTTTATTTGTTTAATAAGGTGCTCATCATCCTTATGCATCTCGATCACAATCTCGTCGTGTATCGTTAGAAGGATGTTGCTCTTAGTATCACGTAACAAGCTATGCACTTTGATCATAGCGTTCTTAAGGATACCTGCTGCGCAACCTTGAATAAGATAGTTAACCGACTTGTAAGACTCCTTCTTAGGACACGTATACACCCGTCCAAAAATATCGGATATATAACCTGACTTAGGGTCGTCCTCACAAGTTCGTTCTAGGATAGTACGAGGGACATTCCAAGTGAACTTACGAACTTCGTAGTAGTTGTGATAGTACCTATCTATGAAGGATTTTGCGGATGTATAAGTATAGTTGGACTCGGGGTACGCCTCGTTGAGAACTTCGCAGAAGTGCTTAGGCCCTATCCCATATACTATTCCGAAGTTAATACTCTTGGCAATGCCCCTCTGCTCTTTGGTAAAGTCTTCACCAAAGATAAGCTCAGCTGTCATACCGTGCAAGTCTCCGTCGGCACGTGACAACTCTTCAATCATTTTCGGTTCCATAGCATAGTGGGCAAGCACGCGCAACTCAACCTGACTATAGTCGAAATAATAGTTAGTATAATCAGGACGACATATGAAAGCACGACGAATATCAACATCGCCACCTCTAGGTATATTCTGAAGGTTCGGCTTCCTACAGCTAAATCTGCCTGTTTTTGCACCAGTTTGATAAAAGTCACAATGTATTACTCCTTCTGTATCTGCACCCTCTAGCAATCCCATTATGTATGTGTTAAGTCGCTTTGATGTTTCACGCAACTCTACAACAAAAGGGATGATCGGATGGTCGTATTGTCTTAAATTATACGCGTCAAGAGAAGGGTTACCTGCAGCTGAGTACGCATTGCATTGCACCTTCTCATCATCAAATAGAAATTTCCCGAGTTGCTTGTTACTTAACACATTAACTTCTCCAAAGTCAATGGCTATCTGAGCAAGTATCTCAGAGATACGTGCCTCGCACAAATCCTTCTGTTGTGTTAAGTACTGTAAATCGAGTAACGTGCCCCGTACCTGCATATCAACAAGTACTCGCATCAACTTCATTTCCATTTTGTAAATAGGATTATCAAGGACGCCTTTCTTCTTATAGAATTCATAAAGTCCCATAGTGTACTCAACGTCCTTGATAGCATAAGGCTCCATAATTTCCCGAGGAACCTTAGCATACTCCATCCCGAGTTTATGCTTTCGCATATATTCTTTAAGCGCTTTCTCATCAGCTGCATCAGCACCTAAGTATTTTTCTGCTAATCTCTTTAACTGCTTACTGCTCTCGTCGGGATTATAGATATGTGCCATAATCATTGTGTCATGGATTGGTCCCTTGACTTCCATACCATACGTCTTAAGCATTTGAATATCAAACTTAGCGTTATGAAAAACCTTTTCTATCTTAGGGTTTATCATAGCTAAATCAAAAGGAACTAAATTGTCTTCTCCTATTGCAATATACTGCTTTAAGTCTTTAGACCCGTACGTCGATATAGCAAATGGCTTAGCGCCTAAGTAAGGGTTGAGACCAGTTGTCTCTGTATCGACTGCTATAATCATTTAATCTCCTTATTTTAAAAACAATATATTAAGATTGATCAGCGCGCTCAGAAGGTAAAACGACGCCTTCGCAGTCTCCTTGGTCACAAGGCTCACTATCGCAGCACTCAGGAACATCAGGACTATCAGTATTGGGAACAGCTTGTGCATTCGGTGTCTCCTTCCTATTAATTTCTTCATTAACTGTTCTTAAATCATTTTGATACTGTGATAATGTTCGGCTTAAATCGTAAGCCAATGCCTTTAACTCTTTTGTATCCCATTTTGAAATATCCATTTAGTACTCGCTTTCTACCTTTACAGGTACTGGTTTTCGCATATAGTTTTTAATCAGCTTAATGAAAGCTGGTGTTTTAGCATATGCTGTGTAGTATTTGTTTAGTGCGTTGTTCTTAAGAAGGTCTGAGACGTGCGTACGTGCAGTTGTTCTGTCACAGTTAAGCAAGTCTTCAAAATCCTTAAGGGTTATCTGTTTTAAGTTAAGCAGTTTACGTACTGCGTTACTGCCCATTTCTTCTAGTTTACGCTCAACATCAGAGACTGATACTAGGCTCTGTTCCGGCATATGATCCTTACTCCACTCATCATACTGAAAGTACGGAGCGTCATACTGCTCGTTAAGCCACTCGTAAACATACTCAACGTGCTCTTTCTCGACGAGAACATTGATACCATCAGTCGTACTGAAGAGCCTACACGCTAAGGCAGTTGCCATTTTAGCTAGTTTAAGCTTCTGTTCTGATGGGTTAACCAACGGACATGAGTGTGAATACTTAGTGTACATAGATTTAGCTAAAGAAAAACACGCCTCATATGCCTGCTTACTGATTTTAATATGCTGTGGTTCCCTAGACCAAGCCCATAATACTAAATCGCGACAGCGTCTTGATGTGTAGACGTGCTCTACTTCATCACGATAAGGACGGTTAATAAGGTTGTTGTCTACATCATCAAACGCTAAGATAACACAGAAGTCAAAACGTGCTATATCCTCCGGTTGCTTAACGAGGTTCTGTATGATGTCGGGCCCAGTGTTGAAAGCGTTAACCGGCATACTTTTCCTTGGATTTGAAAACCAAGCAAGACGTGTTCGTGCGTTTGTTTTCGCAGAGCGGACTTTAACAATCTCAGCGATGCCGGAACTACGAATTTGGGACATGGCGGCGATAACCTCAGGGTCCATTCCAGACATCTCATCAATAACGAGAAGTCGTTTGTTGTTAAGCGGTATCTTTCCCCAATTAATAACCCATCGAGAATGAAGCTGTTCAAGTCCTCCGACGAGACCAGCGTACGTAGTTTGTTCACCGCCTGCAAAGGCCCCAAGTTGGTAATGTTGCAAGTACTTCTTACAGGTTTCTGTCTTTCCACAGCGTGTATCTCCTATTATTAAGCTTTCCAAATAACCTTTCTTAAGTTCTCCGGAAAACGGTATACGTAACACGCTATGATATACTAAGTCTAAAGCAAAATGTAAGTTCTGCCTTTCAAAGATGCGTGTTACATTTGTTTCTAAGTCGTTGTAGATATGGTCGAGCTTTGCTCTAATTCTTTTGGTGCACATTGAAATACCTCAAGTTCTTTATATAGTTCCTCTGTCATTTTGAATTCCTCGATTGACGTCTCGCACGGACTAGACGAATACACAATATGTACTAAGTGTTGTGTCCGTGGATCAGGTACTGTCAACGCTTCAACTTCATAATCCCTATTAGTTTCCAATTTATTATTTATGACATATACAGTACGTCTGATATATTCTTCATCAAAGGCTTGCTCGTCGATGTAAGGGATACAAGTGACCTCTTCTACATACTGATGGTCTTCTTGTAGTACGTTAAACGTATTACATTGCCCGGCAATCCTAAACGCTTGGCGAAGGATAACTCTCTGTTGTGATGTCGTACAGTTTAAAAAGGATAACAGTTCAGGGCGTGTCTCGTCGAGAGTTATAGAAGTTGTGTTGCCCTTGTAGCGTGTTAAGCCACAAGATAGACACTTTTGCTTCTTCCCGTCGGAGCAAGAGCCTGTAATTTTTCGTGGGATAATAAAAGGGGCAAGGTCTTTCCCTAGTATACGCACTTTAATACGGAGTCTCTGAAAATAATAACCATCATAAGACGCCTTCTCCAATGTCGTATCAATAATCTTATCGTTGATATCAACATATGTTTCTTCTTTTTGATCTACTTCGATTGCTTGTTCAACTAGATTATGAAAAGATTGAATAGTATTACGCTGTAATATAAAGTCAGTGAAGTCAGCGTTGTCCGGCTCGGAGATAGGTAGCTGAATAATCTTAACAGCTTTAGCTGTACCTGCCAACATATCAGCGACTTTAGTAGCACCCTCTTGTCCTGCAGGGTCTATGTCGTAACAGATATGCACCGTCTTATCTATGAAGAATTTACGCCACTCCATATTAAAGGACCCTGCGCCACCAGTAACAGTAAGCGCAGGTAAGCCTAATTGATTTGCTAACATACAGTCTTTTTCACCTTCAAACAAGAACACTTCCTCATTATCAAGGCTCTCTAAAGGCCAGAGGTTCGCAGTATTGAAACCGCGAACCCCTATAACCTTGTCCTTCACCTTGCCATTTGGAGCGTATTTACGAATGTTAACCAACTGTCCATCCTTACGGATAGGTATCGTAATACGTGTTCCGTCCCAACCTAATTCAAATTGTTGAATAGTGTTTTCTGTATACAAACAGTTCTTATGCAAGAAGCTCATCATAACTTTGTTGCCCATAAGTGCGTTGTGCCAGCTTTCAATGTTCTCCTCGGTATGAGGAAAGTCTTTTAGCTTTTTAACGTCCTTACGATACATCGTATTAAGCTCTTCTCTTGCAATAGAAATGTCAACTTCCTTTACCACAGAATAAAACTTATAAATACTTCCACCATCTGATTGAGGGCACGCAGCCGTATGACAATGATACAACCCTTTGCTGAGGTTGACACTAAACGATGGGTTCTCATCCTTATGGAATGGACACCTCGTCGTCAACTCAACAGAGCCATCACGTTGCGTAACACGTGTTGCGTTATCGCACGCTAGATGCTCGCTGTAAAAATCCTCTATATCTTCCGGTAAGAGTTTCATTAATATTCTGTCTCCTTTGGTGCAGCAGGTTTAGCGTCGCCTCTCTCTTCTTGAAACTTAAGGTCTTTCTTAGCGAAAGAATTATATAACTTCTCTGCACGAGCAAAGTCCTCTTTAGACGACAAACCACCTTCATTAACTTCTAATACAAAGAACGTTCCTTTATTATTAGTGCGCGCCTTAGAACTAATCTTATACGTGCGCGAGAATAAATCCCCACCATTCATCTTAGCCATAGTCAACAAGCGTCTACCTGCTGTATATGACGTTAAACTAAATGACACGATGATTGGCATTGCCTCTCCTTCTATCATACAAAGGAAATTTAAATACGCGGTTGCGAGGGGTTTTTGACCATCCGGACCAAACTTGGTTTCCTCTATAACACGCGCGTCATTTGGGTCATCGGATTTCCACAAAATTCCACCACCCTGGTCTCGTGGAATCCACCGGATATAGTTCTTCCTTAATATAACAGGGATGATTGTGACTTCGCCACCCAAATCCGATTTGTCCACCGAATTCAAGAGCGCGCCCGGTTTTGCATTTCCTTCAACTACGATTGGACTTAGTGCCTGTGTCAACTCAAGGCGAGGTAAGATTAAATCTTCCTGTGTGATACCATCGTCAATACCACGTGGCGCTTGTGTTTCTGTTGCTACTTCGTTCTTTTTCTTTTTTGCGACTTCGTTCATTTTTGTTCCTTTTTTTTGTTATACATTATCACTTAATGCTTGATTCTCACAACATGGGTCAACTGGTGCATCTACCCCAACGGTATTGCTCAATGCTGCTGTGCTATTGCGTTCGTAATACTGAACCTTCATAGCATCCCATTGTGTCTCTGCAATGCGTCTGACCATACATCCTTCTTCCGGCTTAATCTTAGCATCCAATAACGTCTTACAAATTCTGTCTGCTAATGAGGCTAATTCTTGATACCTTGCTCTTTTCATACTGTCTCCTTTCGGACTCTTACGTCCTGTTTGATGTAAACGCTTACTCCTGGAGGCAACTCTTCCCCATTGCCCACCTTCTCTTTATAATAAGCCCCAAACTTCTTGGCATTGAATGATTTGCACATTTCAATGTCCCCACTCTCATTCATCCAAGCGAAAAATGAGTCATCATCATTGATACTGTAGCACGGAGTTCGGTTCACGTAAAATAATGATCCGTCTAACGACTGACGTGATATATCGTGCATATCAAAATACTCTACTAAGTCCGTCGACAACTCCACCAATTTCTTATTAATTTCTTTTTCACGTGCTGACATTGTTGACTTCTCAACTCTCAAGGCACGTACCTCTTTGAGCCTATCATAATATTCTTCTGAGTTTAACATACATCCCCTTCCAAGGTTGGTTGCATATAGGCGTCTATAAAACATTCCCAACAGAAGCCCCATTTATATTCCGTTTTACCTTCTACGTAATACTTTCCAAGTTGTTCTTGCATATTTTGAATATCAGTTAATACTATTTCTATTCCAAATACAACTGGGTCACTTATTGACTCACTACTGCAAGGCACAATACAACTCTTACCACATCTTGAGCATTCGGTCATTATACCATCCCTATTAGTTTCTTGGTTGCTAATGTGCTTAACGACTCTTTGCGTTCTAACGTGTTGTGTATGCTAGAGTCTATTGAACCTTTAATCAACAGGTCAATATAGGTGCAGTTCTTATCCTGTCCTATGCGATGAATGCGATCTTCAGCTTGAACACGTTCCCCGTAACTATAGCTGTTGCTCATGAATACGGCGTAATTTGCTCCTGTAAGGGTGATCCCCATCCCACTCGTTTGGAGTTGCCCGACGAATACGCGAACGCTACTGTCGTCATTGAACCTATTGACGAGATCAATTCTGTTTTTAACTCCACCTTGCACAGTGACAAACTGTATCCCTGCTTCACGTAAAGCTTTTTCAACCATTTTGATTTCGTAAGTGAAACGACAGAACGCAACAACCTTTCTATTGAATGCAAGGTTCTGTACGAAATCAACAAGCCAATCAATCTTAGGGTTTTTACTGAACGCATATTCTTCTCCTTCTGTTGTTTTACAAAACCCTGCTGTTATCTGACTGAACCTCATCAATCTAGTTAGCACAACAGGTGCGGTTATTATTTCATCTCTGTACTCAGCGATGAAGCCTGTCTTTAAATCTTTGTATACCTTCTTCTGCTCGTCGGGCATTTCTAATCTGATGACCTGATATAGTTTCTCAGGTAAGTCAAGACACTCATCTTTCGTAAGCTGTGTTGCGCAACTGTGCAACTTCTCACGGAACTCTACCATATTAACCCAACGTACAACTTGCTTATCTAAGTAGCCACCCATCACTGCATAACGGTTTTTAAACCAGTAAAAGTTTCTACCATATATATCTGTGTTAAGTATGCGATACTGTCCGTAGATATCTAATGGGTTGTTCATAATAGGTGTGCCTGTAAGGATCAGTTTATCTTTGATGTGACGTGACAATTCAAAGCACGCTATAGATTGTTGTGATGATGGGTTCTTCACTGCTGTTGACTCATCTAGAACAATGAGGTCAAACTTCTTCTTTAATAAGTGCATCTTGAGGTCAGTGCGTGTTGCTTCATAATTCGTAATGTAAACGTCACCATCAGTATAGACAGCAGGTATCTTTCGTGCAGATGCTCCCATTAATGGTACAGGTTTTAAAAACGAATGTTTTAGTGTCTCATCACGCCAGTTCTCGACGAGAGTATTCGGGCATACCACAAGTGTTTTATAATTTGGGTTATTTATTTTACGGTAAGTGATAACATCAAGTGTTATCTTTGTCTTTCCTAAGCCAGGCTCTAGGAGTAATGCGTGGAACTGTAAATCTTTTACTGCGGTGAAACATTCGTACTGGTGCTTGAAACAATTTGTTTTAAAATACATTGGATTATGTCCTTTTTATTCATTTCTTTTTTCTGTATGTTGTATTTTTTTGTTTTATTCGAGTACGTCACAACATCACTGTACCCACCTGCCTCGCGTATCTTCTCTATATAATACACTTGCAGGGGCGTTGGCTTGTTGGTATCTATCTTAACTTCGATACCAACAAACCGTCCGCCGTGACAACCAATGATATCCGGAATGCCTGCGTGATAACGATCACTAGCCTTCCAGAAGAAACCATGTTGCCTAAGCCCTTGAAGAAGAGCGGTCACAACATTACTTTCCTTCACTGTCTTCCTTTAACTTGAACTCTAAAGCTTTTAATGATTTGCCAACGCGTATAAAATCTTCAGCTGTAATCTCATCTCCAACACGGAATGTTAATCCATCTCCACCAATAAAATACATAGAGATAGTGTCCGCTGATAATAGGATGAAATCTTCTTCACTGTAATTGCCTTTTTCATTTGCTACAGCTCCGTCTTTAAGTTTACGATAGGTCAACTCTTTCTCGACGGCATAAGATACTACGTTGTTTAAAATGATTGATACATCTTCGGTGATTTTAATCTGGAAAGGTCTACTCACTTCAACTCCTTTTGTTTTTACGTGAATAATAGTATGCTTATTATGCACACTTTTTGGATTTTGTCAAGGTCTCTCTTCTCTATATAGTGCCCTCAACATATTGAACAATATATTTTGCATACTCTGTGAGCACTGCCTGCCCTTCAAATTTGAATTGTGTTTCACTGTTTTTCACAGCACTGTCATATGATTTTTTAAATTCAGGATAATTATCCTCAGTTACTTTACCCGGCATCACGTTCCTCCT
>CAZWGF010000001.1:24259-29489 GCA_964633605.1 Candidatus Woesearchaeota archaeon
AATTACCATTTCAATCTCACTCCATATATCCCATATACGTTCCTTAACATTAACATCTTTAATCCCATCAACGATCCTACCTAATGAGGTAATGCACTCATCTATCTCATACTCTCTTTTACTTGCCATCACTGTCCCCCTCTTCGCTTTTCTTTGATAAGTGAAACACACGCATTACAACGGCGTTGCCATAAGTAATCCGTGTTCATCTCTGATAATGGGTAATCACAAGTAATGCATTTCTCTACATCTCGTTTGTATCTTTGTTTAGCCATTTCTTCTTTCTCCTTCCTTTTCTCCCGTTAGTTCTTCTTCATCTACTACACAACCACAAGTACCATCATATTCTATCTCTTTATTGCATATTGGGCAATAACGAGCATCACTTAGACTATTGTCAACCATCACTCACACTCCTTTCTTATTGTGGACTTGTGACCACCATTGGTCGCATTAGCAGGGTATTGCTACCCTGCCACTCTGCGTTAGGTTGCTGTTGTCTCGCCTAACTTAAACTGCTTGTTCATTGTTCTTGTCGCCCTCATCCTACTCACACGCTCTGCTCTTTGTGTAGGTGTAAGATTAGACCAAGATGCTTTCATTGCCTTGCGTCTACGAAATGATTGCCACCCTTTAGACTTCTTCTTTTTGTTAATTGCTCTCACAACACCTGCTTCTTTAGTATACTTGCCACTCTTTGTATACTTACGCTTTGGTGTTGCCGTTGTCGTTGCTGATACTACACCTAGTGTTGTTTGTGTAAGGTGGAAGTATCGTGCTATCTTGCCCTCTAACACATACAACTGAAACAAGACAAATGCCATCATTATCCACGTTCCTACACTCACACCAATTACTATTGCTAATCCCATACTGTTTTCTCCCTTCGTTAAGTTATACTTGCCAACGCTCTATAGCGTCAGAGTTTTTTATGACCCACATATCAGCTATTTTCATTGCTGGTAATTTTCCTGTCCGTATGAGATAACGGATATGTTGTTTAGTTTTATTGAACCTTCGTGATACTGCTGTAACAGTTATATAATGTCCTTCTAACTCTTGAACGCCATAACGCCTTTGATAAAGCGTTGCACTTATGTTCCAAATCATACTGTTCCTTTCTGTTGTGACAAGGGCAACAGGTAGCAAATGCTACCCGTTACACTTACCCTTGTCGTTGGGAGTTACATCTTACACAACATCTTCAGCTTCAAACTCTACTACTTCCATTGTTATCGGCTGTAACCTTTCATCTGTTATCAATGTATTAATGAACAACTCTTTAGCTTCGCTCTCTGTCTCAGCTTGTACATAATCCTCATACGCAATACTTTCTTCATAGAATACTCTCCATACTTTATTCTGCATCTTCATTACTCCCTTCTAAATCGTTATATTT
Source organism: Candidatus Woesearchaeota archaeon (assembly GCA_964633605.1). Classification (GTDB taxonomy): domain Archaea; phylum Nanobdellota; class Nanobdellia; order Pacearchaeales; family GW2011-AR1; genus CAZWGF01. The sequence continues at coordinate 25,659 of CAZWGF010000001.1, forward strand.
GTTAGCTAAATACTCTCCGAAGTTTAGTGACTTAACAAAATACTTCCTACTCAACTGACCAACAGGTCTACGCCGTAGTATCTCTAACCTTTCGTGATGATACGAACCAGCATAACCTGTTATGTTCTCAGGTAACTCTGCTTTAATTACTCTGAAATGCTTATACACCATCTGAGATATGCTGTTACTTGTTGGGTTGTTAAAGTGTCGTAGCTTGTTAGGATAAAAGTATGCTGTTCCGTCGGCGTATACTCGAAGTATCCAATTGCTTCCGTTGTTTTCGGCGTTGTTGTAATAACGAGTATTCCCTGTACCGTTCCAGCATACTTCCGTACCAATTCTATTTCCATAATATCTACTGTCTGGTCGTTCTTCACTTAACCCCCTTATGCGTAACCTCCCTACACCTCGAGAGTAGCTATTCCAGTTGTTGTATATGGCTCTACATTCTATCTCACTTGCATAGCTCATTTTACCTCCTCTGTTATAGCGTGGTTCTTATGGTCTCTATTCAACGCTTTAGCGTGTAACAGCTTATCGTTGTGGTTATTAGAACCTTTACTTTTGTATCCACCAGTACCATACCAACCTCTACTCGAATAAGGCGTAGTGGGCATATACTTCTTCTCAACAATGTTCTCTACACCTATAACCTCATCAATCTTAGGCGTTACAACTGTAACAGATGCTTCAAAGAACTTAGTCATCTTACAAGGTAACTCATAACGCATACAAGCTTTCATCTTGCCGTGATTATTCACAACAATATGGTTCTTGATTAAGCTATTGTTCGTAAACTTCTCATCTATTCCAGAGAAGAATACACCCATATTAGCGTGAGAGTGTATTGTGCATACAATCTTACGCTGTTTAATCACATCAGCACTCACAATATCAAGATTAGTGACTGTTGCTGGTGTAACTTCTTGCTTAGGTATCCAGTAACCCGTGACATAGACACCATCTTTTGTCTCTCTACCTGTTAGCATCATTTGCCACTCGGTCTTTACATCATCACATAGCTTACGGATAACAGCTTGAACTTTAGGTGCTAAGTATATCGTTGAACCTGTAAACTCATCAGCCCAACTGCAATCCTCAGCTGTATCACATTTATCTCCTGTATCCCAACTCATATTAACCCCCTATCGCCTAGGTAAGTATCTAAATTGGTTAACGCTTCTTCTCTATCATCTTCATCATCATCTTCAGTAAACCAATTACGTTGACCTTGAATGATAGCCTCAAGTCGTTTAATCTCTCTAGTATACTCAGCCTGTTTCTTTGTTAGTTTAACCTTTGGTGCTGTAAGTATTGCCTTAAGGTCAATCTCTACATCATTCTCAGTAAGGCAACGAGCAAAGATACCTAAACCAGCTGATAACGCTGATGTAACGGCGTTAGCGTTGCTTGTCCTGTATCCCGTCTCATAGTCATCAGCTGTCCATACGCTGTATTCTTTGTAGCAACCTACTTGAAACCCTTCATAACCTAACTTACGATATGTTACGCTGTTCTGGTCTTTAAGGTAGTCGTGTATCTGTGTTTGTATCTTAGCATCATCTGTTGTATCCCATACTGTCGCTTTACCATTATTGTAATAGCTACGCTGTGATAGCCCTTTAAAGCGAGTGTTTATGTTTTTTAGGATACTTAGTGTATCTGTACAGATATGAGTGCTTAAAGGCATAACCACGGTGTCTAAACGCATACTTCTAATCATCTTCCGAAGTGCTACTGCCTTGTTTTGCCCTACCCAAGTTTGTGGTACAGGCAACCTGTTAAGATTGCTGTAGTCAAGTGTCTCTCCATCAATTAGGATAAAGTTCTTATATCCTAACATAGCGAGTTGTATACCTAACCAGAACCCTATGCCACCACAACCAACAATAACATTAATGTCATCTTTACCGAACTTCTGTGACATCACATTATCTAATGCTGATTGTCGTGAGTAATCTACCATATTTAGTTGCTCTATGCCCTCCATACTGAAGCTCCTTTCCGTTCAACACTAATAAATGTCTCGTTTGTTATTAGGTCTTTAATGATGTACTCATTACCATCAACCTCAACATTATGCCTAGCTGGGCTGAATGTATTAATCCTATTCATCTGTACTTCAAACGCCCTATCATCTAACGACCAGAACTCACTAGCTTTATGGTTACCTGTACATACGCTGTGACCACTCATTGTGTGATATGTTCTGAAGAAAGGTGTGTATAGCTTGTTACCTTTCTTGTCAAAAGCACACACTAAAGGTATGCTGAACGACGGAGTAATCTTAACGATAAGGTCATCATCATTTGTATAGCCGTTCCATCTCTCATCATCAAAGTTTAAGTGTGTACATCTCTCAAACAACCATCTACCTGTGCAAGTTATCTCATTAGGTGAATATGTAATCATACGAACTGGCATCAGAGCATTGTTACATACGATCATCAGTATGTTGAACATACTCTGTGGTACTGTTATAGCACCTCTGTTCTCAAACTTACGCAGATGTGCTATCTGAGTATCCCACTCACTTTGCATACCCTCGTTAAGCGTTTGACCAAACTCAGTAGCCAGTTGTCCGTGTCTCTCTTCATAGAACTCTTTTAACTCAGCATCAATGTCCACAGCTTCGCCTTGTATCTCGTTAATGCTGTAGACCTTATCGCCTAGCTTCATATAGTTTACTTCCATATAATCCTCCCATTATTAAAAGGACTACGGGTCGTAATGACCCGTAGCCACTGTTCTTATACTATCTTACGCTTGGTCTAAAACTGCACTAACTGTTACCTTAGCCATATCAACGCTATCAGGTAAGTCGTCAGGTGTAGTCATTAAAGCACCATCATAAAATACTTTGAACGCCCCTTTAATCCCATCATCTTTAGCCATTCCTACGATTAATGACTTTGCTTCTGCCTTTGTAACATTACCATCATTTGAATTCCATACCATAATACTACTCCTTTACTGTTAACAGTTTACTCTTACACTAACACCAGAATTAGCATTAGTAGTCCAGCTATCATACATATCAACGCACCTATCGCACCATATAACTTATCACTATTCACATCTCATCTCCTTTCTTAGCAGATTATTAATGCATCTCTCATACCTCCTTTCACTTTACGGGACTTGAGACCGTCATTGGTCGCATTACACAGTATCAGCTCATCGAGTGCCTTATGCATAAGGTTGATGCAACCTCTCGCCGATACTGTGCTCTCTGCAGAAACTACTCAGTTACCCAAGCAGGTAACCTACCATTCCGTTCATAAAACGCTACTATTGCATATTCAATTGCTTCATACATAACAACCTCCCAATTGTTAATGATTATACGAATGTTTCATCTTGACACAACTGGCATAGACCATTTATGTCGTACTCTTTTTTGCCTACCTCATCAAACTCACTCTCAGCAATGCTCTTCTCACACATAGGACACTTACCTAATTTAATCAGTTCAACCTGTGTCCTAAACCCTGCCATAGACAGTATCTTCATTGTTCCTTCACGCATCTCCCGTCTCCTTTGTTACCCAGCATTAAACGAACTTAGCACTACACCTTTCTTCATATCTGCACTAGCTTTACCAAGCAACATACCATCAACGTGTTCCCAGCTACACCAAGTGCCATACAACTCTTCATCTGTACCGTCCCAATCTACTTTGCTTGGGTGTATCAGCTTAGCTTGATCAAGTGTCTCAGCACATACTACGACACTGTCGTATGTATCGTACTCATTGTTCACATTCTGTCGTAACAGGTATATGTTCAAACCACTCTCCTGTTTCGTAAAGTTAAACTCTAATTGCTCTTC
>CAZWGF010000001.1:29589-41058 GCA_964633605.1 Candidatus Woesearchaeota archaeon
TTCACTGTTACCATACAGTATCTAAAGTTAATAAAAAAAAGAAGAAGATATAGGGCGACAGGTCGTAACCCGTCGCCCTTAATCTTATAGTGCGAAGTTCGAGTTCGCAGTAGCTTTATAACTACTTTGAGGTGGATTTGCTCTTACAAGCAAGTTCATATCCTCGGCAATCGGTATACCTTTACCAAAATTACCTATCTTTGCCCAATAAGTAAATTCTTTTTGCTGTTTCGTTTGCTTATCGACCCACTTATCTGTCTTTGAAGCTAATGGTAACCCTATAAGCAGAGCTTTTTCTTCAGGTTCGTCTCCAGCCGTATACTTGTCGTATACAGTATCTTTTATAGTTACTTGACGAACTGCTTCAACGATAATCGGCTCGTCATAATAATATACGGCAACGCCGTCTATCATTTCTTTGAGTAGATTAACTTGTAATATGACTTCTGGTTGTTTTGTTTGTGTCATAATGCACTCCCTTTTAAGTACTTTGTAATTAATTTATAATAAAGCAGGTGTAAACTGCTGAAAAGTGCCACATTTCTCCCAAAACCAAACCTACCACAAATTTGAGATTTGTCAAAAAAGCTCGTAACCCGTTGAAACCAAACGGGTTGCGTGACCTGTGTTAAGTCAAAAAAGCTCAAATCGTGTCAAATCGTGACCAAACTGCATAACAAGTAAAAAAAAAAAACAAGATAGGAACATAGACAAAACTTGTTATTGTGATAAGTGTCAAGGACTTGACAGATAATAGACAAAAAATATAATACAAAATACATATTCTTTTTTTTTTTTTTTTTTTCTCTTAGAGACAAGTATCAAGTAACCAGTAACAAGTTATAAATATAAGTCTTATATAGGGTTACGTGACCCCCCACCCTGTTCGATTTCATATCTACCCCCCTCTACGTTATCTAGGTGAACCTCTAGAAATACTCAGTTTTTTCTGAGATGTTAACATTTGTTAACTTTTATCAACTTTTATCAACAAAATATTTTGGAATTTTTATAAAATTTGTTAACTTTTTGCCTACAAACGTTAACGTTTTGCCTACAAATGTTAACAAAATTTCCGATTTTTTCCATTTTTAGCGTTAACATTTGTTAACTTTTATCAACTTTTATCAACATTCACCTTGACAACCCTGAAAAATATGATATACTTTTCATTATAGGAGGTGACATGGAAGAATTTTTCGAGGACTACGGGCCGGATAAATCAAGTGACGAGTGTTACGAGGCACTCATGGATCTCAAAGAGGAGGCTATACGCGCGTCTAAGGCGCTAGCGGCGGAAGGAGACGATGCACTTGCCACGTTGCTCGCTTCTCTCTATATAGCGAACCAAAACCAGATGACCATCCTGTGGCATCATCTAGCTAGGCTAGAAAAAAAAATAGACAAGTTATCTATAGGAATACCCAAGAACAGATTGAAGTAATAAAAAATTATTTTTAATAATATATTTTGTTTTTTTTTTTTTTAAGGAGGTTATATGATTGCTTTATTCGTTAAGAAATGTAGGGACTGCGACAACTTGAATACAAATAGGTGCCCTATTAGAGTGTGGGAACGGAACGAAGGCGAATACGTGGTACGCGGCATAGGGGCCGTTAAGAAGAAACCGATCAACCCTAGTAAAGATTACTGTTCAAGATTTATAAAAAAGGAGGAATAATGAGTCACGCAATGAGAATTAATCAGACGCTTTGGGATGCTGTTGAGGTGGAAGCCGCAAAACGTATCGCGAAGCCTACACATCTGGTGCTTACAGCTATCAGACGTGAGCTTGGATTAGAGTCTGCAGCGATAACTACACAGGAGGTGTTTGATGGTGACAAACGATCGAGTGGATGCACGGATGATGTGTGCGGGCCGGAGGACGGGGAAGACTCAGGCGATGGAGATTACAGCCCTTTGGCAGGAAATGTTAGCCAAATCAGGCTCTGGCAGGCTAAACTTGAGCAAGCACAGACTGAGCACGAGGGTTACAGGAATGGAGTCTCAGAAGACGACTGGGACCTGGAACAACGTTCCGATTATGTGGTCGACTGTGTTAAACGGATTGAAGAAGCTAAGCTTGAGCTTCATGCGCTGGTTCCAGCGCGAGAGGAGGGATGAGATGGCTTGTACAACAACATTAACACCTAGTGATATGACAGGGTATGAGATAAACTACCAGCACCAGCCATATGGTCAGAGCATACAGCTGACGCAGCAGGCGCTGAACGACAGCGCGCTGATACAGCAAGCCGGAGCAGGTCAAGCACTCCAAGCACTCCAGGGGCAGACGTTTACGGGAACCCTATGGGATGAGGCTGAGGTGAGACCTGTTATAGGAGCAACTTTCATGGAGGCGAATGACCTTATGTATCGCTGGGAAGACGGGACTGAAACGGTCATAAAGAAGCCTGAACCTATCGTCTCATTTAGCAAATGGTTAGAGAAAAAGTACAACTCGTAAGTGTCTGCGAATAAAGAGATTACGCATTGACAAAAAGACATAAATGTAGTATGCTATTATTAGATGGATATTATAGATAACTATATAAGATTTAAAGCAAACCCCGAAAATGACAAGAAGGACGACACGTTCTTTTGTAGCAATTTCGGGGTTTCTCTTTCTGATTTACGGAAGGAGAAACGTGCCTATAAGACCTGGGCTAAAGAAGCCCTCGGCATACGACGTGATCATTATGCTGAAAGCATGGTCGAGATAGACAAATCTTTATTTATAGCCGCCAAGAATGGAGACACGAAGGCGGCTGATCTTTTATATAGACGTTTTGACGGGTGGAACCCAAAGATCGTCGAGCAGAACAACAATTTCTATAACTTTGCAGATTTAGTGAAGGGACTCAAGGATGGAACTCAGCAAGCAGGACGCCCAACTATTGTACGAAAGAGCGAAGAGTGATCCTGTATTTTTTGCATCTGAGATACTAGGAGTACACTTATGGGAAAAGCAGATACAGATATTGGAGTCGATAAAGGACAATGCGAATACTTGTGTAGCGTCGGGCCATGGGGTGGGAAAGACATTCACGTCAGCCGTGGCGACATTATGGTTTTTATTCACACACGAGGACGCGAGGATTATAACAACTGCCCCAACGAATCGACAAGTCGAGAGTATTTTGTGGGCAGAAATTGCCAATTTGTACAAGAATGCGAGGGTTCCCCTCGGTGGTAGGATATTAAAGACGAAGATTGACATTAGCGAGAAGTGGTTCGCTATGGGATTGTCGACGGATGACCCAGATAGATTTCAAGGACACCATGCTAAGCATATGCTGCTTATTATGGACGAGGCGCCCGGAATAGATCCCCGTATCTACGAGGCAGCACAAGGTATTTTAACACAAGCCAATTCAAAGTGTTTATTGATTGGCAACCCGACTTCACCGTCGGGACCGTTCTTTGACGCGTTTCATAATAGGTTATGGAATAGTTTTTACATTAGTTGTTACGACTCTCCGGCTATTGCAGATCCGGAAGCGTATCCTGCACTTACAACCCAGAAGTGGATTGACGAGCGCAAGGAGGAGTGGGGCGAGCATTCGCCAATGTTCGTGTCCCGTGTTCTCGGACAATTTCCTTCTGAGGGTGAGGATACGCTGATACCTTTAAGCTGGTGTCATCAGGCAGTAGCACGCTTTGAAAAGAGTAAAGAGCATTGTAAGGTGTCCGACCATGTCTACTTAGGTCTCGACGTGGCGCGATACGGAAGTAACAAAACAGTGCTTACACATTATGTTCCAAACAGGTTGATGTATCAGACTTCCATTCAAAACAAATCAACAACGGAAGCAGCACAACTAGCTATTAAAGACGCAATCTCTGCAGGACCAAAAATGATGCAGATTACCGTCGACGATACCGGAGTTGGGGGTGGCGTAACTGATCGCCTTCGCGATTTGGGTTACCCAACGATCGGTATCAACTTTAGTCAGAAGCCGACAGACCCGTTACATTTTAGGGGAATACGTGATGAGATGTACTGGCACTTAAGGGAGTTATTTAGAAGTGGTGAGATTGCAATACCTAATATTCCTAATCTTATTAATCAGCTTAGTGGTATTAAGTACAAAATTAATACTAGAAGTGGTAGGATAGAGATTGAAGGTAAAGATGAGATGAAGAAGAGGGGAATGAAATCTCCCGACGAGGCAGACAGTACCGTTATCGCAGTATGGGGAGCGAAGCGAATGAAAGCATCAGGACATTTTAGACAGCGCGCGATGGGCAGCAGAACTAATTATGGAAATGTAGCTTACTATTAAGGAGAAGATATGCGTAACAGTAAAGATGGAAGTTATGGCCCAGGGCCACACGCAGGAAAGAATTTAGTATCACACGCAACAGCAAAAAAGATAGTGGCGGAGAGAAAGACGGTTGATAAAGGTTCTCCAGCTGGTGCGCATAAGTATAAGGTTAAAGGCGAGATAATGGACTAAGGAGAAAACTATGGTAAACCGTGCAATAAAAATGGCACCTGAAGATGATCCAAGTGACGGTACTGGAGAGATTGAAAATGAGTCAAATCTAAATCCATTACTTCTTAAATTATCTCCTGAGAAACAAGAAGAGCTCGTCGCTATTATTATGGAAGATTATAATAATGCACTTGAAGCCCGTCAAGAAACAAGTTGGGGGACAGATAAAGATGGAACAGGTGTAGACTTTGATACGAAGTATGCAGATTTAGTTGCGTTGTATGAAGGAGACGATGTACAACGTCCAGAGAATTGGATGTGTGGGCGCTCTTTGAAAATTGCACAATCTATCGTCGAGATGTTAGTAGCTAGACTTTTTCCTGCAGTATGGAATGAAGATACAATTAGATGGAAGCCAGTTGAGTTTACAGATAAAAAACGTACAGCAGCTGTTAATGAAATTATGCGCTGGGTATTTATTTCTTGGATGAAGATACGTCCTGATATGTTGGAATTAGTTAGAGCATCAATTAGTTTAGGAACAGTTTATACAGAACCTTATTGGTCAGTTAATAAAAAAGATATTGGAGAGACGGAACAACAGGAAGTTGTCGACGAGATGGGACAACCTGTGATGGATGAAGGAACAGGAACACCTATGTCGGTTGAACAACAAGTGTTAACTGTAGACGAGAAACCTGCTGTTAAAAATATCCCGTTAACAAAAATCTTAACACAACCTGGTTGTACTGATATACAAAAAGAACCAGTTATTAAATTAGAAGATTTTTATTATTATGAATTAGAAGCAGAACAAAAACAAGGTATCGTTGAGAATGTCGACGAGAAACTTAAAGATAAAGTTACAGAAGGAATCATAACTAAATTTGGTTCCGAGTTAGAAAAAGCAGAAAAGATTGCATCGTTACATGCGAAGAGACGTAATACTCAAGTCGAGTGTTTGACATGGTATGGCCCATTCGATGCGAATGAAGACGGTTTTGCAGAAGAGATTGCAGTCAGAGTTGCTATAAGAGATGAAATTTACTTGCAGGGATTTCCCGTATCTGTAATCTCTCGTCGGGGTAAGCGCCCGATTGTGCAGACGAACTTTCTTAACAGAATGTTTAAGTTGCTGGGTATTGGGGTGTTGGAGCAAGTCAAACCGTTAGCAGAGGAGATTGATGCCTGCTTTAGACAACTTCAAGATGCAAACACATTAGGCATAATGAAATGGGGATTTTACGATCCCAACAGTGATTATAATCCGGATGAGCACGTAGCAAAGCCAAGGGCTATGTATCCAGTTACTAATCCATCTCAAAATGTCTACTTCCCTGACATGAGCGTACCTATAGAACGTTTGATTATGGCGATCAAATTGGTACTCGAATTTGTTGAAAGACTTACCGCAGCGTCAAGTTACGTGATGGGTAAGGAATCCAGCATCGTTGGCGGGTCAGGAACAGCGACGAGAACTTCAGCGATTATGTCTTCTGCTGAAGCAAGATTTAATTTACCTGCTATGAATATCAGAGATGGTATTGCAGAAATCCTAACGGATATTTTTGACTTATGTCATTCTAATATGCCTGAAGGATTAGAGAAAAGAATTCTAGGGGAGAATAACGAACCAGTCTTTGAAACAAACGAAGATATTAAAGCTGCGTTTATGACAGAGATGGATTGTTACTTAGAACCTAACGCATCGTTTGGAAACGTTGATACAGCAAGAGAACTAGCGTCTCTACTCTACGATAAATTTGTCGTCGGAGGTAATCCTTTAGTTGTAGGTTCAATAGATAAACTTTACAACGCTACAGCTAATGTGTTTAAAGCCTATGGGGAAAATCCTAAGGAATGGATTGGGCCACCACCGACTTCAAAAGAAACAAATGATCCGATAGAAGAGCACACTATTATAAGGGAAGGTAGAGTGATAGCTCCGGAGCCACAAGAAAATCATCTTGAGCATATTATGGCGCATAAGCAAGTAATGGAAACTCCTGAGATCGTTATGTGGTCAAAGGATGCAGTCCAAGTCTTACAGCAACATATGCAAGAACATATGCAGATGATGCAAATGATAATGCAGTTTCAAAATAAGGGAGGTACGGGTGGTGGAGAGAACGGCGGAGGAGATCCAAATGCACAGGGAGGACCTGCAAAAACTGCAGGGGAACAAAGCGTTTCAGGTAATGCTAACCCAGCTTCAGATACGTCTAAACAACAGACACAAGGAGCAGCGGCAAGCCCTCCAGGAATGCAACAAAGATAAAGGGTTACTATTAGAGGGGGTTCTAATGGGACTTGAGGATGGGCTAAAGATTTACAATGCCCAATTTATAGACAAAAAAACGGAGAAGCCCACAGCGAGTTACTAATGTGGAGAGGAGTACAAAATGTTATTACCAGGTGAAGAGGAAGATGTATTAGATGATGATATCATTGAAGATGATGATATTAAAGAAGATGATTTAGAAATTGATCTTGATGCTGACGATGAAGATGATGACGACGACGAAGAAGCGAAGCGTGAGGAGAAAAGTAGAAATAAAGCATTTGCTGCAATGCGTAATGAGAATAAAGCGCTTAAAGATTCAGTTGATTCTTTGACAACTCAGGTAAGTAATATTAACAGACCAGCTGCGCCAGTTCAACAGCAAGTTCCTGGAATGCCACGAACAGATGATGAATGGGATGACTTAGCAGAGAAGGATTGGAAGAAAGCAGTTGATCTTCGCAGTATTCTGAATGCACAGAATATTGTAAAACAGCAGCAGAAGTCTACAAAAGCCGAATCAACATTAGAAGACTCTAAACAGCGAGTTTTAGAATTACATCCTGAAGTAGATACTAATAATAGCGAGAAGGCTAAAATATTTGAAAACATCCTAAGGGAGAACCCAGATTATTTACAACATCCAAAAGGTCCGCTGTATGCTATGAGAGATATGGAAGATTATATGGAAACAACATTAGGATATAAACGTAGTGACATCCGAGCAGCTGAAAAAAAGGGAGCGGCACGGGAGACCAGTAGGCAAAATAGGATTGTACTTAACAAAGGAAGTGGGCGCATAGGAAGTAAGACAGGTAACAAAATCGTTCTTAGTAAAGATGACATGGATTTTTGTAAGTTCCAAGGCATCGACCCTAAAGAATTCGCACGGAATAAGAAAAAGTTAAGTAAATCCACAACAGAAGAGGTGTCAACATGAGCACTACAAATAAAAAAGATATTGTCCAAGAAGAAAAGGTAGTGGAATCGGCAGCCACGCCTAAAACAACAACTTTGTCAAAAGCAGAGTCACATATCGCTGAGCTAGTTAAAGAACAGCCAACGACAGTGGCAGGATATACTGCTAAGACATTAGGGCGTTTTAACCTTCTTGAGTTGCCAGAAGAGTGTTATCCATTGCACGGTAAAAAGTTTAGGTACAGATGGCTGGCCAAACAAAACATCGAAGCAAGGTTAAACAGCAGTATATGGGTACTGTGCACTCGCAGTAATTCTCCATATATAAAACAACATCGTTTCAAAGACCACGGTGCTATTGAACAGGGTGGAATGCTATTGGCATTCACTACTGAAGAAATGGGTAAGGAGCGTGAAGAAGCTCCGGCTAAAAAGAGTGCTGCTTTAGTGAAGCACTACACCGAGGACTTACCAAGCGATGATCGTCGTGGTTTTTACAAGCCGAAAGAATCGGGTGAGGACGACGATGAAGGATTAACTGAAGGTAAAGACTTTTAACTAGGAGTAATAGATGGCAAATATAAACAGACCTAAAGGTTTGGAAGTTTATGACTGTCTTCTTCGAGCAACTTTATATCAAGTACCAAGTGCAGTAGTTGGTAACGTAGATATTTTCATTGGTGACCCAGTTATTTTAACTGGAACAGGTAACCAATGTGATATCGCAACAGGTGGTACAGGCAATCCTCTTTTAGGGGCTGTCCTTGCTACTTACGATACCAATGGAGTACCTACCAATTATCACGCGGATAATGGCGGCGCTGGATTTTTATTAGTTGCAGATCACCCAGATCAGCTATTTTCAGCACAGGGTGATGGAGATACAACTTACCTAGACGTAAATGATTCTGGCGGAAACGTCAATCTCGTTACCGGAACAGGTAGTACAGTATCTTATCGAAGTGGGTGGGAAATCAATGAGTCTGACACAGGTGGAACTACACCCGGTGACCAGATTCGTTTGATGAAAGCAGTACCTAGGGCTGACAATACAGTTGGAGACGCAAATGCTGACTGGATTTTCAGAATAAACAATCATCAACAAGTAGCCGGCATAGTCGGTGTAGGTGTATAAAGGAGCTTAACCATGAATAGATCACTATTTAGTAAGGCGATTGTTCCAGGTTTATTCTCCTTTATGACGAGTTCTTTTAAGGAGAGAAAGCCGTATTATTCGACTATCTCTACGATTAAGAATTCTCGGAGAGCCTATGAAGAATCAGCTTATTATGCAGGACTCGGACTCTTAACCGAGAAACCTGAAGGTGAAGCCATCAGTTATGATGATTTCATTCAAGGACCAACTAAGAGATGGGTGCATAAAACTTATGCGCTAGGTTGTCGTATTACCGAGGAAATGATCGAAGACTCTTTGTATCCGGATATTCCGACAGAGATGAGCGACATGACTAAGGAATTAGGGCGAAGTGCTCGTGAAACTATTGAAATCTTAGTTCACGATTTATATAACGGAACCACTAAAACAGCTGGTGATGGGCTTACTATTTTTAGCAATAGCCATACAAAGCTTGGCGGCGGTACTTGGTCTAACTTGTTAACACCAGCTGCTGACTTAGCTGCTGCTTCATTGAAGCAAGCTTTGCTCAACATCGAGGAAACAACAGATGACAGGGGTAAACAACAGGTTATCAAGCCAAAGACTCTTTTGATTCCGGCTGAGCTTGAGTTTACTGCAAAAGAATTATTAAATTCAACCCATGATCCAGAATCAGCAAATAACACAATCAACTCCTTGCAGAGTCGTAACTTGCAAGTAATTGTTGACCCTTATTTGACTGACGCTAACGCATGGTTCTTACTGGCTGAGCAAAATCCATTCACAACATTCATGCGCCGTAAGGTGAAGTTTGCTAAAGATGGAGATTTCGAGACAGGAGATGCGAAATTTAAGACGTCGTTCAGAATTTCGTCTGAAGTAAATAATCCTATTGGAGTCTATAAGTCAGCTGGCGCCTAAGGGTTATGAAGCATCGTTCTTTTAAATAAATTAAAGCGTCTTCCGATTTGACAGTACTCGTTTTATATGCTATTATTCTTATAAAAGGAGGAGTTAAAAATGGATAATGTTGAATCAGGAGACGCTTTAGTTGAAGCTAAAAAACAACTCAAACGGGAGCGTAACAAAAAGTATAGGGGTACACACCGTGAAAAAGTACTCGCTTCAAAACGTGAGTACGATTCAAGAGCAGAGATTAAGGAACGGAAGAAGAAATACCGTGAAGAGAATAAAGAGCATCTCTCACAATGGAAGAAAGATTGGTACCAAAGAAATAAAGAAAGTGTTTTAAAACGTGTTAAAAAAAGAGCCGCCGAAACGACAGAACGTCGTAAGGAATATTTAAAAGAATACTTTGGGCGACCTGAAGCAAAAAAGCTTAAAAGGCAACAAGGTAATAGATATCGGCAAATCAATCAGATTCAGATTAAAGCAAGGCGACTAGCGTACAAAGCCCTTAAAGATGGGGAAATACAAAAGAAGACTTGCGAAGAATGTGGGAAAGAAAAGGTAGAAATGCACCACCCTGACTATTCAAAACCTCTTCAAGTTCGTTGGTTGTGTAAGAGGCATCATATGATAGCAGACGGCACCATACCTTTAACATAACAGTGTCACGTGAGGTGTAAGCCTGCGTTCAACTCGTAGGGGCACAAAACAAGGAGGTATATTATTTCACTAACTAATTTTCCAAATGGAATCACTAGCTTTGGAGTACCAGTAATGGGCTCAGGGGTAAGCATCCCATCAACAACTGGGTCATATTTCTTTGTAGATTCTGGCTCTGGTAGTGACGGGAATGATGGTAAATCATCAGGAAAAGCATTTGCTGGAATTACAAAAGCATTAACAGCGTGTACTGCTAGTAAAGGTGACGTTATTATTGTTATGCCGGGATACACAGAAACTGTGGCAACGGCAAGTGGCTTACTTATTAATGTAGCAGGTGTAACGATTGTCGGATTAGGTTCCGGATCATTACGTCCTACATTAACTTTAAGCGCAGCAGCAGCTACTGTAGCTATTACAGGTGCTGATATTACGCTTGATAATTTCATCGTAGTCGGTGGATATGCTGACGTTGCAGTTGGTATTATCTGTACTGGATTGAATATTACAGTACAGCGAGTTAGATTTGAACAGTCTGCAACAGATTTAAACTTCTTGTCTTGTATTGAGACAAGTGGCGGTGCAAACACTGAGAATGGATTGAAGATTCTTAGCTGTGAACGATATGAAATTGACGCAGCAGCATTAGCTATGATTTCTATTTTAGAAGACATAACTGATTTAACTATTGCAGATAATTATTGTAGTACAGGTGGGACAACCACAGCTGTGGGGCATTTCCTTATTCAGGGCGCTTTTACTGTGTTGGATGCAAAGATTCTAAGGAATTATCTTAACATTACTTCAGCGACGACAACTTACACGGTAGGATTGTTGATTACTGGTAGTGCGACAGATTGTTCTGGTGTTGTGGCAAATAACTTAGTTGGCTCGCTAGACGCGACAACTGAGTTGCTTGATACAGCTACATTAGATTATCAGCATTTTAATAACTATTATGCTGATGCGCTTGCTAAGAGTGGGTACTTACTTCCTGCTATAGCGTAACGAGATTATTCTCAGAGGCCTTCAGGGGTGAGCCTTAATCATCCCTGAACAACTATAAGGAAGGCAATGACACAAATTACTTTAGAAAAGTATGATTGTGATCGCTGCGGATTCACTTATAAGAAAAGTATTTTACG
>CAZWGF010000002.1:0-40016 GCA_964633605.1 Candidatus Woesearchaeota archaeon
GATTCTCTGGGTATTTGCAGTGCTATGCCGTCGCCGTAGCCGTCGCCGTAGCCGTCGCCGTAGCCGTAGCCGTAGCCGTCGCCGTAGCCGTAGCCGGAGCCGTCGCCGTAGCCGTAGCCGGAGCCGGAGCCGGAGGTTAATTCCATGGTGCGGCCTCCCATTGTTTAATAGCAATATCTGTACAGTAAATTACAGATGTCACGCCATTAACTTTTAGCTTGGGAACCGGAGGCGTAATTCGTGACCCGTCCTGTGGGCCTATGCTGGCAAGTCCCAGCACGCCCTTGCTATCGCTTGACCAATACACTGCCATCCTTGCATCTTCCAAGATCACGACATCCTCTTCCTCGGATACAATATTCCCGAAGAACACACCCTTTCTGTCTTTGTCTGTCGTCACTACTACCCATTGTTCGTTTCGCTGCTTTTCCATTGGTTCACCTCGTTTGTTATAGGATTTCAATTTCCGCATAACTACATGTTATCTTGCTAAATACCCAGCCTGCGACATCCATCTGCGAAGATGAAAAGCTGGCTTGGATCGTCATAAACAATGTATGCTTGGCCTTTGTAGGCATACACGTAAGGTGTCCATTTTGCCGCTATATCGGCTAGGGGCTCAGTAACAAAAAATGCTAAATTACCCTTTTCTAATCCATTGCGTAATAGTGATAGATTCTGCTCAAATCTTGATGGTTTAGGTTTGATGTAATCTTGTGTCTTAGATGTGGTAGTCGAACTTAGCAGGAAGGTTGTAGACGCAACCACCGCAGCAATTAGAGGCAACATAACAGCAATAATGTTTAATCTAGACATTTCAATCCTCTCTGATAACAATCCGATGCATCGAGTCCTCCTGCGTCGGCTCGTGAGCTAGGGCGTTAATCAACAACATCAATAACAATATTGGGGTCATGATACAATGCTTCGTGTACCCAAAACGCAAGCGTCAAACGGGATAGCCCGCCACGATGCGGAGCGATAGGCCTGGACGCGTAGGTAGCGTAGTACTTGCCGGTAGCTAGAGGGGTGAATGTGAACGCCAAAACGTTGGGCTCGGTCGTGTCCCAGGTAAACCCGGCAGGCGCGGTCAGTGGATCATACTGAACAACAATACCCGCTTGCCTCTCAGTGTCCCTGCCGTCGATTGCCTGTCCGAGTACCAACTCAATGGCGTAGACTTCACCTTCGACCTGACTCGCATCAACCCAGCCAGGAGGGCCAGGCAGTAAAACGAAAAAAGTTCCGACAGCAGCAGAACACGCAACAAACACAATTAGTATGAACATCAATTTTCTCATCTGTCTAGCTCCAGCCTTTCTTGTAGTTCTGATTCCCGGTCAATAAGTGCAGCGGCAGTGGGGGTCAGACCCTCGGCAATCATGTTGGTCAGACACAAACATAGATCGTCTTTTCCTGTAAATTGAGTGCCGCAGTAAATGCACAGCATGGGTTGCCTGACTGTTATCTCGGCTCTTGTTAGCATGGTGACTCCCTGTTATGTTCTGTGCGTATACAGTCCCCCAAGAATGCAATTAATGAGGCTTGTTTCATTCCTACCGCCCATGTTGGCTTCATTTCCCAGAGACCCTTTCATTAACTGCACCCTGTTACAAACAACGTCTTTGTCACCCGGACCACTGGCAGTTAGTATTTTCTGCGCGATCAGTTTCGCTAATTTTGCGTTGTGCATATGTACCCTTTCTGATAAGAAAAACAGCAGCCCGCTATGCAATACACATCAACGGGCTGCCTGAGGTGAACCACCGTCGTGCAACGGAGGAACTTCTAATAGTGGCCTGATTATAGCTCAGGCGGGCTTTGCCGGCTTACTATCGGTCCACCGGCATCTTCCAGGCTGAATCGTTTACGTTCACCTCATATTAAAATGTCAAAGATGGGCCTCCGTGCCCTGCCATCCGTGGCTGGCCATCCGTGAAAGGTCAAAACGCGGCGTAGACGTATAGAGTGATAGGGAGAGAGGGAGAGAACGACGCACGCCGCTTAGCAGGTTTAATTGTGATTTTGACTGTCCCATATTTAAGTCCACCTCATGAACAAATACTGCACTCAAACTACCACGGATTTTTCATACGTCAACGCTTATTTTTGAGAATGCCCAAAATGGAAGACGTACCGCCGTTTATGGCAGCCGCCTGCGTATACGCTGATAGATGCGTTTTCGCTGGGGATCGTTTGTGGTTTTCTCCAGTGCTTCATAATCAGTTTGAAGTTGCGTCGCCACCTTATTGAATCGGGTCCGCATAGCTCTTTCCTTGGGCGTGATCTTCTTGGAGGCGAACTTTCTATTGAGCGTGTCCCTGGCCTTGTAGAACTTGGTGAGCTGGTCTCTGGGTGAATTGGGTTCTCGCATGAACAGTGTACCGAACACAGGTATATCGCTGTAATTCCGTGACCCCTGCTGTGAGCCGGAAATCATCCCCCAACCCCTGGCGAACCTACGGAACAAACCGCCCGAGTAACTATCAATCAGATACTCAGTGCGGGATGGTGACATATTCAGGGCCCTGCCGATTGCTTTCATAGTATCCGTGGTGTACCTGCCGTACTGATCCTCGTCAAGCAAGTGCATTGTGCCAGGCGGAACGATAGGCCGGCCTGCCCAGTCCTTATTCCGCATAACGTCTACCACAGGCCCAGCCAGTGCCATGCCCGTAATGATATTGCGAGAGCCGAACGGATTGGACTGGTCGAGCATTTCAACCAGATCATCCGGCAAGGATGTCGGATCTTTCCGGTATGCCGCATCGACTGCGGCAACAGGCAGAGAGGCAAAGACGTGGCCCACCTGGAACGGCACCGGCAGGCGCACAACCGTATCAGTTCCGGGCGCTCTAAAGTGCATGTAGTTTACCCGCTCGAAGTCTGCCATGTTCTTCCACCAGTCCTCATCACGATAGGCATACCACAGGCCGAGTGCTGGGATGGTCAAAGTCCCTATGGCCATAGCCGCCGCACGTCCCCGCGTCTTGGGATCTGCAAAGGTACGGAATATTTTCTGTGGGCCCTGGATATTGGCATTGTAGAACGGGAATACCTGATTCAACACCTTGGCAATTTTGCCGTGCCGCGTAAAGTTCGTTGTGACATCCTGGGCAGCATTGAGCGCAAACAAAGAAGCATTAAGTGTCCCCTTACCGAACTTCTCCTCACCGACCTTTAGGGCTGCCTCGAACTCTGCGATCCTCACGCCAGACTCGGTCACACTGAATAGTTCCCGAGCCGCCTGTATTGGGTGTGCTACGGTCTTGATGACGTACTTACCCATTTTTGTACGGTCCAGCAACATCTCGGCACGCAGGTTCTTGGCTGCTACACGGTCGTGCATGAGCTGGCCGGACATTTCGCCACCAAGAGCTTTGAAGTGTCGCGCCGCTTCAGTCCCCCGGATATCTGAAACAACACCCCTGGCTGCTGAGATCGCGCCACCTTTTGCGTGTTCTGCCGTCACCCCAAAGGTCGAAGCATCTCGCACAAAGTTACGAATCAGGCCAAAGCCGGGATTCAATCCTGTTGCTCCCAGTCGTCGTAATCGTGTAGCGCCACCAACTGTAGCGTTTAGCCATGGAGGCAATGAGTATTGATCTAAAGCCATAACGGTCTGGAATACGTCCTTATCGAGCTGAATGAATTCGCGTTTGCCCTCGGCATTGATAATGGGAATGATATTGTCCTTACCCCAGTACTGGGCAGCGTTGGAGTAAACCGTCAACATTTCATCCCATCTTTCTTTGAGTGCTTCAGGATCTACGTCAGGTAGGTCGCCCAGGTCGATCCCAAGCTTATCTTCGATGATTTTAAGAACGTCGCCTTTGATCTGTTCTACGGAGAAATTGGTCGCCGTCCGGGGCGTGGGTACTTTTTCGCCAAACTGATGCCCGCCAGGCTGATTGACTACCTTGGCTATCGCCTGGGCAACCATTGTCTTATGCGCGATCGAGATAAGCCTTTCGGCCTGCGTTAACATGGCCTCTATTGGTTCCATGAACTCTCGGCCACTGCCAGACAAGACATTGATCGGCTTGGAGTGCGTGCGGAATCCCTTTCCGGATCCGCTTGCGATTTTGACTTCACCCCAATCAAAGATCCGTAAGAACGGAATATAAACCGGGTTTAGCGTCCTAATGGTCTTGATTGTATCCTCGCTTATGGCGCCTGCTTCACCCATGTAATCCAACACGCGGCCATTCCATGAAGTTACCTCGTCAAGCACGTCATCGTAAATCTTGGCGGTTTCATCGCTGGTATCTTTGATCACAAACTCGGCATCAGCCTTGGATATGCCAGGGTTCTTGCCCCGCCTTATCAGATCGAGAGCTCGCGTGGCCACAGCGTACTGCACCCATTCTGTGATGTGGTCAATGGGCTTGAATATCTCGGTCAGGCCGGGCCCGGTAGTGTAGCCAGATAGGTTCGTCGTGCTGTGTAGAATGAACTTCCGTGCCACTGCAGGCGCCTTATCAGCATATGCAACGGCCAAGGTGTACGGGTTACGCTCCGGGGGCAGATCAAACAGGCCAGCCGTAATGAGTCGCCGTTTTAGGGGCGCCAGTTCGTCGATAAAGTTTACCTCAGTCCACAGGCTTGCCCGCTCCATGCGTTCGCCTAGCGTTCCCCTGAATGGCTTGCGGTTGATCATGGAAGATATCCGGCCCCTCGCGCCCTGGTGCCTCCATGTGCTGATCATCTGTCGCAACTTGTTCAGATTGCGGTTTGTGTCTGGGTGTTTGGGCAGGAACACATCCTTGAACCATTTGTCCATGTTGGGTGCAATGCTCGCAGTGTCGCCACCTGTTAGGTATTCCCGCATGTACTCGGCCCAACCCTCAGACTTGTAGCCGCCCACGGGCTTGCGGTTGCCGTACAGGGCAACGCCCATATCGAACAGTTCCTTGCCGATCTCGGTGCTGGCTGGGTGCTTGCTGATCCTATCCCCATCGATGTGGTCTATGTGGTGCCCTACCTCATGCGTGGCTGTGGTGATGGAACGGACATCCTGCAACCGGATACTTTTGCCAAACGGATGATACCAGCCAAGTGCATGGGCCATCCTGAACGTTGCCTTGCCGCGGATAGGTATCTGGAATGCACGCTGGGCAAATGCGATGATATCACGCGATGGGACGGGCTTGACGGGGCCGCCGGCGTCCATGGCCACCTTGATCCGGCCACGGTCGATTTCGTTCTGTGATACCACTGTCGAGGGTGAGGACTCATCGCCCAGGTAGGCCGGGCTTTTCTCTCGGGGCCATCTGGCATCGGCCTCTATATCGCTCTGGAAGTCTGCTTGGGGCTCAGTACCAGCCCATGCGTAAACAGGCGTCTTGTCCTGCATGAAGTTTTTGTCAACGATCTTGGCGTTTACCATGCGGCCCAGAACCTCGGCGTTCTCCTTGCTTGCTTCCTTGCTGCCTGTCCACTGCTCGGCCGTCATCCACGTTCGGGCCGGGAGTTTGTTGCCCAGGATGAATAATGGGCTTCTTGACGCAACGTCGTCTGTCCTCAACAGGTCTGCATTGACCAGCATCTGTGCCAACTGTTGGGGAAAGGGCTTACTGCCTGCCGATACACGCACGGGCGTTTTCTGTGCAACGTTGGGTGTCAGTACGGTACTGACTGCATTCACGGGCATGGTTACGGTTTGCGTCTGGCCCTTGGGGCTCCGGGTCAATATGGGCCGTAGTTCATCGCCTTCTGGCAGGAACATCTTGATCTTTGTTTCGCCCCTCGATGCGTGCAGCTCCAGGGCATCTTTGAGGAAATTCGAGTTGACGGCAACTACCTGCTCTGCCCCGTCCTTCACGCCGATCTGCGCTGCGATCCCCGCCTCATGGCCTGCACTGGCAAAGCCTATGGTTCCGTCAGGGTTCTTCATGATGGCGATTGTGGGTATTTCGCCCTTACCGCTCGGCGCGGCTACTGCTGCCTGTCTGACCTGCTGCCAGGTCTTGCGAGTGTTCAACTCGATTCCATCGGCTGCCTTGACCTCGGGAATGATTGCCTTGTAGTCTGGGAAGTTGCCCCGCGTTTCGTCCTTTGCGAGTGTCCGTTGCTTCAGCTCACCCTTCTTGAACGCCGCCGGTTCGTCGTAGAGTCCGTCCGGGCCCCAATCGCCTTTGAGGATGTACGCACGCTGTCCGTCCGTGACGACAAGGTCCTTACCCTTGACCAGGGCCCCGTCAACTGCATACCTGGAGGCCTTTTTAGCCTTGCCCTTACCGAGCCTACTGAACAGGTTCTTGGCTGGTGCAGGATATGACGGGGTAGCGATTGCGGGGGGCTTTCCGGGCTTGGTCTTGGCCAATGGCTTTAGCTTGGCCATTTCGGATGCGACCTTAGCCATCGCCTTCTCATTGCCTGGCAGTGCAAACAGTTGAGCGTCTGGTATGCCGGTGGGGAACTCAACTGCCACAGTATGGTAGGCTTCGTCCACCTTGTCCGCATCTTTGAATGGCTTTGTTGTTAGTTTCGTACTTGGGTCATTCGCCCACGCCTGGTAATCCGTTATGATTTCGTTGGCTTGTTCTCGGGAAAGAGCTGTAACTGTTTCCCCCGGTTGTTGCGTATCAATTGGCTGAGGCGTAATCGGGGCCGGGGCCGTCGGACTGACGGGCGGCGGGGTGATTTGCGTGGCATCTGGTGTCCCCTTTAGTTGTAGTTGCTGCTCTTGCGGTTGCAATTGCTGGATGATTGCCGCACTCTTCTGGTTAGCTGGAACTCCGGCAGCCTTGGCCCTGGCCTGGATCTGCTTTCGGGAGAGCTTTGTCAGGTCAGTCGTCGGCTGTTTCGGTGGTTGCTGCGCCAGCGGGATCGGCGCGGGAGGCGTACCCGGTTGCCTGGTGGCCAGGGGGTGCTTTCCGAAGTCCTTTAATGGCGGTTGCTTCACCTTTTTGGGAGTAACCCGCTTTGGATCCAAACCTTGATATTTCACCCGGACGGCATCCCATCTGGTACGATCCCCTGTCTTTTTCCAGTGTTTTATTGCTGCATCGATCTCGGCCCGGGCACTCTGCCGCGTTACCTGCGCGTGGGTCTTGGCCGTTTTAGCGGCGCGCAGGCCCCGAACGAACCGGCCCAGTTTCTCCACTCCGAGCTCGCCGGCGCCGAACATGACACCAATCCCGAACTCGAAGCTGATACCCCCGTAATCCACGGGCTCGTTGTTTATGACCTTGTCCGAGAATTCCTCACCAGCCTTGCGTGTGGCAAAGGTCAGGCCACTGCCCGCCATCACCTTGAGTGCCCGCTTGCCCGCGATCCGCTTGATCACTGGGGCCGCTATCTTGCCCGCTGTACTGATCCCGGTCATGAAATTAGCGATATCTCCGGCTGCAATATCCTGCTTTTTGGGCTTGAACCCCGTCATATGGTCAACAATGCCCGCCAAACTGTCGATCTTGCCGCCACTGACCCGCTTGGCTGCAGCATCGGCCACACCCAGAGTAAGCCCGGAGACGGCCTCTGTGCCCGTATGAAGGATACCCTTGCCGATGGTCCTAAATGGAGTCTCTTCCGCCCCCAGCGGTCGCGTAGGAGCCGGAACAGGACGTGGGCGGCCTGGTGCACCGAAGAGTGCCGTACCAATATCTGCCGGCGGTGGAGGGGCCTGCTGGATCGTCTCCTGGCCTCGGGGGGCTAGGGGGTCAACAGTGACCGCTGATCCGGTGTCAGTAACGGGGATGTCCTGGCCAGCTACGCGGATGGTAGGTGTGCCAGGTCTGGGCATGAGGGCTGCCGTGGCGTTCTTGAGTACATCGGGGTCAA
Organism: Candidatus Woesearchaeota archaeon; assembly: GCA_964633605.1. Classification (GTDB taxonomy): domain Archaea; phylum Nanobdellota; class Nanobdellia; order Pacearchaeales; family GW2011-AR1; genus CAZWGF01. The sequence goes on from CAZWGF010000002.1 coordinate 7,786, forward strand.
TACCGGCGCCTGCTAACTCTACCGGGGCATCCAGGGAATACCTGCTGGCCTGGGGAGTTGAAGGGCCGGCGTCAATGGAATATTTACTGGCAGGCTGCTCGGCGTCCAGTGAGTACTTGCTGATAGCCATGACTACCTCTTTCGCTTTTTCGCCGCTGTGGTAGGTTCCTCAAGCTCCAAGCCCTCAAAGAACGCCTCTATCTGCGTCCTATAGTTCTCAAAACGCGGATCTGTGGAATACAGAATGTTCTTGAGTCTGCCAGTGGAGAAGCCGGGCAGGTCCCGCTCCTTGAAAAACTCCTGCCGAAGCTCTTGCATCTCTTGGAGCAATGGCATGGGCATTTGCCTCACCGACGCATTGCCAGGCTCAAGGCCGAGATTGATCAGGATCGCCGTTTTCTTCTGCTCTACTGGAAGAGTTGAGATTAGCCGCTCAAACTCCGTGCGATCAGGCACGCTGAATCCGTCGGCCTGGGCCTGGATCAGGGCTGCCTTGCCCTTTTCCGTCTTGATCAGGGCCTTCCTGTACTTCTTGTCAATGATCTGGTCCTGCTTGGCCAGCCGGAATTGCTTGCGCTGGAGTGGAGTCATCTGCCCCATGAGCTTGGTACGCTTTTCGGACTCAAGAGCCAGGGCTGTCTGGTATTGGTTCATTGGTGATGGCTTGCCCACTTGCCCGGTCAGTGCATCCGTGTGCCTGGTTCCTGCCCTGGTTGCTTCAGTGCGGGCCTGCTGCCCCTCGATCTGGCCAGGGGTTACTTGTTCAGAAATCTTAGTACCAGATAGCGTAGACTGTATCTGTGCCTCAGTAAGGCCAGTCCTTGCAGACAGCGCCTTGAGCTGTTCGGGTGCTAATTGCTTGGAGATGCCGGTCTGCGTCTGTGTTGCTTCCGTTCTGGCCCCGAGGTTCTCTACCTGCGCCTTCTGCACTGGGTTGAGGATCCGCTGCAACTGGATCTGCAATCCCATCTGCGTGCCCTGGGGCGTGAGCAGTTCGCCAAGCCCTTCCTCGATTGTGCCGTTACTGAGCCGTTCGGATATGGTTTGCAGGTCTTTGCGAACTCGCTCTTGTTCGATCTTTTGGGTGAAGGCAGAAAAGAAACCCTCTGCGCCAGTCCTAAGACCAGTTGCCAATGGGTGTGGTGTCTCTGGTATCACTGTCAGAGCCATAGCTTGTACTCCTTATGCCGCTTCTAATTGTGGAATCAGCCTACCATAGTCAATGGCCAGGTGATCGTTTACTTTGACAACGCAGTCGGGGTGCCGTTCCTCTACGTCCTGGGCGATCAGGCCAAAGCCTTGACCGTATAGGCCGTACTTCTCGCCGGCCTCTGCATTCCATGTCCAGGTAGTAACCCGCATACCATCCATCTCGCCCTGGACCTCGATATTGTCCTTTAAGCGTTCATCGCTCAAGGCCGCCGCTATCGCTGACGCACCGGCCTGGCCAGCAAACGCGCCAGCCCCCTGCCCTGCCCCGCCGACGAGCGAGCCGAGCAACTGCGTGGCCAGGGGTGTCTTTGTCGTGGTAAACGGTTCAGCAAACTGGCCACCTAACAGCCCAAGGGCGAGCTGGATCTGTGACGACTTCAAAGGATCTTGAAGCTCAAACTTCTGCCGCTCGCCAAGGAGTTGTTCCGATTTAATACCGCGTTCTTCCCTGCCGACTCCGCTTAGAAAGTTCTGCAAGTCGAGCAGTGCCATGTTAGCGCCAATTTGCTGCTGATTCTGCTGTAGACCAAATGGCAGGGCTTGGGCCTGGGATGCCAGCGTAAATTCCTGCAGTGCGTCGGTTATGGCATCCCGAGATGCGCTTGAACTCGTTGCGTCCAGTGCCCCGAACCTATTGGCCACGCCCTCCAGCTTGTTATCCAGGAATCCTTGACCGCCCGCCAGGATCTGGGAAATGATATCATTGCCGGATTGCGGATTGGCAATGCCTTGCAGATTTGCCCCGACCTGCTGGCCCAACTGAGGGGCTTGATTGAACACTGACTGCTGTAGTGATGTGGGGCCTTCAGTGAATGCTCCGGGGAACGTTCGGCCGGGCTGACCAATTGCGCTACCGCCTGTCTGGCCAAGCACTAGGCTTGAAAGTGCTTGCTCGATACCGCTTTGGTTTGGCGTGAGGGATGACACCTGCCCGCTTACTTGCTTAGGTGGATCGAATCCCAGTATGTCGTCGAATATTTTGTCAAAGAGTCCCACGTTATTCTCCTATCTGCTCTGTATGTTCCTTCTCGTTTTGCTTGGGGGCGTCAGGCCCGTTGGGGCGTTATGTGTGATCTCATTGCTCACTGTCTTTGTCTTCCTCGTCAACTACCGTGCTTGTTTGCTGAATAATCGCCAACTTAACAAGATCGTCCTTGCCATAGGCACCACGCCGCATTCCAGTTTCGATAAGACTCTCAATCGCTTATTTGCCTTCTTTGTCTGTTTGAATCTTCATACTTTCCCTTTCGTTATCTTTCTATGTCCCACCTTTTTGGGATAAAACCATGCTTACTTTATGAAATGTTATTGTTCTACTCACCGCCCCACCACTTAATCTTTCAACCCATAATTCCACAGTGTCATTCGCTGCAACATCAATTATTCCAACACCACCAGTATTCCCGATTGTCTGATTCCCAGCAGTATCTCTATGAGCGGATGTGCATGGGAAATCAACCGTTCCGTTATTGGTATGAACGTGGAAATCGTATTCAATAGACACTGCTGATGTCTGTGAGAAGTCAATGCTGATAATGACTTCGTACCTACCTGCCTTAACTATAGTAATATGATCGTTCGTGTGATCCGGCGTAGCGTTGTTGCTTTCACCATCTATACTAAATGCCGTTACTTGATAAAATGTGTCTTGGGCAGCAAGGGCCAAAGTACTGACTCCATCCTCATCGTAGATTTGAGCGAAAGGCAAACCTGATGCCCCGACAAATACTATATTCCCAGTACTATCCAACAAGCAATAATTTGTATTATCGTCACCAATCTTTGCGGAACCAACAACTTGCAAAGTTTCATCTGGCGTTGTCGTCCCAACCCCGACCTTGCCGTCAGCGGTTACTCTCATATGCTCTGTTGTACTTCCATCAGGGCTGAAATAAGTCTCAAAGCCCATTCCTACTCTCGCCCCATTTGTCAATTCCGTAACGCTGGTAATCCTTCCGCCAATCCCGTCTGCTGCCGAACCGTCATTAGATCCAAATAATAATTGCGAGTTAACTTCCCCTATACTTGTTACTGTATTTTTGCCACCCTCAACCTTTATCGTCCCTGTTACACTATCTGCGGCCTTTACGTGCAATAGTTCCTCTGCACTCCCAGTACCAATCAAGACATTGCCATCTGCATCCACACTAACAGCAGGATTCGGCGTGCCATCAGATGCAGACAATTCAGAATGCCGGTGCAGGGCGTCTACCATGGAATCGTTAACCAGGGTTGTGTATGGCGACAGCATTGCGAGTATGATCGAGCCCGCTGCATTGGTTACGCCTATCTCGCTCGCCGTCCCTGTAATTGTCGCCAGGACAGGATCGACGCCTGTAGAACCTATGGGTAGCTGCCCGTTCGTCGCCTGGGCTAAGACTGTAACATCTCCAGTACCAGAACCAACCATCAACCCGCCATCTGTCAACGTTGCAAGGCCAGTACCACCAGAGGTTACGTCAAGCGGATCTCCAAGGACAAGAGTGTCGTCTATCCAGGCTTTATTGCCCACTTCAAGGTCATTTTCCACAGCCAAGTCAGCCAAAGAGTCCAGGCCGTGGGGGGAGGTGTAGCTGGCGGAGGTGGCCACTACTTGGTGGTTAGAGCCTACGGCGTTGGACTCTGTTCCTGTTCCAGAATTATAAATCGAGTCTATTTCGGCTTGAGACAATGCTTTGTTGTAAATACGAACATCATCTATACTACCGTCAAAATAGTTGCCCGGCGAGGCGTCCTCTTGTCTTCCGATGGATAAATTATCAATAGTATCTAAAGCGTTATTTATGACATTTGTTCCAACTGATATACTATCAACAAACAACTCTCTATCTGTGAGAGAGCTAAACACTCCTACAATGTGGTGCCAGCTTCCATCGTTATAAGTGCCACTAGATGCTATTGAACTAGTATTAGTGGTGTTAAGTTGCCATCGTAAATAAGCAAAGCCTCCTGATATAATTTCAATACCGTATTTTGAATTAGCGGAGTTGTTTCCTTGCGACAATACAGCGCTAGTTCCTCCATCTGTCGTTTGTATCCAAGCAGCAAAACTGAATGGCAACAAACTTTGTTTTGCACCATTTATATTAACAGAATCACTACTTCCATTAAACGTCAGAGCCTCATTGATCTTTCCGGCTGTCGTCAATGCAGATGTGTTCTGTTGAGCAGTTCCGTCGTTCGCACCTTGCGTGTCAATAACATTGGTAGTGGCAAGATTGTCGTTCATCTTCCACTGTGACACCAGGCCAGAGATAGGCCCAGACGTCGACGTCACCCCGCCCAGGAAGGCCTGCTGGGAAACATAAAGGTCGCCGCTAACTGTTGCATCATTCGTGACAGTCAGATCGTTTCCAACGGAGGCGTCAGTCGTGATCGTTAGGTTATCGAAGGTCGGGCTTGCTCCCGTGTGAATATCCTGGGGCAATGCCAGGGTAATACTGCCCGCTGCATTTGTTACTGTGACCTGGTTTATTGCCCCGATGAGGACAGCCAATACCGGATCAGCCCCCGTCGAGCCTATGGGCAACTGCCCGTTCGTCGCCTGGCCAAGGACCGTTACAGGGGCCGCACCGGACCCCAGGACAATGCCGCCATCCGTCAATGAAGCGGCACCCGTCCCGCCCTTGCTGACAGCGAGCGGATCCACTATGCCAATCTTGACAGTCCCATCACCAACGTCAGTAACGCTAATTTCCAAATCGGTCCCGGCAATCCACTGCGTCAAATCATCGACCGAAGTGAGTTGCTTGTTTGCGTCAGTGGATGTAAGCCGGGATGCGGTCAGGCCGGATAATACCAGTCCGACAAGTGTTGCAATACCGGCGCTCGATAATGTGCTTTTTGTTGTCCAAGTGCCGGATTCTTTCAGTTGGATGAGGTACTCAGATGAGGATTCGCCGTTGAGCCTCCATGTGCCGTTGGGGTAATCGCCTGTCGCGTCCTTCTCGCCCAGATAGACAATGCCGCCTGGGATTATATCCAATAACAGGTTGATTCTTTCATGGATGTCATGTATGCGGAACTCTTGCAGTTCACTTATCAACTCCGTGAGGTAATTGGCAAGCTCTTTCGGATCTCCACTTGTGATAGCTGGCACATCCAAAGGCAGCCTAACTTGCTCATCTAGTTTTTCGATTGACATACTGCTTACGTTCCTCTTCCACTGTTTTCCAAACACAGCAAAACGTTTTTCCTAGCATGGCACCAATGGCTTCATAACTACAGCCAGCAATGCGGAGTAGAACGATACGCCTTGCCCTCTGCGTGCATGTGTTGAGAAAGTTGTTAATGTCGTCTACGTCATCGTATGTGTAGCGGGGTTTACGTGCTTGTAAGTGTATGGTTTGGTCAGTTTCATCAAACGCATCCAAGTAGACATACTTCACGTTATGAGTACGTGTTGCCGACCTGGGCTTGCCCACAATGTATTGCCGCATTGACCTAATGGCAATCGTTCCTACCATTTTATCTGAGCTATCCTTGGGTAGTCGTTTGACAGAGTTAAGCCAGGCCTCATTCACGAGTTCATCCACTTGGATTAACCCTACGCTATGACTGTTATTCAGGGTGTACTGTGCACATCGTCGCATTATCGAAAGCCAGTTGTCGTTCCATGTTTTTGTCATGGGTTTATGTGTCCTGCCGGCTCCATCTCCAGCCATGTTGCATGGATGACCGGAAGATTTGCCTTGGCATCATTTGAGAACTCGATCTGATGGGTGTCACCTGTCTCGCCTCCAGCGTGTAACGTCTCCCAGTGCTTATCGCTGTTTCCTGTGCAGGTAATGGTCTGCGTCTTATATGCTGTACTGCTGGTATTCTTGTACAGCTTGACATCGAAGCTGGCCGTCGCTGATGTGTCCACGAGGACCGCAACTCGGCCCAATGAGCATCGTTTGCCGATCTTATTGAACGGGTTCAGCCTGGCCGATGCCGCCTTAAAATCGTACTTAACGTCATTATCAGATGTGCCTGTGAACATTCGCCACAACCATCCGTCACGCCCGCCATAGACGGGAAACCAGGCCTTTTCACTGATAACATCGAGGCCGCCGGCAATAGGCATCTCGGCCAGCGTGGCACCATCTGTGGCGTATGCTGCGTCGGCGTCGTCCCATTGCGGCATTGCAGCCCCGTTGTACATCGCAAGTGCGTGCACCGGGAACTTATGGATTGCCCAGACTTTGTCCGTGATGCCGTACTCTAGTATCCTGTCGGGATAGGTAGAGCCTGTCGCTGCAAAGGTGATATAGACCCGCCTATTTGTGCTGTCAAACACCCCCCAACTGTATTTTAAGGCACTCCATTCAAACTGTGCGAGGATGTTGTTCAGGTTCGGCAGGTTCATTCTCTTGACTTCATAGCCGTCAAAATACAATAGGTCCTTGTGGCCTACCGTCATCATGCCCTTGTCGAAGGGGATGCACACGCCAGGCGTTTGGCTGCCCAGATCCCCCCGGATGTAATCAAACCTAAACGGAATTGCAGTAGAGCCGCTCGGGCGCAGCATGTGTAGGGAGTTCTCGAACCAGATATAGATATACCGACCCAACCGCATACCTGCGACGGGCTTGTCGTCGGACTGGACATCGAGGTAGTTGCCATCCTGGAAGCTCGGCGTTTCGCCCCATGCAAGCGTCTGGCTGTAGCGTAGGCGGTAGGGTCTGTACGTGCCATCATCCACAATATCAAATGCCAGGAAGCGGTCACTAAGGAAGAATAGCATGTGAGCCGTGTTCATCTTCGCGCCCGATGTGGCATGTGTCGTCAGGTCCATGGCCGATACCGCCGTGGGTACGGACGGTTCAAAGGCATCACCATCGAACATGTACATTGTGTCCTGAAAGTTGGTCATGTAGGTTTTGCCGTGGAGTGTCATGAAATTGAACAGATCCGCAGCCCCGCCCGAAAAGATATCACTACCGCCGCTGACATCCAACATAGCTGTTGTTTCGGGCGAGTAGACATTTGGCCTGGCCGTATCACAAGCGAGCAGGAAATGCTGATTCTTAGACGAATGGGTCCACAGGCCGGTAATCGTCGTCGTCTGAACCGCCCCGCCGTGGTTCATCTGTGCGAGGTGAGCAGATCCGGCCCGCTTGGATAGGATGCCATCAATGCAACGGGCATTCTCCAGAGTCACGAAAGCATCCTCGGGAGAGATCCACGGTTCCTTTGTGGTTTGGAAACCCGTACTGTAATTCGATATTAAAAATCCTTTGTAAGCCATTCGCTTGTACTTTCACTATGGCGCCCATGTTGCATTCGTTCCGACGACAATCCACTTTGATTGAATGTCAGACCACTGTAACGTGCAAGATTCGCCATCGTCTGTAAAGGTGACTGATGTTCCGATCAAGTTTGCTCCAGTTAAAACCCCAGAGCCGCCATCAACAACGTGCATGACGGTTTTAAATTGCCCTTGAGTAATGCCATCAGAAATCGTCAGGGCCTGTGCCCCACCGTCTGATGTGTACTCTGTTATCGACGTGGTAGCGTTGATAGCCCCAGCACCTGTCAAAGCCTGGGGTGCCCCACTCATAGCTATGGTGTCGCTAAAGATCGTTCCAGGAGCCGACACTGGTTCCACGAGCGTAGTGCCTGTCCAGGTGTAAGCTTTCAATGAGCCGGTATTGATCTGCAACCCCCAAAGCCAATGAGCCCCAGTTCCAGTTGAACCCGCTGGACGGAGACGAACTTGGAACTTGGTCGAATTATACGCCCCAGTTGTGGCACTGTACACGTATCGATTCCATTCGGTTGTTGATGTAGTTGGAGAAAATTGGCCGATGTTGACATAGGCTGCTGGTCCGGCTGCTGCATCCCAAGCCCATAATTGAATGTCCAGGGCGACACTTGCATCGTCTTTAAGTGCATACAAAGATACGAAGACTGATGTTCCTGTAGGGACCGAGGTAATCGTACCTGTGTTTTGGGTAATATATCCGCCTGCTGATGTAGCGTCAATGTGGTCTGCTGTAGTAGAGCCATCAGGAGCTACCGCATCATTAGCTGTAGACGTAATGGTTGTCTCTACCCACCCGGTCAGATCCTCAGAGTTGGGCATGAGGTTGCCAAGCTGCCCGGCAGCAAATGCCCCTGTGCTAATGCCTGCCATTGTACTTAGCGGGAAGAAATCCATCTCACCATTACGATGCCGGATAGAAGATTTAGTTACGGTTAATGTGCCTGGTCGACAGTTTACCAAATCAACATTGTAGCTATTGCTAATAGTCAATGTCCCACCATCAAATCCAGAGATATTGACGTTTGTACAGTTGGTAATAGACGTTGCCAAGGTTCCAGTTGACAAGTAAGGGCTTCTAAGTGATACGTCCGAACAACCGTTGAGAGTGATGGAATTTGTCACGCTCTCAGAATACACGAGATCAAAGAGAACTCCTGCCGAATTGAACACATTACCTATTCGGATACCGTTTGTCTGGCCTTCGATATTAGGGGAGATGAAATTCAGGCCAGTACCGCTAATATCAACACCCCATCCAGAGGCGTTGTTTTGCTCGAATTCACAACTGGTCCAAGTCACATTATTGATATAGCCGCCGCTGCCTCCGTATTGCAATACGCCGTTATAGTTGTTCGTAAATCCACAATAAGCAGCATTCATCCTTGCGATTTTAGTCAGAGTTAAGCCGGCTTTTCCTGCGGTTGAAAATGCCCTGGCAACGACATGTTTTAGTTCAACTCTAACCATGGTATCAAGATCGATGCCGCTACCGTCTGAGTTTGTGCCATCAAAATAGACGCTATCTAGTGTTAGACCTGTAAAGCCGCTGGCTTCAAAAGCATTTGAGCCATCCGTGATATATGGGATAAAATGAGCATAGTCGCTTGGGCCAGTAATGTTATTGTATCCAGCCCCCAAAATATGTGTGGCTGCTGTCGAGGTCAATGCTCCAGTATATTCTACTTCCAGAGGCGCTTTGAGTTTGCGCCGTGCCGTTCCCGCCGCTGCAATCGCTCTGTTATAGGCCGCTGCATTCTCTGTCCTCACACCCGCTGATTGACTTTGGCCAGGCACCACACCGAACCATTCGGGACGTATCCATGTATTCTTCCCGAACGTATCAGGTGTCATGGTGCTTTGGAATATTTGGTGCTTTGTGTCTTCGTAGGCCCCGTTGTTCGTGAATGTTGACGATCCATCTCCCATTAAGGAAGCGCCTGGCGCAAACCTGACAGTGACGTTTTCACTGATTTCAATGGCTGTCAGAAACTTATAGGCGTTTCCAGTCGTCGGAAAAAACAAAATGCCGCCGTTATCATCGGCCGCCGCTTCCGCCGCTTCAATCGCCGCTTCGTCATCCGAGCCATCGCCCACAGCGCCATAGTTCGAATCGGTAACATTAAACACTGCCCCATATCCAGACGCAGCAGTAAGCGCAGCGAAATTGGCTCTGATATCGTCATCCGCCTTATCCCACCGTCGGACATCCGTTGGTTTTGTGGGGTCGAACTGCCCTAAAGCAGCGGTCGTAATTGCTATTGTCAGAAGTGCGGTCAGTAGCTTCATCGTCAAAACTCCCTATAAACGACGTTGGCTTGTTCCTGTTTCGATTTGGTGCCCTTGATTTTGCTCATGTAGTACAGGTAGGTCCCTGGCTTATTGGACCGACCCATTAGCCGCTCCGCCTTCTCATCTGCCCCCAGGCGGTTCAGATAGGCTATTGCGTCGCCCATCGCAATCGTATGGCCCCAAAGCTCATTGTAGACAGCATCTGTGCCAGCAGACAAATCTGTGGGCTTGTAGAATACCATGGGCAGCTTGAGCCGGTAAATGTCGTCTGGCTTCGGCCTGGCAATAATATCCCGGCCCTCGATCAATACAGCCCGTGGCATCGCTCTGAAGGCCGGATCGCCGTCGGTATAGGTATCCGTTACCTCGGCAGCGTCCAGACCAGTGGTGCCCGGTACAAACGTCGCCCCGGACGTGTAAACGACCACATACCCCATAACGATCTCATTGGACCCTGGAGCCGGTAGATCGTTGAGTGCACGGCCAATGGTATCCCACCCGGTTGCGTTATTGTTGCCATCGTACACTGTGACCGTTTTATCGGCATCAACTGTCAGGAGATAAGCGCCGTATTTGCCGTCGGGGATCGTATCGCCGCTCAGAGCCACCTCGGCAGTTCCGATCTCGTAGACGTAACCGCTCAACTCATAAGCAAATCCAGCGTAAAGCACCTTTGTCGTGTCCGTGCCTATGCTCAATGTTGGAGGGGTTGTGTACCCTTCTTCATTGTCTGGATATGCCCGGTAAAACTCCGCAAGGTCCCGAAACACTGTGATGGGGTTGCCGTTAAGCCAGGCCTTTTGGACATCAACCACGTTTGAAGGCAGGTCATAGGACCCGCTATCTGTCGCTGCTGTGGCAATGTTGTAGTCCTGGTGGTAGTCGTCGGTATTGACCTCGGGAGCGAATAGGTTGACGTAATGATCGTTGACTCTAATAGTAATGGTCGCGTCTGCAATGTCGGCAGCCTCTGATAGGCCCGTGTAGTCCCGCCAGAGCTGAATGATGCCTTCTAGGGTATTGTAGTCTGTGCCTGCCATTATCTCACCGGATTCATTAAAATGGATTTAACCTCTTTTACGTCACTGGCCATGTCGTCGATCTTGGCCTGCAAGTGAGTGTAGTCGTTCTCAATCACAGCTATTCGTTTGTCATTGTCGTAAAACTTACTTACCCCAGCCAATGCCATCACCACCGTAAACGCAATAATGGGCCACACGAGTTTCAGCCAATTTAACACTACTCCGTCTTTAGGCATCACTTTTCCTCATTTCTTGTACGTTCGCAGATGCTTGTGTAATACGTGCTTTGCGTGAACCTTTAGGAACTTCTTGTCCTTATACCAATCGCAAAGCAGATCGCCATCTACGATATCACGATCCGAACATGTCTTAAATTGGCATTTCATCTTGGCCGATGGTGCCGACATGACAAGTCCGGCAATCAAGAACAGCATCGCTAGAATAATCAGTTTCTTGGTCATTAGGACACCTCGTTACCATCTTGCATGTGCGTAGAGTGTCGTTGCGGCCTCGAATGTGGTCGCAATCACAATGACCTTTCGCCAACCTTTCATATTGACTCTGTAGATTGCCATTCTGTCCGTGGCGCTATCAAGAACAGAATCATCGTCGATAAGAACCCCGTTCGATGCTGTCACGACAATAGTATCCACAAAGAAGTTGCTGACTGTCGCTTGCTGCTTACCGCCCGTAAGGGTAAGGATTGCCCCGAGGGTGAATTGATCCTCAGTTGGGCCATCGGCCAAGTACTGTGCGACGGCAACCCATATTTCAATCACATGTGCATCTGCATCAGCCTTGGTCTCAAGCCGGATATCAACGAATGGGGCAAGCTGTGGAACATCCCACTGAATTGTCTTGGCATCCGTCAAAGCTACCATTGTGGCCCAATCGCGTGCCCCGACCGCTGGCGTTGCCTGTGATGCTGTCAGATTGCCTATATCCGTCCATCTTGTGGTTGGACCGCCATCTAGTACCGGCTGAATTATGTCGCCTGACCGGGTTCTCTGAAAGCCGTAGATTAAGGGCAATACTAAAAGCCCTATGACGGCCATTGTTTGTAGGGTTTTTTTCATCGTACTGCCTTTCTAATTTTGGCGGGGGGGTGCGTCCAGCCACCGGGCCGTAATGAAGGAGGAGAGGATTGTTAGTCTGGAATCACAGCAATGATCGCGTCCGTTGACATACCCACATAGCTGGTCCCGTCGATTTCCACTTCGTCACTCATTTCTTTAACAAAAACAACATGGTCGTAGTACTCATACTCAGGCACGACTTCCTCGCCTGGTTCACATGGTTCAGGATCATTTCCGTTGTTTGACTTCAACAGCAGCGGGCTCATGTGGCATGTATGCTGTGCTATTCGACCAATATTGTTCTTGCCTTCGTCCAAAGTGACGAGCAGTCTACTTCCTAGCAGTTTTGGTTCCATGTCGCACCTGTTATTCTGAGGTAGCTATAAACGGAACTTGGTCCCATGTGTCTGTCCCGCCAGAAGCGGCCTGCGTGTTGTTTAAGGCTCGCACAAGGTTGAAGTCGTAGCCAGCGGTTGACGTATCGCAATCCACTTCGGTGAAGGCCTTATTTCCGAATATCCAGAAGTCGTCGCTTTCGTCGTCAATCCATAACCCAGACGATATGATAGTGTTATACGCAATAATGGATTGAGCAATCACCGTTTCGTCAACATTGACTCCAATGGCACCGTAGAGAAGGTTGTTGGTGATTTGGATATTCGTCGGCCCTGTAGTGTCGTTGGGTATTTCGATTGCAGATGACGAGAAGTTCGTTCCGTCGGGGGAGCCAAATTCGCAGCCATCTACGACCAGCCAACCACATTCAGAAGCTTCAAGACCAACAGTTGCCGTGCCATTAGCCTGAATCAGACACCCATGGAACTCAAGACCCGCCTGCCCGTCTACGTCCCACACCTCAGCCGCCTGGTCGCCATAGAACTGCATGTTGTACCACCGGCAAGAGGGCGTGGCCGTTGTGCTTGGGATTATATGGTTCCCGACAATCGCACATCTATCATAGGGGTTGTTGTTGCCCAGCCCAATAATATCCGTTTTTTGCGCCATCAACACAAGATCCTCAGTGAGCGTGTCGCCAATGCAGTATATTGTGTTTCTCGCCGCCCACTTTCTATAGGAACTCACCGCCATATCCGCGTGAGACGCAGCCAGGGCGGCAGACAGGGTTGTAAAAGCGTCGTCCCAAGATGCTCCATTGCCGGCGGTGCTCTTATTGCCGTCAACGTAATAGACTCGGCCACTGGGATCTGCCCCGCTATTGAAGGCGGTCGCATCTTCAAGGCCTCCGATATGATCACGCAGATACCTTTCCAGGGAACGGGGATTCGTCACTGTGTCGTATCTCAATGGGTACGTCCCCAAAGCCGCGAGGGCCGGGGACACGATCATACTTAGGATGAACATGACTACTACGAGTCGTTTCATTTTATGTACTCCTTATGCTGTGTTTCTCATTTATTGTTTGCCCGAACGCCTGCTTAGATGGACAGGGGATCGGGGTCTATCACCGGCTCGGGTTCCGGCTTCAGCTTGAGTTCAATTATCTGTGCATGCAACGCTTCTTGGTTGACTTCAAGTTCGGCAACCTTAGCTTGCAACGCCTTGACGCCTTTCGCAGATTTCTGCCCAGCTAACGTGGCAAGCCTCGCATAAAGGTTGTTGAAGAGTTTGCAGACTTCGTCAAAACTTTCGCACTGCTGTTTTCTGATTCTAGGCATAATAGCCTCCTATGTTAATGCTTCTTGAATGAGTTCTTCATCCGACATGTTTTCGGACGGATCAGGCTCGACAACAGACCCAAGTACTTCCCCTTTTGGTGCTGGCCCGATTATCGTAAATCGAAACCGTGGGATGTCCTTGCATCGCTGGGATATGACGTGCCCTGTGTGAGGGTCTTTACCCTGCTTGAACACGGGGCTAACACAACGCCTGGCCAGCGACATCAGAACAAGGTCAGTAACAGTCCTAAGCTTGGCCGCTTCGATACTCAGCCCACAACTAATCCAGAACTTGGTTAATGTGGTCATGAGATTTTTGTCGTCAAGGGGCCGAGACGTTACTAAGCACTCGGGCATTACGAACCGCAAACCGTCCCACAAATGAAAGGTGTATGTTCCCACCGTGAATGGAAGATCGGCGCCGTCCTCTTGATTAGTGGCAGGGCTCTCCTGGTTATGAAATTCCACCACAACCCTGCGAGAGTTTCTGATTGCCACATCTTGAGGTGAAGGCCGTTTCGAGCCCGAGGGGTTTCCGCCTGACTTTGCTGCAGACTCAGCCCTTAACTCGGCTCTGGCCTGATTTTCTGCATTGATCTGCAACTTTACTGCAGCCCGTGTAATAGCTACAATCAACTGCTGATCGTTCAGCTTGGCATAATCAACCTTGAGATTCTTTGCCGTATCTACCAGCTCATCGTGCTTCAGTGTCGCAAGTACGTCTGTCGTCGTTGCCATAATCCAATCCTTATTCATTTTGTAATACTTCAGGGGTTAATGAACCGATCATGAATGCCGTCGGTCCAGCCATCAACGTCGCCCCAGATATCGACCTGATCGGCCATCCAGGCATCGTAGATGTGATAGTCGCCGTCGGTCATCAGTGCCGCTGCTACGCGGAAACCTTGATATCCGTTGCGATAGGTGGCCTGGTTGACAATCTCGAACCGTACATCACTGTCCAAGAACTGCTCACCCGTGGCTGATGCCCAGGTCGGTTCCGTGCCGCTACTGGTGCCAGCCGTAACGCACTCTGCAATCAGGCTGCGATCAGCCACAAGGCCATCGGCTGTCACTGCACTGGCGGTGGGCTTGATAAAGGTTCCGGGGGCTGTTGCCGTTCTGGCTGTTGCAGCCGTGGAAACAGCAGAAGCCCACTCGGTGATAGTTGGCTTCTCGGCCGCAGTGTTGTACGACGCAAACCCGCCCCCGTCGGCCAGTAGTGTTGCAGCGCCGCCGTCAACATCGTACTGCAAGCCCTCGATGCTGCTCAAGGCTGCGTCCACGTCGCTATCCTCAAGTACTCGATGCCAGACGTGCATGATCCCGTCCGTTGTCATCTCATACATATCAACCTTGTCGGGTATGAATCCAACAGGAACATAGATTGCACCGCCATCGACAAGCAGTATACCGTTTCTGTACTTCATCGTTTTGTACTCCTATACTATGTTGGGTTGTGTTGATTTACTCGCTTGATGCTGATTAGCGAGATCCGCGTGTCCCGATCAGGGCGTGAATCCAGTTGTCGTTCAGGATCTTTGCCGCATAGACAGCCTTCCAACCGTAGGTGGAATACTGCTTGAGGGGACTGCCGACCTGATCCGGTCGTAGGTGGATGAGCATTTCGTCAGCGCTTTCAATTCGCACATTGCCGTATGCTTCCTCGCCGATGATGGTCATGTAGTAGTTGGACCCGGACGTGTGTGCGTTCTGCGTCAATGCGAGTCTGACATCCGTCACCGAACCAATCTCGCCGTCATACAGGGACGTGGCAGAACCGTATTGGTTAGTGTACTTGAAACCGGAAATGTCAATGATATCATTTCTCAGTAGCGTGTGTGCGATCCCTGCGAATGCAGGTAAGATCGGACTTGTTCCTTGCCCCGTTCCGGCTGCCACGTTTGCTGTGAAATAATTGGCATAGTTGCCAAGCATTACCTCTGTAACAGTCTCGATGTCCTTGAGGTTGTAGTCAGTGGCCACGCCGCTACCGTTTGAGCAGGTGGTATTGCTCGCAGTACCGGAGATCACGACACGGCACAAGGTGTCAATCGTGATGCGGAATTGATCGGCCAGCCAGCGAGTGCGTTGTGCTGCATCGCTGTTCTCGCCGGTCAGGTCCAGCCAGCTTGACACCTTCATCCAGGCACCATAGGGCTGGACAGCTTGAGTCAAGTCTGTCTTAGACTGCATGATCGGTGTGGGATCTTCGCCCTCGGTCAGGACGGTTGTCTGTGCCGTCGGGCTTGCGTAGCGTCTCCACTTGATGATTTCGCCTGCGTGGGCAGGCATGTTCTCCATGAGTCCCCACTGCTGATGGATCATGAGGGGCATGGAACGGCGGAGGAATTGCTTGCGATAAAAGATGTTTATCGGGTGATCAATCCTTCCGGTTGTCATCATGTTTCTGGTTGAAGGCATTTCGATAACTCCTATGTTTTGTCGAACCTCCCAGCCAATACGTCGCGCTCGTGCGCATCAAATTCGTTGTCTGCCATTGCTGCAACGTTTGCATTTGTATTAACCGCACCATCACCACCAACCGCCGCTGCTGATCCGGGCTGTAGCCGGGCTGTAGCCGAGTTTTCGGCATATGCCTGGGCCGCTGTTTGGCCTGCTGCATTGGGCGGGGGCGGGGTGTTTGCTGTGGCTAACTGCATTTCTTGCTTGGCTATTTGATACGCAACGTCCTTTGCGCTTATTTCGTTTGGCTGCTGCTTAATCCACTGGACTAAGGCAGGGTTCTTGGTGATTGCTGATTTCATGTGTTCTGACATTGTTAATTGGCCGGTCGTTGGATCGACCTGGCCTACTACTTGTGCGTAATCTTGGTGTGTAGCGTCAAACAATCTTTGCTCTACACTCTGGAAACGTTCGTTATACGTTTTCCGCAATTCCGCATCACGGGCTCTGGCTGCCTCCAGGGGGACATAATCGTAACCATCCCATTCGCTGTAGGGATCTTCCTCTGTCGCCGCCTGGGGTGCGGGCTGTGCTGCGGTAGGCTGCTGTGGGGTTGCGGCCATCATCTGCACTTGCTGCTGCAGTTGCTGGTAATTGGCTTTAAGTTCCGCATTTTCTTGCTGGGTCTGCTGGAGTTGTTCGTTCACATCGACCTGCGGTTCCTGCGGTGCATTTGCGTCAGTGGCGGGCTGAGCGGGGGTATCGCCGTTGGTTTGGTCAGGAGCAACCTGATCTTGCACCGGGTTGGGTTGGCCAGTGGCGGGCTGTGCTGAGGTATCGCCGTTTGCCAGTTGATCGTTGATTTCTGCCATGTTTTACCCCTTCTTTGCAGTTATAAAAAAAGCTCTTAGCGCTCTACGTTAAATGATGTTTCAGTTTCAGCCAATAGGTGATGGGCGTACAGTTCTAACCAACCATATTTTTTCATGCTGACACCGCTCCACAAGATTCAATGTAAAATTCTCCGTTCGGGCTGCCTATTGAGCTTTCCCTGAAACCGCACCGAAGAACAGGATTGCCTTTGTAGGAAACCACAGTGATATCCGTCTTGATGTCCACGTGGTATTTCAGGTGCTGTTGGGCCAGGTCATCCGTTAGTCCGACGATGTTATCGGCAATGGCTTGCTCTAGAGCAACCATGCCGTCCTGGATGCCCGTTACTTTCGGCACCCTCACCTCTACGCCTTGGTTTTCGTTTGGTGCAATCATTATCGCATCGCCTTCTTAACAACAGCGGCTTTCTTTTGCAGTCTCTTTTCTGCCCGCTTCAACAACCTGGGGTTTTCTCGTATTTCCTCAGCTCTCATTAGCGTGTCGGCTGCGTTCTCGGCTTCCCAATCACGATCTACTGACAACTGGGGTCCTGTGGTGTTTGGGGAACGTTTTTTTGCTGCCTTCTTTGCTTTCTTCTTAGCCATTTATCCAATCCTTCCAACATTATTGCGATAAACATGCACGGCACCCGACCGATCCATTCTCCAAACCAATTCGCTCGGGTGACATTTTTGTATAATGGCCTCTTGCCTGATAACTGCCTTGAGATATGCACGACGTTGTTGGGGCAATTTCTTAATGATCGGGTCCTTGTAGCCCCGGCCGCGGCAAAGTGCCATGGCCTTAAGCTTCTCTTGCTGTGTCGCTGGTCTTCGTAGCATCCCACGCATTGGCATTGCTATCCCTTTCGACTATTTCAGTGCTTTCTGTCTGCGTCTACGACCTTTTGTGCTTTGCTTCTTGTCGTTGGCAGTTGTCTGGCTCGCCTGGCTCAAGGCTGCCTGGGTCTGGGCCCGCATTAGCTCGACCTTGGCCTTTCGCTCTGCCAGGTCCATGAGTTGCTCATTGTTGAGGTTCAGCAGCTCTCCGGCGGTCTGTGCGTTCTTGAGTGCCACGGAGGACTTATTCACCTGGATGTCTGAGATGTCCTCGCGGGCCCTGGCCACCTTGGCTGCTGTCTCGGCCTGAACAAGCTTATTGATCTGCTCTTGCTCTTGTTGCTGCTTTTGGGCCGCCTGGTCACGCTGCTGCTCACGCTGCTTGATACGTGCCATGAACTGCGGTTTCTTCTGAAGGTTTGAGGACTCTATGATGTCGCTAATGGTAATGACTTCTGCTGCGTCAGGATACAAGCTGCGAATCTCTGTCAATTCACGCATGTTTGACTGCTGCTGGTTCTCTGTAAGAAGCCCCTCGGTAGGATTGCAGTCGTAATAAATCATATCATCTGCGTAAAACTCTTTGACCGGCATCTCGTTAATCATTCGTTGTACGCGGATCGGGTCTTGCCATATCTGATTAAGCCTGGCCTGTTTCCTTCCGACCTGCTGTTTGGCTATCCTGAAGCCCTCAAATAGTCCCTGGTGTCCGGTCAAGGCCTGGCCGGTCCTGTGGCGGCTTAGGATCGCTGGGATGTCGCCGGTATCAGTACCGAAGATTTCCTCATTCATCCCGCCAACGTCGGTTTCCTCTTTGTCCATGAGTGTCAGCATCTGGAAGAATCCGGGCGGAATGTCCGGGGTCGGTGCCTGCCAAAACGCATCCGTTAGCTGGCCCTCGAAGTCATCTCGCACCTCGATAACCTTGCCTTGACCAGACTGGAAAACGTCCTTGGGGTTCTTTAGGGAGCCCTCTTTGTACAGCCGGTAGGTGGTCAACTGGGATTCAACGATGTCGATTGTCTGATTGATCCTTCTGTTGCGTGCCTTCTGGGGATCCCTAAGAATCCTCACGAAAGACTGAAGCTTGAGTTCTTCGCGGTCCATCTCACTGACCCACTCACCGGGGAACCACACGACGTTGTAGTCGTCAAGGGCCAGCGGGTTTATATCGTTCCACACGGGTTCGCTGTCCACGTAGATGGTAAGCTTAACCTTGTTTATCGGCTTCTTGAACCGGCTGAGTGCTGGGGTGCCGTTCGGGAGTTTTGCGTTTGCGATCAGGAATTCGACTCTGTTCTTGTCGCCGTGCCGCTTTACCAATTCCTTGAATGGTATCTCCTGGGCGGTCAATCGGCTAATGATGGTATCCTCAAAAGTTGTCTCTCGCCGCCAATATTCCTCGTACAACCGCATTTTTTGCTGTCTGGCATATCCGTGGTTGTGATTGTAGTCCCACCTTTGCGTGCCCTGGCCGTGCGGGATCTTATTGATGTCGTCTGCATTCTCGGGAAGGAGCTGCAATGCCGTCGATTCGTGCATGTACCGGCCTGTTTGGTAGTAGGTGCAGTCGCTTAGATCCGTAAAGGTCAGGGCCGGATCCAGCAGGAATTGATTGTAGGCCAGGCGGGCGTACCGGAAAAAGCCGAGACGGTCCCGGTGAATCTCCATGAGATTGCTGCCAGAAACTAATTGGCCCATCTTGAAGCAGTCTGACATGACGCCATAACCGCCGAATAATGACATTTGCTGCGTGATGAGTGCTGTATGCTGCCGTGCGGATTCGTTGTCCTCACTGCCAATGGGAGACATCTTCAGGATGTGCCGGTTGCGGATCTCATAGCCCGACAACAGCTTTACCTGCCGTTTCGTCTTGTTGATTACATAGATCGGCCTGCCGGTGCGCCTCGCAAACTCTTCGTCGTCCTTGCTGTTCTGTGCGCCCAGGTACATCTCGGTATCGACGGCGCCCTCGTCCAGGAAACCGCTCCATCCTTGCCGGGCAAAGTCGTATCTGTCCTCTCGCTCCGATTTAAGGTCATTCATCTCTGACATGTGTCACCTTGGCCTCACATATTGCTCGTTGAGTTGCATCAATTCTTCCTCATTGAGCCTGTTCGCAGCGGAGGAAGATACCCGGTTGATTGCTTTCGACAGATACCGCAGTGAGTCGGCTGCGTGTTCGTTTCCGTCCCGCTCGGGCGTGCCGGTGTATACGGTATGATCCTCGCTGCTCATGCTATTGTTTATGCCCTCATGGTAGCCTAAGACCTTCTCGATGCCTATCTCGCAGTCAACAGAATCAAAGCGGGCGGTATACAGGAAATTCTTTGTTCTGATGATACCATCCTTCACGCTGCGTTCCATCTTCATTTTCGTGAAGTTTATGCCCGCTCGCCTTGCCTCGGCCAGGAGGCCCCTGCCAGCAACAACCTTGTAGGCGTTTGAATCAACGTCGAATGGGGCGAAGAACTTTCCGTAAACGTATCCGTACTTTTTCCGCCAGGTCCTGAACAGCTCAGCATAATCTTTCATGTCCTGGCCGGAGTCTTCATAGAACCTGATGATGTTGCAGAAACCGCTCTCTAGTACCTGGAAGAACCACCACGCGCTCGTGTACCCTGGATCAACGACTCCGTGTACCAAGTAGCCGGGTATCATGCCAATGTCGCAGATACGGCCTTTTTTCTCCAGCCAGTCTAAGACCTTGTGGTAGTATGACCCAAGCACGGCCTTTTCTGAAATGCCCCCGAGAACTCGTACCGCGTACTCGTCAGAATGCCTCCCGTGCTTGCGGGCCATGCGCTCCTCGAAATCTCGGCCATAAACGCCTGGGATTACTGTACGGCCTTCTTTGTAGTTTGGTGTATCCAGGACTGAAACCTGGATGTGGTTGTAATCCGGATCCTTGAAAGTCCTGGCAAAGTCGCCAACACCAGAAGTTGCATTTCCAATCGCCAGAAACCTCACATTGTCCGGGGTGCCCATTAGGGATTCAGCAGCTCTCCAAATCTCAGGAAGAATGCCGGCAGCTTCGTCGAATAGGATAAGAACGTTTTTGTTATGGAAACCCTGAAAACCCGTGGCTTCCTTTGTGACGGTGTCCGGTTTAGTGGCCACGCCGATAGCGAAGTACTTCATGCCGAGGTTCGGCTGAAGGTCAAGCTTCTGTGTACTCAGGTCGCCAAACAGGGGTATCTTTGCGTTTTCGTATGATTCCCTAATCTCTCGCCAAAGAAGGTCTTTTACCTGGGTCGCTGTCGGGGCTGTTGTGACGACGGTTGCCGGTGGGTAGCAGTACAGGAAGGTCAAGACGAGGCGTGCCGCGTAGTAAGTTTTTGATAGCCCGTGGCCGGCCCTCACTGTGGTGCGCTTGTTATCACGCACTGATTCGGCTATCTCGTTCATCTTGGGCCAAACGTACCTCTCCTGCACATCGAGAGCGTGAGTGGTAAACCAGACGTGATCGTCCCTACCCCTCTTGCACATCTCCCGGACTTGCTGGACTGTCGTTTTGCCCCTCGTGGCTATCATCGTGTAAGAGTTCTTTCATGGCCTCGGCAAAGGTCTTCATCTTGCCCTTGTCCGAGTCCTCGTAATACAATACATGCTTGGCCAGTTTTTCGACCGCTGACAGAACCTCGGAGTGTGTTGGCTCAGCTTTCGGCTCATACTCTGCGATCTTCAGCAGTCTTGCCGTTATCTGCTCGTGCTGAACTTTGGTGTGCAGCTTCTTCTCGTCAATGAGTTCTTCAATACGGTCACTAACATCTGCATAACGCAAAAGCCGCCTGGCTATCTTGGCGGCGTAGTTGATGTCTCGTTTGTTGAATGGCTCTAAGGGGATTTCCTCTACAACTTCCCCGCCATCCCAGTGCTGCCTTTTGTAGTGCTGGGTTCTGATGATTGCAGCGCCTGGGTCCAGGTCCCACACATATTCAATACAGAAGCGCTCGTGCGCAGCAAATTCTAGTTCAGGCATTTTACTTCACCTCGATCCGGGGCGTTCCTGGTTTTGGGGGAACTGCCTTCATAGCTTTGTGCCCGTAGCCAAATGCAGTCAGGGCCACACCAACGACAGCAATCACCTTGCCAGCAGAAACGGGGATGCCTTCCGGCCAGATTATTACACTGGATGGAATCACCACAGCCCAGTAAAAATGCCCGATGTGTGCCTTGCGGCCATTTAATAGATCCCAAAGCTTCAACACGATAATGCCCCTTTTGTAAAAGCACGGGCCCGGATCACCGGCTAGCAGGCTCACCGGGCCCTGTCTGTTGAAAGGTTCGTTATTAATCGTCCCGCCAGCGAATCACCAGGCCGCCCGTCACCAGATTGTTGCTTCCATACAGCTCAGCGTCGCGCACGTACTGATAGCCACCAACGGCCATCACTTCCCAACTCACAATCCCAGCTTCGTTGATTTTCCGGTCAAGTAGGACGTGGGCGGATACACCAATTGGCGTATACCATTCCTCCATGCTCGTAACGTCAACGACTAGGGACGCCTCCACGAATAGCTTACCTTGGACTGGAGCCTCGACGCCGGACCAATTCAACAGCGGATACCGGATGAACGCACCGACCGACCAGTCCCTGACATGCAAATCGGCGTCGCGTGTTGAGTCGTTGACATAATGCCCGATGCCGACAATGCCATAGTCAATATTTGTGCCGTTTTCCTCCATGATTGGGCTGCGTCCCACCTGGATCGCGAACAGATCATCGGCCAAGTTCAGGCCAAAATTGGTGTATTTGCCCCATATATCAGCGAGTGAGGTTGAACAGAGAATACCCAGGAGGACGACCGCGAATACCACTTTCTTCCCAATACCCATGCCATTTCCCTTTCAAAGTGCCATAAATCTATCAATACAGCTTACCTAGCCGACCCAATAACCGGCTTTACGGCTCAGTGTCAAGCTTTATTCCGCTGATTTTACAGATGTTTCCCCTTTGATGTGTCCCTGGATCATCGCCAGGAGCGTTGGATCCTGCTTGATTTCCTGTAGTTTTCGCAAAGCATTGTCGCCCTGAGAAACCGCTGCAATCCACGCAGTTCTTTTGCCGACTTCGGCCTGGATCTTGGCGTGCGCCTTGGCCTTTTGTTCGTCTGTGCCTTGTGCCTCTACTCGGTTCTGCCATGATTTTATCTGGGCTTCCAAGTACTCCATGAGTTCACTTACGGGCGAATTGCCATGGATCTCTGCACCACATTCGCCACAGAATCTTGACTTCCACTTCTTGTTACAGTGTTTGATTGCCATGCTTACAGCTCCTTTATTTGAGTGTCATTTCATTCCTGCTCAGTCAACGATGTACCAGCCATCGGTGATCATCTCGACTTGGGACGGCAACCACCCGCATATCCAATCCCCGTTTCCTGCGTGCATGGCAAAGTACGGTGGACAATGCAGTGGCACGTCCTCACCGCTAAACTTGGCTGTACGATCATTGACCTTGCGTGCAGTCCCTTGGGTGTTGAACGGTGGTAGATCCAAAGTAGGCTGCATGACGACAAACTGATCTTTGGCATACCAATCACGGAATGCGATCTTGAGGCCCTTCTTGGCCGCCTCAATGGCGAGCCCGAACATCATGCGGTCTGTGCGGCGGTAGGCGTTATCGGCAACATTCTTTGGACTCCATGAGATATAGTTCTCATGGTCTGGATGGTTACTGTTCGGGCTGTCCAGGTATTCAACCAGGTATCCATCATCAACTGGGTCTTCGCCTTCTGGGATTTCCCAACCACGGTACTGATTGTACTGGCCTCTGGTCATTGCTCTCATTGCGACTAGTTTCACTCCAATGTACTTTTCCATACTACAATCCTTTCTTCACTGAGTACGTTTTCGTTTTTCTGCTATACCTTAGCACTTTCATTTTGAGTAACTGGTCTACGCATTTATTCAAAGTCCCGTGGCACTTGAAATGGTCTGTGTTCCCGCTAAACAAGTCGAGGTTTTTGATATCGTTATCCGTTTTCACCATGCTAATGTGATGCACTTGCTCAGTGGGTTTCAGGTATCTTTTGAGCTTCTTTTCCATTACAAGCCGATGTTGCGCAACAAAACCTTTCCTTGCGTATGGGTGTTCTGTTCGCTTCTCTAGCACTGGCCCCTCACACCCACCTCTTTTGTGTTTGGTCGTTCCATCTGGCTTCAATGTTTTCTTTTCACAACCCCATGTCAAGCATTCTGGCACAATCCGCCAGTAGCATCGCATCGGCCACGGCGTGCGTTATCTTCTGTTCTGGCCATCGCCTTTGTGCCGCTATCTTGCTTACATTTTTATCGCCTCCTGTCCGGCAGTTCATTTTAGTCATCCACTTGGTTGGAGTTATTAGCTGGTAGGGTATTTTTAAACCAACTAGACACATCTCTAACTGGCCATAGCTTTGGCCAAATTTGAATGTTGACGAGACTCCCTGTTTCGGCATTGCTGACACTCGCTCAAGAAATGCTGTCTTAGGATTAAAGTCACGCTTACAGATTACCATTTCATGAGCCAGATCGGCCAAGGTTAGTCCCTTGAACTTGAACACCTTGGCGATGCGGCCCTTTTCGTTAACCACGGCACAACCCCCGGACGCGCCGGGATCAACTCCGAGATAGAACGACATTATTCCCCCTCCCCCAGCCAGAAGCTCAGGTCATCGTCTGCTGCTGGATCGGCAGCGTCAGGGGCCGGCCCGGGCCCCTCTGGGAGTTCTTCCATGGGATCTGTCAGACCGCCAAGCTTTTCATCTGCGAGGGCGTTCGCTTCAGCAACGGTCAGCTCTTCCGACGGGCCAGTATTTGTTTCCGCATCCCCAGCAGCAGTAGGTTCCTCCCCCGTCGGAGTGGATGTGTCCGCGTCCGCATCGGGGGCAGGTGTAGGGTCCGGGTCGAAAGGCAATATCTCCTGCGGATCATCCGTGGGTTCCTCGTCCTCGTCCGGGATAAGTTTCGGTGTCGGGTCCATGCGGCGCTCTTCTGGAAACATTGGCCGCTGCTGGATAAGCTCTTGCGTCTCTTTGTTGCACAGCTCAGCCGTCAACGTGGAGTAGTTGAGGGTAAGGGTACATTCAACACTTCGCATCTTCTTGCCGCTCATCAGGCCCTTCTTCAGGTCCTCAAGCACCTCTGTGAGTTTTTTCGCTCTGGCCGTCAGATCGGCTACAACAGCCTTCTTTTCGGCGTCCAGGTCGTTCTGTTTCTGCAGGCACTGCAATAACTGGTCTTGATCGAACTCTTTTTCTGTGGCATTCATTGGGCACAAAATAATGTGCGGCTCGTGGGTGACTTTCACTAAATCTTTGTCTTTGTCGTCCTTCATCGGGGTTTCCTTTCGTTAACAATTATCTTCTCATTAGGATTAGAATGTTATCACAGATTTTGTTGTATTCAGACATTGACGTTGCGCCTGAACACACGTTTTGCCATGCCGTCGCCTCCATCGCACTATTCACATCAGTACGTCTACACGCCCGTTCGGCCTGGTCTCGATGCCTGGCCGTTCTCCTGACTGTCACTTGGTGTGCTGTTTTGTCTACTAGCATTTTACTCACCTATCCGAACAAGGTTTTCTTATTCGCTTTCTTTCGTTCGCCGTGTTGAATAACGCGGGAAATATGTTCTCCTAGCTGGCCCCAGTTATCGGGGTGATGCTCGGCAAGGTAGTTGGTACACGCCGCACGGAGGGTTTCAATGGCGATGACACGGTCCTCAATGCAGTCGGCCCGCACAGAGTCGCCCATACACCGATGGACCATGTCCTCAAAGTGCTTGTAGTGCCTATCCTCCAGCATCAGTCACCCTCCGGTAACCATAAACCCAGACCCAAGGGTCGGTGTCCCAGCCATAGCCACGGGCCGCGTTGATTGAGTCCCAAAGCTCGCGGAAACTATCAAAGCACGCCCCCATACACGCGCCTAGGCAGGGTAAGCCCTCGGCCCCTATAGCGCGATGCGTTATGTCCTGTAGCTTCTCAGGGTGAACGTCCAAAACCCTAACAGTGGGCCTTGACGCCCACCTTGGCATGAAGATCGATGGCCGCTTATGGTAGCGTAGGTCTGTACGGTGCCTGGGCTTTTCCTGGGGAACGGTTACGGCCTTCTTGCCAACCGCCTTGAACGTCCAGGCCTGCCGTCCGGTCTTTGTTTCCCCGTTCTTGACCCACTTACCCCACTGCCAAAACGTCTCACGCACCCACAATATGTCACCTTCGCTGTATCTGGGGACACGGTCAACGCAATTCGGCACTTCGCTGGCGTCCATCTCTGCCATCCAGTTCCACACCCCGTCAACGCAGGTAGGGTCATACCCTACACCCTCGGGCTGAGGCACGATCACGCGACGCGTCTCCGTCTTCAAGCCATACAAGCTCGCTTCCACTAGATGACTCTTCATCAACATCGGTTTATCCATCTTTGTTCCCTTTCACGACAGGACGGCGGAAATGTTCAGCCAGTGGGCATTTACCAAAGTGGCATTCGCCGTCGGCTTGGATGGGCATTAACTTGCCACCCTTGGTTTTAATGAACCATATCTTGCAGGAACAGCCCTTGCACGACGCTGGTTCAGTAATCCAGTTCAATAGACGTTCGATTCTTTCTTCTGGTGTCATTTCGATGCCTCCTGGCAAAGCACTGCCACTATGATCCATTGCTTGGGATCCGATAATCGCATGCTGCAGTCTGATTCGTTACCAGTCACAGCCGACAGCCACCAATCCCAATCACAGGACTTTTCCCCATTAATGTCAGCGGCCACTAGGGCGTCACGCATCTCGAACGCCACGTCGGCCAGGGAGCCGGGGATATCTACGTACTGGCCATACATGAGAAAGTGTGTACAGCCACCCATCAGCCCCCAGTACGCTGCGATCACCCGCTCATGCTTCAAGAGATCCTTGCACTCAAGTAGCTCTTTCATAATGTCCCTTTCAATAAACTCACTTCGGCTGTATCTCCAATAGACCATACTTGTCACTCTCTGCCCGAATACGTTTCTCGGCCAACTTTATGTACTCTGGATTTAGTTCGCATCCCACATAATCTCGGTTGTTCTGGTAGGCCACCATGGCGGTTACTGCTGTTCCCATGAACGGTTCAAGGGTTATCCCCGGCCTAAAGCCTGCGTTGCATTTGCAGCGGGTCCAGCCGGTGGTTTCTGCTGGTGCAGCGTCCAGGTGTGGCTGTGTTCCATTGGGAAGTCTTGTTTGGCCACTGTTGGGCCTACTTGGGACAATGCCCTTCTCTACGGCATGTTCGTTCATCTGCCGCCAAGACTCGTCTTTGACTTTCTCGTATGTCGATTGCCCTGTTTTCTCGATTATCCTGCTCCTGGGTTCCCCGCACTCCACGCATACCTCTTTGGGGCACCCGGCCAGGATGCAGGGCAGGATCAGGGCAGGAGGAAAAGTGGCGAAGTGGCTTGACTCCTTGGTGTTTATGTTGTATAATGCACATTTACAATCTTCTTCTGGAAAGGATTTGTATGAAGACTTGTCAACAATGCGAAAAATCATTTGACCCAAGAAACGAACGTCCATCACATCCGGCCAAGTATTGCTCTCGAACATGCTCGCACATGGCCCAGACAACCCGTGTGAAATTAACCTGTTCACAATATCGCCCCTACCTCTTTCCAACGAAGCTCACTCTTGATCCAGTTGAACCCGATCCCCAGACGCGCACCAGGGCCGTTAGAAACCTTCAAAACATGCCACACAGCATTAAGCTCGGCAGTATCAGACATCAAACAACCGCTAAACTGCACCCTAAACTCTTTAACCTTCTTCAACTGCTCAATCCAGATCACGCACTGCGAAAACTTGCCATACGCACGGCCACCAGCAATATCATCAATGTCAACGGCACCCCGAGCCACCTTACCCCGAGGATGTGACACGAACAGAATAGAGCAGTTGTACTTCGAGGCAATACGCTTGACACCCATCACCAAGTCACGGTCCAATTCAAACACCTTGCCCCCCTTTGTGTCCAAAGCCGTTACAGGATCGACACAGATCACACGGCGACCAGAACGAGCTTGAGCCCCTATCCACGCCAAAAGATCACTATGCGTCATGTCAGACTGCTCGTACCCGATCACCATGCGACGCCCGATACCCTCCAAAATTGAAGCATCCTCAACAGCAAACGAACGGGCCAAAGCATTGTTCTCAGCGTCCTCCAACCACCGAGGATTGAACAAATTAGAGTCCCGACGGATCATGGCTGACAATCGAGACAAATGCCAGTACCGCTCGTGCTCCAGCCATAAACACACATAATCTACACCAAGTTCCTCCCAGTGCATCATACACTGCAACAACGCAAAAGACTTGCCCTCACCAGGCTTGGCACCAATGATCGTCAACGTACCAGGACACAACGGCAAGCACGTTTCATTCAAAGAACTAAACGGAACGTCAATAGCACGCATCGAACCAGAAATAATACGGTCCAAATAGCCCAATCGAACCGCTAAATCGCCCAACCGTATGGCCTCAGACTTCACCTTAGCCAACAACATCGGCCAAGACCGGGGGTCACTATCTCCCAAATAATCGCCAACGTCCCACTTCGGACCCGATGCACCCGCAACAACAGGATCTACACGAAACAAAGTGCAACCCAATCCCTCCAAATGACGACCCACAGCGTCCATGTGCGATGAACCAACGTCATCATTGTCCGGCCATAAATATACCACCTTCCCAGACAACAAAGACCAGTCCGTCTTCCGCCCTTGCCAACTGTATTCGCCCGATTCAGATAAAACACCAGCGCCACCAGCAGATGTAGTACCACATAAACCGGCAGCTATCAGTAAATTCGCACACTTCTCGCCCTCAACTACCCATACCTCGTCACTACCTCGAACGACTGACTCATTGTATACAGGAAATGGACCCGAAGGTGCACCCAAACACCAACCTCCAATAACTTCGCCGTTGGTGCCCTTAAGCTCACCAAACTTGCACTGTAAATAACGCTTGCCAATCTTGCCTGAAGAATCGTCACAACGAATTATCCCCAAATATGGAGCATTCCCCCTATTATAGATGTAGAAACTTCGGAAATTTTTAATTCTACGCTTTAGCTGGGCCAAGGGTATGTATGATGGGGTAGTCGGCCCGGTGGCTGGACGCACCCCCCCGCCCCCGCCCCCCCCCTCTCTGGTCCGCGCGATCGTGTCGCCGCTGTCCGGGCCGGCAGGTGTAGCTGCGACCGAGCCTGGCTGGCCGGCACTACGGTACAGCTCCTGCACGGTGCAGCCCCTGGCCCGAGCAAGTAGGTCCACCACATCACCCGACACGCCGCACTTGGCTCGGAAGCAGTAGGACCGCCAATGCCCAGTGCCCGACGCCTGGATCCACGCCGAGCGGTCATGGTCCGGGCAGTACGGGCAGTCAAACCCGTCACCAGCCCAGCGCAGGTCCTTATCCGTGGCATCATTGAGGACACGCACCAAAGCCGAGCGGTCCGTGGTTGATGGTAATGTATCGGATGTCACGGCCATACACCCTCGACAGCAGCCTCGGCCAGCAGTGCGAGCACATCGACGGCCGGGTAGGCCTTGCATCGAGCTGCCCAGTCCACGTCTTCGTCGTGGTAGTCAGGATCCACGTCCTTGCCGGGCAGCAGGCCCCACAGTTTCAGAGCCGCCAGCATCCGCTTGCACTCTCTGGGCGTGAAGTACTGGAGGTGTGTACGCAGGAAGCGGGCGATGATTGGATGAACGTCCTTCACGGTGATCGGGTCATCTGGCGGGAACCGGCGGTAGGCTATCAGGTCGACCATTATGTCAGACGCAGTGTACTCTGACGACTCGCTTGGTCGTTCACATCCAGGTAGGTGGCTCGTATCCCCCCAATCGTCTGAATCATGGGTTTTCTGGTCTCTGTCTCCTTCTTTATTCTCTTTCTCCCTCTCTAATCTCGATTCACCCGGAGAATCCTTGTTTTCCTGGTTCCCCGAGTTCTTCCCCTTTTGTGTATTCTTCCTATCGTATGATAAGTTAGGTTGCTTTGGGTGTAGAGGCCACTTTGGGGTCGACACTTTGCCGTATGCCTTGCACACGAAGTGTTGGCAGTACCTGAGCATGACCAAGGGGTTATTATTGATATCAACGGCGTGTTCTGTGGGCACATACCGCTCGATCATGCCAGCCTCTTCGAGTTCATCGTTCAGTCTTTGCACGTCCCCAGGCTCTACTTTAGTGTGTGCGGCCGGGTTGATTCTGATGTAGAGCTGTAGGTATATCTCCGTGCAATCAGCCGTGTAGTTGCCCCACTTATCCAGTAGTGTCAGGAGCCGGAAGTAGTGGGCTTGGGCCAGTGGTGATACTCCCGCCAGTGCGTGCGACAGCAGGATCGGCCGGTGCAGTGGCACGAAGTCCGCCGTGTATTGGGGCATGTATCTCTGGTCCTGGTTGGGTTGTGGCTCTATCGTTGGCATTGGTGGGCTCCTGTTTGGTGGGCTGTAATCGTTTGGGTATTGGTGGCAGGCCGGTGGGTAATTGTGTGATCTTGCGTCGTGATTGGTGCTTGAAGGGTGCTTGGTCCCAGGTCTGCGTGGCCGATGAGTAATAGATCGCTGGTTGGCCGGGCCTATCGACCATGAACCCGGCAAACCCTACTTGGTTGGTCTCCGTGAATAGCTGGTATGCGCTGGCGTTGGGGTGTGCGATGTGGAACGGTTTGGAATTGTATCCTGGCTTGTGGTACGCCATTGGTCGCCCCTTATATGATATGCCCGGGCCGGCGTGCTTAACAGCGCAACCTGAGAGGCAGGGGCCGGCCCAGGCGTTGTGAGTTGCATTGTAATAGGCTGCGCTATAATCATGACCGACACAATTACCGCATCTGTGTTGTGACAATCAAGAAGAATCTCAAGTTTATTTCAGGGGGATAAGTCCTTGGGGTGCCTGGTGTTTACAATCATGGATGTCGTGTTTAGGAATATAAACCTGGACATTTCGGGGCCATGTGTCGTAGTATTTAGAGTATGGGGGCAACCGTTAATCTATTGAAAGGGATTTGTTATGGCCTTGTATTGTGACTACTGCGAACATAGTGGCGCCGTCCAGTGCGATGCGTGCGGGATGACGTATTGCCGGAAGTGCGATCCGCAAGCCGAGAAGTTCACTGGGTGCAACTGTCCAAATGAAGAATGTCCACTCCATCCGATCACTGATCCGGATGTGGTCGAGGTGTTGACCGAGTGGGCCACGGACCAGGTCGTAGATATGCTGCCAGTGAAGGGGGTGAGGCTATGAGCCGCGAGAAAGAGTTGTTGGCGATCCATGACAAGTTTGTTTGCTCACTGCCTAGCCAAGCCGTTGACCTGATCGGCGACTATGGGACGTATGACTTTTGGGCAGACTACAAAGCGTTCCTCTGTTTACACTATGACACCGTAGAACCGCGTTGGGAAGCGTTCACCCGCGCGGCAATCCTCTTTTCACGTATCCCTGGAAGGTCGAAATCATAAAGGTAGAAATCAGCAAAACCGAAATCAAGATTACTGTCCCCATCGCTCCCCGTCCGTCCAAGTCGGGCAAAACCACGCTACTGGCATCGATCGCCGGAACGGAGTCTAAGGTACCTGGGCTGGTGTATGACGGCAAACAGGTCACGGTCGGCCTGAATGTCTACGTCCCCAAATAGCCGACACCGGGCAGCGCTGGGGGGCCTGCCCGAGGTCAGTTATTTGGAAACGTCTATTGAAAGGGACTGATTATGATGCTTGAAGTGCCGAAAACCAAAGTGGGTACGGCCGAGTCGGCAGCCGATGTATTCCTATCGCTGTTGAGGGCCGCCGACGAAGTTGAGCAGGACAAGGAACATGTTTGGGCCATGGGCCTGGACAATGCGCACCGTATCAAGTACGTCGAGCTGGGTGATCAGGATGAGATTGTCGCTCTATTTGAGCTGGCGCGTGCTTTGCCTCATATGATCCATTTCGGATATACCGCTCGGCAGGATCTGCGCTACGCCGGGCGCCCCGCTAATTTGCGGATTAACGGATCCGGGTGGGCGCGCGGCAAGATGAACGAATACTGCGTTGTGCAGAAACCGACGGGCACCAATCCGGTTTGCCCTGGAAATTGCCGCACATGTGATCTGTGCAAGATCGAGCGCGGCATTGTAATCGAATCTGTTTTGCGTCGGCCAGGCCGGCAGAAAGTGAGGTCGTCTTGAACATCAACGGCGAAGAAATTACATTGGATCAGGTGGATAAGATGAAGGTTAATAAAAGACAATGGCGGATTACGCCATTGGGAAACTGGGTCACGCTCGGAAACGGGGTCAAGCTCGGAAACGGGGTCACGCTCGGAAACGAGGTCACGCTCGGAGACAGGGTCACGCTCGGAAACGAGGTCAAGCTCGGAAACGGGGTCAAGCTCGGAAACGGGGTCACGCTCGGAGACTGGGTCAAGCTCGGAGACGGGGTCACGCTCGGAGACGGGGTCACGCTCGGAGACGGGGTCAAGCTCGGAGACAGGGTCACGCTCGGAAACGAGGTCAAGCTCGGAGACGGGGTCACGCTCGGAGACTGGGTCAAGCTCGGAGACGGGGTCACGCTCGGAGA
>CAZWGF010000003.1:0-1607 GCA_964633605.1 Candidatus Woesearchaeota archaeon
ATATAGAAAATAATTCTCTAATTGTTGCTCTAAAGCGGAAATAAACAACAGAAAGTTTTAAATACATATATATCCATAATAGTTACATAATCGTATCAAAAATAAAATGGATCAAAAAATATCTACAAATAATAACTTACATTATCCTACCTTAAATACAGTGATAATGGTTGAAAAAGAATTACAAAAAATGGAAGATAGTGTAATGAAAATATCAGAATTAAAAAGAAAATTACCTAGGCAAGTTAACCATAACACCCTCATGTTAATATTACATTATCTTGAATATAGCAATAAAATTGCAGTTGGATTAAAAGGAATTACTTGGATTCACAACCCAAATAAAAATCTGAAAAAAGCTATTTCTCAAGGAATGGAATTATGAAGGTAGTAAAAATAAAATTATTACTATATAGGCATTTATACCCATATAACTGATAAAAGAAAAGATTTAAATATGTCGGTATTTATACCCATATATGCCTAAAAATGATGATATACTTTTTTGTTTTAGATGTTATCATACTTGGAAAAAAAGAAAACCCAAAAACCCAAAAACTTGCCCAAAATGTAATAGTCCTTATTGGAATAAACCAAGAAAAAGAGTATTAAAAGGAATTGTACTAAAAATGGAAAAAACAATTATTAACCTTCATGATACCATAATTAAATTGAGTGGAGGAGAATATGGGGTAAGGGATGAAGGAGGGATATACAATTCAATCTACAAATTATTAAGTTATCAACATAAAAATTCACAAAATCCTGAAAAAATAGGTGCTTTTGCATTAAATGAATTTGCTAAGAGGCATTATTTCACAGATGGAAATAAACGGACAGCCTATGCAATTGCCAAAGTTTTTATGTTAGTTAATAAATGCCATTTAAAAATACAATATAAAGAAGCGACAACATTTATTTTAAAAGTAGCAGAATATGAAAGTAAAATAACCTTTAAAGAGATAAAAAAATGGATTGAGGATAATTGCATTTTAATAACTGAAAAAGTAGTAGAAAATTATTTAAATAAAACAGCATTGGGTTTAATGTTAGGAGATGAAGAAAATGAAAAATGAAAAACAAAATGATGAATATAAACTTACCATAAAAAATACATACATTATTTCAAAAAATGATAAAAAATTATTGGAGCTTGTAAAAGTAGCTAAACAAATAGTTTTTAAGGAAGACGAAATATTGTTTAAAGAATTGGCAAAACATTAGTTTTTACTTTCTTCGATTATAATTTTTCTTTAATATTACTCTTACTTTGATTTTTCTATAACAAAAACATTTTTATAACATATTTTCTTAACTGATTCATAAAAGAGATGGAACCGTTATTATTAGCAGGATTACTTGGTGGAATTGGGGGTTTAACCCGTGGAGTTGTTGGTTTACTAAAAGCTTTATCAATAAGAAGAAAAATATTATGGGGCTATTATTCAATAACAGTTGCAGTTGCTCTAGTCATTGGTGTTTTTGTAGGTATCATATTTGATTTTGATCCTAGGTTAAGTTTACTTGCAGGTTATGCTGGAACAGATATTCTTGAAGGGATTTACAAAAGCTTCAAAGTAGATAAAACATATGTGAGAAAGAAATGA
>CAZWGF010000003.1:1707-9605 GCA_964633605.1 Candidatus Woesearchaeota archaeon
GATATCATTTCTACAACTAAATGTATGGAATTAGGATGTCCTTCAGATACCATCTATGTTGGGAGCATTAATTCTGATAAATATTATGGTTGTGATTGTAGATATGTAAAAACAGTTCTTCCAGAAAACATTGCTTGTTTTGACTCTGACCAAGATGCTTTAGATCAAGGTTATACAAAGAGTGATTGTTGAATAATTATTTTGGATAATTATAAGCATCATATGTTGATTGAACCATATCATTCAAATCTCTTTTAGGTTCCCATGCTAAAACTTCCTTAGCTTTTTCATTTGAAGCAATTAGTGTTTCAGGGTCTCCTTTTCTTCTTCCTACAATTTCAAAAGGGATTTTCTTTCCAGTGACTTTTTCAAATGCAGCAATTAATTCTTTCACACTATAGCCCTTACCAGTTCCAAGATTAATAATTTGATTTTTATCACAATCTAAAGCTAAAACATGGGCATCTACTAAATCATTTACATGAATATAATCACGTTTACAAGTGCCATCTTCTGTATCATAATCGTCTCCAAAAATCGTTAATTTATCCCTCTTCCCAGTCATAACTTCCATAATTATTGGGAAAATATTTTTAGCATCTGGATCAATATAATTTAATCCTCCATCTCCTGCCACATTAAAGTATCTCAAAGCACAATAAGTTATTCCATGTACCTTTGAATACCATTTCATTAATTCCTCACTTGCTAACTTAGTATAACCATAATAATTTATTGGATTTGTTTTTTCATCTTCATTAATTATCTTATTATCTGGTAAACCATATACTGCTGCAGAAGAAGAGAATATAATCTTCTTCACGTCATTTTTAACCATTAAATTCAATAGATTAATTGTTCCCATTGTATTGTCTGAATATTTTACTGCATTCTCCATGCTTTCTTCTACTGCCTTATATCCTGCAAAATGAATAACTGCATCAATCTCATTTTCTTCAAAAACCTTAGATAATTTTTCTTTATCTGTTAAATCAACTTCATAGAACTTAGCATTAGCATCAACTAAGTCTTTTTTACCTTTAGATAAATTATCTACAACAATTACTTCATGACCTTTTGAAATTAAAGTCTTTACTGCAATAGAACCAATGTATCCTGCTCCCCCAGTAACTAATATTTTTTTCATAGTAAAATATATCAATTAGGGTTTAAAAAGATTCAATAGGATTTATTGTCCAAGTAATTCCAATATATCTTCTTCTGTTCTAGTTTTCAAAATGTCCACTGCAGTTCTCATCATGTAAATTCTTTGTGCAGGGGTGCCTTTACCAAATCCTTCTCCAGAACAATCCCATGAAATAGCACAATCTATTGGTTTTTCATCTTGTAAATCACAATCTGATTCACAGCCATTTAATGTGTCTAAATATTCACATTTTGTATATGGAAGTTTATCTACAGCACCAACCCCCATAACATAACAACAAGAACCACATCTATCACAACCCTCTGTTCCCCAAATGCTTAATTTTTTATCATAATACATTTTTTGCAAATCACAAAGTTGTTTATCAATTTTTCCCTCAGAACCTTCGCTCCAATCCCAATTTCCATTATTGCCAAGTAGTTTCATTTTATCTTTAAAATTAATTGATTTAAAAGCTTAATTATGGTCCAAGAACACTAAAAGTGTACCCCGAAAAATAACTTATTTTTACTTGGGGCAACCCTTAAAAACTCCTAAATTTATTTCCGTAACTCAAATAGAATTCTCGAACATACATTGCTAAACAAAGACTTTATATACCATAAAAGATGTTTATCAACGTAGACAGGTTGGCGGGTTAGTCCTCCGCTATTTGCAAACGGACTTTAGGCAAGCTGCAAGGAAGTCGGTGACAAGCGCGTTGGGAAAGTCTTTGTTTCAATGTTGACGCTCTGTCCGGTTTGATCTTGCTTTTGCGAAACGGGTCAGGCCTTGATCGGAGCAGCCCTAAACATTAGTTAAGGTGCTTATCGGGTTGCAGGGAAGAGTTGGGGTAAGGGTTGCTTTTTCAGTAAACTTTGAGCTGACTTCTGGTCTGCATAAAAAAGCCAGCTTTGAACAAGTTCAAATGCGAATCAACACAATTATTCGCATAGAGCAGTCTTCAGGTTGCATTATTATCATGCCATCAAATAATATCATTAAAATAAGAAAAAAAGGTTTTGGATTATTCCAACACCATGAAAAAGGAGAACTCTTAAACAAATATACTATCCATAAGGTAAAAGAAGGTACTTTTGGATATTTTTACGATAAAGAAAATAGAGTAGAGATAAATACTCAAAGAAACAAAACCTATTCTCCTCCATTAAGAAATTTGAAATCTTTTGTAAATCTTATTAGAGAATTAGAAATTGAATATTCTTTTAAAAAATTGTAAGTTAATTTAATAAAGCCAAAAACATTACTTATCTCAGATTAAAAATGAAAAGGTGTTTAAAATGAAAAAAATAATTACATTATTTTTAATGCTATTCTTATTAATTGGTGCAATTAATTTTGTGGTGGCAGAAGAAGATTCTGAAGTAGATATTCCCGAACCAGGAAGGGTTGGTTTTTTTGAAAATTCATTTGATAGAGTAAAGGCAGCATTCATGTTCAATAAAGAACGAAAAATTGAATTTGCCTTAGAAAGAGCTGAAAAAAGATTGGCTGAAATGGAAGCTCTTGCTGAAACAGATCCTGAAAGAGCAGAAAGAGCTCAAGAAAGATATGATGCATTTATTGCACAGGCTGAAGAAATATTAGCAAATATAGAAGCCCACAAGGGAGATAATATGGATCGTTCTAAAGATGATCTTGGCCAAATAGCTAGAATACAAAATAGATTTGAAAGGCACAGAGAACATGCAGATGAAATTTACACTCGTGCTCTAGAAAGATTTGAAATGAATAATGCTAGTGATGAAAAAATAGAAAGATTTGAAATGTTCTACGAAAGATCCTTAGATCGTAACCAACAAATGGAAGAAAAGATCATTGAGAGAAGAGAAAATGCGATTAAAAGACATAAGGCTTTAGCAGAATTATCTGATGAAGAACTTGAAACAATTCTAGGAGAAATTGAAGAAAAAGAAGGATTGGTTCAAGCTCGAGAAAAAAGAATGGAAAGAGCAGAAGTTCGAGTTCAAAAATTTGCAGAGCATAAAAAAATAATTGCAGAAAGACATAAAGCACGTCTTGAAAATTCTAATTTAACAAATGCAGAAAAAGCTCAAATTCAACAAAAAATTGATGCTTCACAGAAAAAAGTTGATAATATAAAAGTTAGAGCAGGAATTGTAATGCAATTACCAGCTAAAGTTGCAAAGAATTAAAAGAATACTTTTTTATTTTTATTTTTATTCTTTTTTATTTCTTAAACTGACCTTAATGAAGGTGTTAAATTCATTAATTTTTTTAGTAAGATTTAAAAGAAATTGATTCTTAGGGGAATTATGAAAAAGAGTTTGGTGTTGGGGATTTTTGTTTTGGTTTTATTAATTGGTGCTGTTCATGCAGAATCTACTGCCAATGTTAAAATTGGAGAAGATAATTATAATATAGGATTATCTTTTTTAGATGCAAATCAAATATCCCTTACAGTTAATGGTGAAAATTCTGGAAAAATAGATATTCAATCTTCTCAACCCTATACAACTACAAAAATTGATGGATTGGAGATTGTTGTTAAAGATATTACGTTTCAAGCAGTTGTTGGAGGAACACAAGAAACAACCATTTGGGTTGCGGGAGAACTTGTTCTTGATCAATCTTCAACAGAAGAATTAACATTTGAGGAAAAAACAGGTTCAATAATATTATCTTTTATTGAGACAAATAGAATTAACCTTGTTGTTAATGGTGAAAATTCTGGAGATATAAATGGGATACAAAGTGAACCATATTATATTACAAACTATTATCAAGGAAATAAAAATTTAGATGGAATAGATATTATAGTTAAAGATATTACTTATCAAGCAGTTGTTGGAGGAACACAAGAAACAACTTTATTAATTGGTAGCGAAGTAGTTCTTAACCCTTCAAACACAGAAGTAAATTGTTCTTCTGATGATGATTGTATGATTGAAGGAGATGGAGTTCCTTATTGTGAGGGAAATAAAAGATGTCAATGGTCTATGGGTTATGAGTGCATAAATAAGGGAACTGAAGAAAGTTATTGTAATTATCCAGAAATATTAGATTGTATTACTTGTGAAAATGGATGTGCGGATAAGGCTTGCAATGTTGAAAATGAACCTGAAATGGATATGAATTCTTGTTTAGACAAACAAAGCAAATATTGGGACCAAAAAACTGACAAGTGTTATGATTATGATGCAAGTTTAATGAAAAAATTATGTGATGACCCAGATGGAGGGAAAAAACCTTATACCTTTGCACATACTTTTGGGTTTAGAAGTTATTCTTCTGCTGATGACCCTAGTAGGGATTTGAGGATAAGAACGGGGGGAAGTGATGGTTGTCTTAATGATACAACTTTAAGAGAACATTATTGTTCAAATGAAGGCCATATAAATTCTTATGATCTAGAATGTGAATTTGGGTGTGCAAATGGGAAATGTCAAGGAACAGAAGAAGAAATTGAAATTGGAGAAAAACCGATTAAATTGCCTAAAGATGATGAAACAAATAAAATTACTTATGTTTGTAATGGTTGTGTCTTAAAAGAAAAATGTTATCCATTAGGATATAGAAAATCAGGAGAATATTGTTCAGATGATTTTGAATTTATAGAACAATCTGAAAAAGACACTTCGTGTGATAATAATTTTGAATGTGAAAGTAATGTATGTGTTTCTGGAGAATGCATAAGTACTGGTTTAATTAAGAAAATTATTAATTGGTTTAAGAATTTATTTGGATAATTGAATAAATAAACAAACACTAGTTTCTCTGAATAAAAAAGCTGTTTTTGGATAATAAATTTAACCCTACCAACAATTTAATAAACTTAATTCACTAATCTACCCTATGAAAAAAAGGGGGCATCAATCGTTAAAATCGAAGCAGTCATTTTACCGAATGAAAAAGAAAGGACAGTTTTACTTAATTGCCACAATAATTATTGTAGGGGCATTAATTAGTTTGATTACTATTACCAATTATTCAAGAGAAGATAGTTCCACAAGCATTTATGATCTAAGTGTTGATCTTGGAATTGAAAGTGAAAATGTTTTGGAACATGGAATTTATAATGAATTTACTCCTTCTGAAATGAATGACCTTTTAGAAAATTTTACTAAAACTTATTCTGAAAATTTAGCAGAAGATATAGAAATAATATTTGTCGTGGGGGATGGATTAACTGCTACTGCATATAAATATGTTATAGATGAAAATGCTGTAAGTGACGTGGTTGCTAATACTAATACTGACAATCTACAAAATCCAGATTCTACCTTGCCCAAAATTGGAGTTAAAAAAATAGTTCCAATAAAAATAAGAGAAGATATTACTACAGTGCCGATAGATATGGGGGTAATAACAATTTCTATAGAAGGTTATAATTATTATTTTGAATTAAAAGCAGGGGAAAATTTTTATTTCATAATTTCACAAAAAATTGGTGATGAAACATATGTTGCTACAAATGATGCTTCTTGTGAAAGTGGAACTTGTACATGTACTCCTACTTGTCTTTCTCCAGGGGAAGTTGATTGTGGAACAACAAATACTGACGATAATGGTTGTGAAGGAAATTGTAATGTTCCTGGAACAAAAGAAAGTTGTGGAATTGGATCTTCTTGTGTTGAAAATGTTTGTGTATTAGATTGTTCAGATACTTGTAGTTCACTAGGATATGAATGTGGTACCCATATCATCTGTGAGCAATCAACTCCTTGCCCAAATACTTGTGGAGAAGGATATAATTGTGAAGTTGATACTTGTATCAACCCAAATTTGGTTGGATGGTGGAAACTTGATGGGGATGCTTTAGATAGTTCAGGGGAAAATGATGGGGAAGTTTTAGGAGGAGCAATCCTAACAACAGATAGATTTAATGTTGCAGATAATGCTTATTATTTTGATGGAGTTAATGATTATATTGATGTTGGAACTGATGCTTCTTTAGGAATTCGAACTGATTTAACTATTGCTCTTTGGGTGAAAACTTCAGACAGTGGGGCCTATAAACAACTTGTAAGTAAAAATGTTGGCACAATAGGTTCATATTTATTTTCTATTAGTTCATTAAAACCTAACGTGTATTTGTCAGGAGTCAGTAGTTGGATTTCTTCATCAAATACAATCCAATCTGGGGAATGGACACATGTTGCATTTACTTATGATGGCTCTCAAATAACACATTATAAGAATGGTGTAGAAAATGGAATTTTTACTGGATACTCTGGTTTAATTAATAGTGATCCTAACAGTGATGTATGGATTGGAGCAAGATCTGATGCTTTTGGAACATATAATTTTAATGGGGCGATGGATGAAATAAGAATTTATGATAAAGCCCTTAGTGCTACAGAGATCACTGAAATATATAATTCTGAAAAACCATAAATTTTTAGATAAGAAGAATATTTAAATCATAATTTCTTTTAATGTTTATGAAAAAAAGAGGATTGATAAATGATAAACGTGCTGTGAGCATCATGGTGGGTTATGCCTTACTAATAACTTTTGCAATAATCATGAGTACTGTTGTTTATCAACAAATAAAATCCTATGCTCCTTCAGAAGATTTAGAATGTGGGGATGGAGTTTCAATGTTCATCCAAAATATTGAATGTAATCTTGTTTCTGGGGAATATGAACTTAATGTTACTCTAAAAAATAATGGGAGATTTGGGATTTCAGGATATTTTATACGGGGAACAAATGACTCTACTAAAGAAAATATTTTTGTTGATTTATCTTTAGATTTTTCAGAACCAAGTAGTACCTCAATGAAAGTTGGTAATTCAATTCATTTTCTTGGAAAAGATAATAGTTTTTACCCTAATGACCCTCTAAAAACAAATACATTTAATATAGGAAATAAAATTTATTCATTGGAAATTGTTCCAATAATGGCTAAAGTGGAAGATAATAAAAAAAGATTTTTAAGTTGTTCTGATGCAATAATTCATGAGCAAGTTAATTGTAGAGATTCTTCATTAGTTGGGGATTGGAGTTTTGAAGGTAATGCCGAGGATAGTTCTGGAAATGGAAATGATGGAATTGTTGAAGGAGCAACTTTGACAAATGATGGAAAAATTGGACAGGCTTATGAATTTGATGGGGTTAATGATTATATTTTACTTCCTGATTCTTTTGGAGAAGTAATAAATGATTCTACTCATACATTGTCAGCATGGTTTAATACTAATGATGGTAAGCCCCAAGATGTTATGTGTTTTTACAAGAGAGCTAGGCATCAATTTGGGGTGAACTCCGGAAGAGTTTATTATGGGTATTACAATACTGCTGGAAATTGGATCCAAGCAACCATCCCAGGAACATGGACTACAGGAAATTGGCATCATCTTGCAGCAACAGATAATGGAAATACAATTACAATATTCCTTGATGGAGGAAATCCCGTATCAGTTACAAAAGCAGGAAATGTGGCTTCTCTGAATTATTATAATCTTATTGGGTCCCACTCAAAGACAAATAACAATTTTAGTGGAACAATAGACGAAGTAAAAATTTGGAACAGAGCATTATCCCCCGAAGAAATTGAATATATTTATGATTCAGAAAAATAAAAATAATAGGCAAATATTATAAATCATAATTTCTTTTATCGTCTATGAGGAAAGAGGGATTTTCTGGAGTTATTGTAACTGTAATCATGGTTGGATTAGTATTAATTGCTATTTCAATTGCTTGGATAGTTATTTCTAATTTAATGGAACATGAACTTGAAGATATTTCTGAAGGTACTAAT
>CAZWGF010000003.1:9705-16346 GCA_964633605.1 Candidatus Woesearchaeota archaeon
AGGAGCAACTTTGACAACTGGAAAAATTGGACAGGCTTATGAATTTGATGGGGTTAATGATTATATTGAATTGGGACGTCATGAATTAGATCTATATTTTGACGCATCATTAAGCTGGACTATTTCAGGGTGGTTTAAAGTAAAGGGTTGGCAAGCAGGGGGAATTTTCTCAAATAGATATGCAGATGGTGAAATTATAATAATTTCCTCAACGAGTAACGAGCATTTGACCTTTAATACAAGAGATTCAATTGGAGTATCTTATCCAAAGGCTGCACTAGAAAAATATTTAAAAGAATGGTATAATTTTGCTATTTCTAGAAAGCAAAATGAAGAAATAAATTATTATATTGATGGTGAATCCATATATAGTCATTCAGACACTAGAACAGGGGATTTTATTTCAGATGCAGGCAATCATGAATATTTTATCGGAAAGACTCTTAATTCAAGTAATTGGAATGACTGGTTTTATTTTGATGGAACAATAGACGAAGTAAAAGTTTGGAACAGAGCATTATCTGAAGAAGAAATTGAAAATATTTATAATTGGGAAAAATAAGCAAATAATATTTAAAGTTAAAATACTTTTATCGTCTATGAAAAAAAGAGGGATATCTGGGGTTATTGTAACTATAATCATGGTTGGATTAGTATTAATTGCCATTTCTATTTCTTGGACAGTTATTCAAAAGGTTATTGTAACTCAAACAGATGAAGTTGAAGGAGCATATTCTACCCTGGATTCAACTCAAGCCAATACTTTTGGAGAGGGTACTCCTCCCGAAGATTATACCTTGATAAATTTAAATGGTTGTGAAGATTTAAGCAACATGAACAAATATGGATCATATGTTATCCAGACATATAATTCAACTTGGAAAAAAGAGGGAAGTTATTCTATACAAATAACTTATCCTGCAACAAATACTTCTTGGAAAGGATTTCAAAAAGATGGCCATAATTATGGAGACATTTCTTCATTTGCTATAGATAAAAATTATCTACAATTTTGGTTATACTTGGAAGATTCTTCTTTAATGACATGGTTTGGAGCAATTGATTTAGGAAATGCGGGGGATCAAAGGATTAGGTGGGATAATACATATATTCAAGAAAATAATTTAGAAAATGGATGGAATTTAGTTTCTCTTAAATTTAGTGAGGGGGTTGTTCATACTACGCTCATTCCTGATTGGACTACTGCTGATTATTTTAGAATGTATTTCAGAAGTGATGGAAATAATCCAGAATTCATTGTAAGATTGGATGATATCAAAATTGTCTCAAACCTAAATTAATTATAAAGTTCCAAATAACTATTAATAATTGCTCTTTTTATTTCAGGATGTTTCTTTTCTAAATTATCTACAAATTGGGAAATTTTGAGGCCTTTTAAGTCACGCCCTTTGGCGCCTTTCTTTATTTTAGGAACTTTGTCCTGAGTTTCATGTAAAAATTTTAATTTTTTTATCTTTGCAAAAAGTAATATTTCTTGATCTAAGAAAAGATAAAGAGGTTTAATTGTTTTCTTTTCTACTGGAGAAATCTTTTCTAATTCAGAAGCTTTTCCTTTGATTAATGAATGAATTATTTTATCTGATTCTGAATCGATTGTGGAAGCAATTGCATTTTTAGTTGCTTTTTTGCTTGGAGCTTTTACTAAACTAATAATTGATTTATCTTCAAACAAATCAAGAACTTTTTTTAACACAACACTTCTAACATCTTTTTTAGATTCATAGGAAACAACATCTCCATATTTGATCATTTTAAATCTTCGAACACTATAGAAAACCTTTTTTTGAAAATATTGAACAAAACAATTTTTACAAAGCTTTCGCTGATTGGTAAATTCATATACTGGTTTTGTTTGA
The DNA here is from genome assembly GCA_964633605.1 of Candidatus Woesearchaeota archaeon. GTDB lineage: Archaea > Nanobdellota > Nanobdellia > Pacearchaeales > GW2011-AR1 > CAZWGF01. The sequence continues at coordinate 11,583 of CAZWGF010000003.1, forward strand.
CATAGTTTGCACATTTTATAGTTTATATTTATCAAATTTATTTCTAGCTTCTAGACTTCCCTTCTTAGAATAGGCTTCCATAAGTTCATTAACTTTTTCCCTTGTTTTGTTCTCTTCAGAGGACACACCTTTAGGTTCTTTTTCACACTTATCTAAAATAACTGCGCTTGGAGCAGGATAATCTGGTTCAATTAAATCAAATTTCTTTCCCATTTTTTCAATTATCTTATTTTCTTTTTCATCTCTTCCAATAACAACCCAACATTTGTCAATTATAAAATGTCTTCCAACACAAACAATATTCATTTCATCTTCATTTAATCCTCGTTTGAATAGTGTTTTAAATCTGTTTTTTAGTTGTTTTTCACAAAGTGCACAACCTCCTGCTGGTTGAGGATAGGAAATTTTGAATTTCTTTGCAAGTGCTATTTGTTTATCTCTTTTTCTTCCTTGAATATCATAAAGTTTTTCTCTATCAATCAATCCACTTTTTTCTGCATTTGTTTCAGGTAAGAGTTTTGCAGAAAGTGGTCTTAGTAAGCTGTCTTTTAATCCTGATTCTTTTTCAACAATATCCATTGATTTTTTCATCTGAGACATTGGCCTTTCTCCTAAAACTTCGCCTGTAACAACTAATTCAATTTTTTCCTTGTCTGCAAATTCTTTTGATTTCTTAAACATAAAAATTCTACAATCAATGCATGGATTTACTCCTGCTCCTGTTCCATGTTTTGCTTTTTTGATTATTTCTAAATATTCTTTCAAAAGTTTTCCTTTTGTACAATCAAATACTTCTAGTTTAATCTTCTGAAGTTGGGCAAAATTAGTAGAAAGTTTTACATCACAACATCCTGCAAATGGCAATTGGAAAAATAATGCTGTTATATCAAATCCTTGTTCCTGCATTATTTTCACAGCTAAGAGACTATCTAATCCTCCAGATAACATTACAATACATTTCTTTTTCATAAAAACAAGAGAAAAATTAGCTATAAAAACTATTTCTTTTTGCCTAAAAGGGGATTATAAACTTTTTTGAGAACTGATTTCTTTGGAATTAATTTTGGTTTGAAAATCTTCTTGGGTAAAGAAATTTTTTGTAAAAAATTTGTTTTTGGTTTTTGAGGTTTTTGAGCAATTGGTTGAGAAATAATTTTCTTAGGTTGAACCTGTGCCCCTTCATTCTTCTTGAATTTATTCATAAATCCAGATATTTTAAATCCTATACTAAAAAACTTAATAAGAATTCCAAAAATTAAAACTATTATTCCAAAAGTTATCATCAACAAAAATACTCGATAAGATTTAGAAAAAAATGCTGTAAAAAATTGCATTAACTCATTATTAAAAAATTCTAAAAAAGGTTTAATTTTTGCAAAAGGTAATGCTGAAACTATGGATAATAATCCTGCAAGAATAAATGAATTTGATTTATTTTCTACTAAGAAAAATATTATAATAAAAAGAATTATTGATACTGTTAAAGTAAAATAAAATTTTGAATTAAAATAATCTTTTGATTGTTTTGAAACTAAAAAAGATGGATTTCCGTTTTCAAAGCAGTCTAAAAATTTACAATCATATTCTTGATAATAAAGTTCTTCTACAAGATTCTCTAATCCCTTATCTATAATAGCTTCTGAGCCTTGAGAAATAATATCACAAGAAATTGTTATTGGATAGTCTCCTTCAGAATAAACATATTCTGAATTGTTTATACAATATTCCTCCATCTCTAAAATCTGTTTATCGGTTATTTCGGAGACATCTTGGTTTTCATCTTCGGCCATTTGTTTAATAATAGAAACAAGTTCGGGTTTGATGGTTTCATAGTCTAAAGATAAATCCATTGTTAAAAATAAATTTCCTACTAAAAGTGCTATAAAAAAGAATACACTTACTATAACCAATAAACCACCTCTGATTAATCCCATGGTATTTTAAAAGTAATGTTGTTTATAAAAGTTAAGTTAATTTGATAATTTATTTACTGATTTATTCCTAATTGATTGATCTTTTTTGAAACAGATTCAATGCTTTTCTCTTTTCTTCTCATAGCATAAACTCCTCCGATCATATTCAATAAAGAAAATCCCATAAATCCCGCAGCTAAATTCTTTTTAATCTTGTAAGATTCATTATAAATTTCTGATTCAAATAAGTGTACATATTCCTCAATTTCCTCTTTATTTCTTAGTTCATTTAATTTTGAGTCATTTCCCACCATATATGCTTCTACCAACTCCACTCCAGCGGGAAAACTTGTTATAGAATTACTAAAAGAAATTAATTGAGGAGCATTAGAAAGAGCTAAAGCTGCTGCTAAAAGTGCACTATAAAAACTTGTCTTTAAAACTTTTATCCCGTTCCCAAAATAAGGCCAAGAAGAATTTGCTTTCTCAAGCTCCCTTTCTAATTCTACTGTTTTATTTTGCAAACTAATTGCTTCTAATTTACTAAATTGATTCATATTTTCCATGATTTTTTATAGAAATAGCATTTATAAATTTAATCGAAACGCATTCTTAAAATTTTTTGAGGACTCACAAAAATTCCTTTTACATTTTGTTCGGGATGGGTTCTCTGATACCTTGAAAATTGTTTTAGTGCTTTTGAATGACTTTTTCTATAATAAGAAGTTTTGACTTCATAAAAATAATAAATATTTGTTTCCTTTGTATGGGCTAGAATATCCACCTCTCCTTCAACCCCTTCTACGCAGTAAATTAAATTTTTCTGTAAATTGGGTTTTCCTTTTTTGGATAATCTATTAAAAAGTTCATCAACTATCATATCGTGCACTCTACGGTTCCACTTATTTTTCATATAAAAACCTTTCATGTTAAATTTATAAAGTTATCTTCATGAAATAAATTATGGTAAAAATAGACACAGAAAAATGCATTGGATGTGGAACTTGTGCGGCTGTTTGTGGAGAAGTTTTTGAGATGGATGGAGATAAAGCAAAAGTAAAAGCTCAAAAAGATGTCCCTTGCGTTAAAGAAGCAATTGATACTTGCCCTGTTGATGCAATAAGTAAATAATTTAAAGGGGATATTCCTTTTCTAATTATGAAAAGAGGTATCTCTGGAGTTATTGTTACAGTAGTAATGGTGGCATTGGTATTAATTGCCATTTCTATTTCTTGGACAGTTATTCAAAAAGTTATTGTAACTCAGGCAGATGACGTTGAAGGAGCATATTCTGAATTGGATTCAGCTCAAGCCAGTACTTTTGGAGGAAGTGCATCTGAAGAAGAAGAGGAAGAAATCCCTGAAGAATGTGTTTCTAATTGCCCTAGTTTAGAAGAAGTTAATTGTGGGGAAACAAATACTTCTATAGATAATTGTGGGGATGCTTGTAATGTTGGTCCTGGGACAAAACAATCTTGTACTCTTCCAGAAGTTTGTGTAGATAGTTTTTGTGCTTGTATTCCAGATTGTTCTGGAAAAGTATGTGGAGATGATGGTTGCGGAGGAAGTTGTGGAGATTGTGTTCTTGGAACCGAATGTAATGAAGAATATGTTTGCGATATAACTGATACTGATTTAATTGGGTGGTGGAAATTTGAAGGAGATGCCGATGATAGTACAAGCAATGGAAATGATGGGACTGTTTCAGGTGCAACATTAACAACAGGGAAAGTTGGCCAAGGCTATGAATTTGATGGGATTGATGATTCTATTGCTCTTCCAAATAGCGTAAACTCCCATAGTACTTCAACATTCTCGGTTCAAGTTTGGATGTATTCAAGGGATGATTCTACTGAAGATGGCAATGCTACTATGATACTAGATAATTATCATTATAATTGGGTTGCTAAAGGTTATTTTTTAGATTTTAATGATGGAAAAATTTATTTTAGTATAGGGAGTAGTGATCAAATATTTATGGGATTGGGAATAGGAAATCCCTATGATTTTTTAAATAAATGGACATTGGTAACAGGAACATTTGATAATTCAAATATTAAATTATATGCAAATGATGAACTTCTAGCTTCAAGTACTTTTGTAAATGGTTCTGGATATGCATTTGAAGATATTACTGCTAATGATGCAGACCCTATAATTGGGGAATTCGTCGGAGGAGGTTGGGGGGATGCTCTTAATCTATTCCACGGAACACTTGACGAAGTAAGAATTTGGAATAGGGCTTTATCTCAAACAGAAATTTCTGAAATATATAATTTAGAAAAATAAACAAATAATATTTAAAGTGAAAATACTTTTATTTCCTATGAGAAAAAAGGGGTTTTCAGGAGTCATAACAGTAATAATTTTAATTGGGCTTGTATTATCTTCAATTAGTATTATTTGGGTAGTAATTCAAAATGTTCTAACAGGCAAGACAGAAGATATTTCTGTAGGGTTATCTGAGGTTGATTTGAAAATAAGTAATGTTTTAATTGAAGGTAATGAAATAAATGTTACAATCATAAGGGGTGTTGGAGAAGGTGATTTAGTGGGAATTAAATTTGTCTTTGATTCTGATAATGGAAATGAAGTTATTCCTCTACCTGTTGAGATGAATCAATTATCAAAAGAGATTTTTAATTTTACTTTACCAAATATATATGGGAATGTTGTAGTTTCTATAATTCCAATAATTAATCAATCAGGAAAGACATATGACTTACCAAGTAGTGGGACTGAAGTAGTAAATAAAGACTGTATTCCAGATGGGGACACTTCTTGTGCTGCAAATACTTGTATAGGGTCAACTTGTTCAAGTAATTGTGGAACTCCTATTGATGGAACAAAA
>CAZWGF010000003.1:16446-33072 GCA_964633605.1 Candidatus Woesearchaeota archaeon
TGGAACAAAACTCCCTGCATGCCAACCCCCTATAGAAATTCCTTGTAGCACCCCAATTACATCTACCAATGAATGTACTGGATGTCCAAGTGGAACATTATGTACTGGAGGATTATTCTGTGATGGATCAAGTTGTGTTGCAGGAGAACCAAGAAATATTACTCTTTTACCTGATTCAGATGTTAGTATTGAAATGGCTATAGCTGGAGGATATTTAACTAATTATGAAGCTGCAAGATCTTCTAATGGAAGTGTCCGATTAGCAGCATCAGGAGCTGGAGGATACCCTGATGTAACTCTAACAGACATATATGGACTTGAAAATTTAGGAGAAACAGGTTCAATTACAAATGTAAAAATAGAATTTGAAACATATGTGATGTGTGCGTCAAATAGTTGTTCTTATAATTATGTGGGAGGAGTTAAAATAGGTGGTTCAAATTATCTTGGAAACCCCATAGAAGATTCCCTTGGATTATTTTCATATGGGGGAGGCCCATGGGAAGGAAATTGGGATGTAAATCCGAACACAGGTTTAGCATGGACAATTCAAGAAATTAATGATTTAGAAGTAATATTAAAAGTTCATACTATTGATGAAGATACTATCTATGGTATGCAAACTGATTCATACAATTACACAGTAACTGTCTCAATTACTTAATTTCAATAACACAAAATTTATTAATAGATTTTATTTGAATAGTCTATGAAAGGTGATAAAAAAATAGATTTTGTAAAATGGTTTTCTGAATTAAACAAGGATTCAGGGAATGTTGCTGGGGGAAAAGGAGCAAATCTTTCTGAAATTTTTAATTTGAAAATTCCTGTGCCAGTGGGCTTTGTCGTTACTGCTCAAGCCTATGATTATTTTATTGAAAAAGCAGGAATTGCAGAAAAAATAAAAGCACTTCTTAAGAAAATTGATTATGAAAATACCAAACAACTTGATGAAACAACCACAACAATTAGGGCAATGATTATGAAAGCTAAAATGCCTATTGAAATGGAAGAAGATATTATTGAATCCTATGAGGCAATGGATGCTGGTAAAGAAGATTTTAGCAAGGGAGTTGCCCATGATATTTTGAAAAATGCATCAGAACCAATTTTTGTTGCTGTTCGAAGTTCAGCCACAACAGAAGATTTGGCAGAAGCTAGTTTTGCAGGTCAACAAGATTCTTTTGTAAATGTTAAGGGAAATCAAAAATTAATTACTCATATCAAAAAATGTTTTGCATCACTTTTTACTTCAAGAGCAACATATTATCGTATTAAAAAAGGATTTACCCACGAAGAAGCAAGCCTTGCAGTTGTTGTTCAGAAAATGGTTGATTCAGATAAATCAGGAGTTATTTTTTCAAAAGACCCTTCTTACAATAATGAAAATGTGATCATGGAGGCTGTTTGGGGGCTTGGAGAAGGAATTGTTTCAGGAGCAATTACTCCAGATAAATATGTCGTCTCTCCTAAAATGGAAATTCTTGATAAAAAAATTGCAGATAAAAAAATTGCATTTACTCGAGATTCTGGAGGGAATAAAATAACTGCTAATTTAAGAGAAGAAAGATCAAAACATCAAGTTCTAACTGATTATGAAATTAAAAAATTAGCAGACATGGCAATAAAATTAGAAGAACATTATGGGAAACCCCAAGATGTTGAATTTGCAATTGAAAAAGAAGAAATTTCTATTGTTCAAACTAGGCCAATAACAACCCTTGCAAAAAGAATTGAAAAAGATTCTGGAAAAGAGATTCAAGGAGAAGTGGTTTTAGAAGGTCTTGCTGCATCTCCAGGTATTGCTTCTGGAAAAATAAAAATTGTCAAAGAAATGAAAGATTTATCGAAAATAAACAAAGGAGATATTTTAGTTACAGAAATGACCAATCCAGATATGGTTGTAACAATGCAAAAATCTGCTGCTATTGTGACCAATGAGGGGGGTTTAACTGCACACGCAGCAATTGTCTCTCGTGAAATGGGAATTCCCTGTGTTGTTGGAACTCAAGAAGCAACAACAAAATTAAAAGAAGGAGAAATTATAACTGTGGACGGATTTACAGGTAAAATATACAAGGGTAAAACTTCTGAAACAGTTGAAAAAGAAGTTCTTCCTGTAGAAGCTAATACTAAAACCAAAATAAAAGTTATTGTTGATTTGCCAAGTTTTGCGAAGCGTGCTTCAAAGACTAATTTAAAGCAAGTTGGACTTACTAGAATTGAAGGAATTATTGCAGAATCTGGAAAACATCCTGAATATTTTTTGAAAAAGAATTCAATGGAAGATTATGAAGAAATTATTTACAAAGGAATTCATGATATTGCTAAATATTTTGAAGAAATTTGGGTAAGAACTTCCGACCTTAGAAGTGATGAATATAGTCAATTAGAAGGTGCCCCTCAAGACGAGGAAGCAAACCCGATGTTAGGAATGCACGGAATAAGATATGGGATTAAAAATCCAGAAGTTTTAAAATCAGAATTAAAAGCTTTGAAAAGAGTTGCAAAAGAAGATACAAAAATTGGATTAATTCTGCCACAAGTAATTTCTGTTGAAGAAGTCCAAAAAACTAAAGAATTTTTGAAAGAGATTGGATTTAATGACGCAAAGGTTGGAGTAATGGTCGAGACTCCTGCAGCTGTTCAATTAATACGTGAGCTTTGTGATGAAGGAATTGATTTTATCTCATTCGGAACTAATGATCTAACCCAATATATGTTGGCACTGGATAGAGGAAATGAAGCAGTACAACATCTTTACAATGAAATGCATCCTGCAATTTTATATCAATTAGAATATGTTATCCGAGTTTGTAAAAGAAAAAATGTTGAAACAAGTATTTGTGGCCAAGCAGGAAGTAGAAAAGAAATGGTAAAATATTTAGTTGAAAAAGGGATTGATAGTATTAGCACAAATGCCGACGCTGCTAAAACTATTTCTGATTATGTTGCAGAACTTGAAGGAGCATCTATTAAAGATACTGATAAAGAACCAAGACAATATCAATCCCAAAAGGATGAAACACCCAAGGGTGTACCCCGAAAAATTTCTGAAGAAATTCTTACTGGGGGTAAAGAAGAATTTGTAAAACCCCAAAGAACAGAAGAAAATATTCAAGAAGAAATATCTCTGACTCCAAAAAATACAGAAGAAAATAATGAACCTTCCACAAGGGATGACTCTCCAATAAATAATGAAGAAAATAACGAACCTCCAAAGGATGAAAAAGTTACTGAAGAAGTTAAAGAAGAAGTTGCAGCAATTGAAGAGGAAAAAAAAGAATATTTAGAAGAAGAAGAGAAAAAGGAAGAAGCTGAAGAGGAAAAAGTTGCTGAATCAAAAAAAGATTTCTTGGAAGAAGCTGAAGAACCTCAAAAAGAAACTGAACCTGAAATTGAAAATACTACTGAAGATAATTTAGATAATGCACCACAGGCGTACCCCGAAACAAATTCTACGAATTTATCTACTGAGGATAAAGAAACTCCCTCAATACCCGGGGTGGAAAACTTAGTTCCCCAAGGGGATACCAAGGAGGCACAAGAACCTGAAGAAACAGGTGACTCTGAAGAGCCTTCCACAAGAACTCCTGAAAAGATTGAAGAAGAGATACCGTCTCACGATGTTCCCGGCACAAGAACCTCCAATGAAGAAGAAAGGATAAGTGAGGAGATAAAAATTATTGAAGAGGAGAAAAAAAAATATTTATCCTCAAAGGATGACCCTGCTGGGCCTGAAAATAAAGAAGAGGACAAAGAACCTGAAGCTGAAGAAGAACTAGAAAATTCAAAAGATGGAGAAGAATTTGATAACGTACCGTCTCACGATGTTCCCGGCACAAGAACCTCTGAGAATAATCTTGAAGAGGAGTTTGACGAGGAGCCTTCCACAGGGAATGACTCGTCAAAAGATGAAGAAGAATTTGATCACGAGCCTGAATTTACAACAGAAAAAAAGGAATCTCAAGGGGATGATTCAAATGAACCTGAAACTAAAGAAGACAAAATTCTAGATATTTTTTAATTGCTTAAATTTATAAATTACTAATTCTTTTATTAATTATGAAAAAAGGGGGATATCAATCGTTAAAATCGACGCAGTCATTTCACCGAATGAAAAAAGGTGTGTCTCCAATCATTGCTACTGTTTTACTGATTGCAATTGTTGTTGCTATGGGAATGGTTGTATTTTTATGGCTTGATGAATTTATAGCAGAACCTGTATTAAAATTTGAAAAAAACATTGAACTTTCTTGTAAAGATATTAAATGGAATCCGTCCTATAGTGCAAATACTTTGTATATTTCTAATAATGGAGATGTTCCAATTTATGGAGCTACAATAAAGATTATTAGTGATGAAGGTCACTCTGAACAAAATTTAGGTTCAGACGAATCATGGCCAGAAGAAGGATTAAATCAAGGAGCAATATTTTCTGCAACCATACCTGAGCTTGTTGGAGCAAATGAAATAATAATCATCCCAATTCTTTTAGGAAAAGACACAGACGAAGAAAGTCAAACATTTGAATGTGGAAAAGAATACGGAATAAATGTTTATAAAAATGATTAAAAAGAAAAATATTTCTGGGGTTTCAGGAGTCATTTCAGTGATTATAATGGTCGCTTTAGTATTGGCTTCAGCAACTGTTGTTTGGACAGTTGTCTCAAACATATTGAGTGATGAACTTGGAGAAGCACAATCTTGTTTTGATCTTGTTGAAAAAATAACTCTAGAAAATGAATATACCTGTTATAATTCTACTTCAGGGGAACTTAAATTTTTAATAAGCGTGCAAGATGTTAAATTAGATTCACTTTTGATTTCTGTTTCTGGAGCATTGTGGGGAAAAAATAGTTTTGAATTTGCAAATGATAGTTCAACTTTAAGTGAAAAAATGAGAAAATATAATGATGATTATGGAGATGCCTTAGAACTTCCTAAAGAAAATACTGGAGTAGTTTATTTTATTAATTTGAGTGGGGAGCTAGATCCCATGGATACAACCCCCGATTCAATAGAAATTGCTCCAAAGGTAAATGGAAAACAATGTGAAGTTGTAGATTCTATTTCAAAAATTGATAATTGCTTACTATTTGTACAATAAATCTTTTCAGAAAATATTATAAATCAAAACTTGTTCAGATAATAGAAAGAGATGATGAAAAATAAAAAGGGACAGGTTTGGGTTGAAACAGTAATTTATACCTTAATTGCATTGATCATGATTAGTTTAGCTCTTGCATATGTTCGACCAAAAATTGAAGAAATTCAAGACAAGGCTCTTATTGAAGATACTTTAAATATGATGGAACAAATTAATTCAAAATTAATCGAAATGAAATCCCCTGGAAATCAGAGAGTTCTTACTTTAGATTTAAGAAAAGGGGAATTAAAAATAGATGGGATTAATGATGAGATTATTTTTGAAATAGAAACCTCCTATGTGTATAGTCAGCCAGACCAACAGGTAGATGTTGGGAGTGTCATAGCATATACTCAAACTCGAGGAGATTTAAGCATAGTAAGCTTAATTGGAAATTATTCTGGAAAATATAATTTAACTTTTCAAGACAAAGATGAATTAAAAACAATAAGTCATGCTGCAGTTCCCTATGAACTAATTATCGCTAATAATGGGGGGGATAAACCAGTAATGGATTTTGAAATAATTTAAAATGATATTTGGAAAAGAAAAAAATGAAGAAAGAGATATCCAAAATTATCCAAGAGTTTTAATAGATTTTTCTCCAAAAATTCCCCCATTAAGAAAAACAAAAGATAAAACAAAAGTGGATATTAGATATTGCTTAATTGCTCCTTTTGTATTTGCACATATTTATTGGGATCCAAAAAGTTATGAAATAGTTTATGCAATTGAAGAACCATTATTAAGCGAAACAGAAAGGGCATACAAAACTCAAATGGTTACTGCAATGAGGAACATGATTAATTTTGAAGAAATTGTAGACAATGATAAAGAAGCATTATTGGAATATATTGATCAAAGATTTAAATTTATTGCTACAGAACTTGGAATGGACATTCCCTATGAAAGCTATAAAAAAATATATTATTATTTATGCAGAGACTTTATTGGTTTTAATGAAACAGAGCCCTTACTTAGAGATTATTTTGTTGAAGATATAGAATGTAATGGGGCAAATAGTCCTGTCTATATTGTTCATCGGGTTTATAGGAATTTGAGAACTAATTTAGTGTTTAAAGAAATGGAAGGGCTTTCTAGTTTTGTAGAAAAATTAGCTCAAAGATGTGGAAAATATATTTCATATGCAAAACCTATTCTTGATGGAAGTTTACCTGATGGGAGCAGAGTTAATGCCACATATACTCAAGACATTACAAGTAAGGGTCCAACATTCACAATAAGAAAGTTTACCAAAACCCCTTGGACACCCCCACAATTATTGGCATTCAATACTCTTAGTCCTGAAATGCTGGCATATCTTTGGATGTTAGTTGAACATAAAATGAACCTTTTAATTACTGGGGGAACTGCTTCAGGAAAAACCACTCTCTTGAATGCAATTGCATTTTTTATTCGCCCAGAAGCAAGGGTTGTTAGTATTGAAGATACCTTGGAATTGAACTTACCAAGAGATAACTGGCTACCAAGTGTAGTTAGGGAAAGTACTGGAATAGATAAAATAGGTGAAATTAATTTATTTACCTTATTAAGAAGTTCATTTAGACAGAACCCAGATTATGTTATTGTTGGGGAAGTTAGGGGTAAGGAAGCATATGTTCTATTCCAGGGTATGGCTTCGGGACATTCATCCATTGGTACTATGCACGCAGATTCTGTTGATACTGTTATTAAAAGATTGGAGACCCCTCCAATTGAATTGCCTCCAACTTTGATTAATGTTCTTGATTGTGTTTGCATCATGACCCATGCAATTGTGAATAAGGAAGAAACAAGAAAATTAAAAGAGATTACAGAAATAATTAATGTTAGTCCCGAGGGTGTTGCAATCACAAATACTCCTTTTGTTTGGAATCCTAAAGATGATAGATTTTATTTTAAGAAGAATAGTAAGATATTTGAAAAAATTTCAATGAGATATGGGATTTCATTGGAAGGACTAGAATTAGAATTTCGAAGAAGAGTTCAATTAATGTATAAATTATATCAAAATAAAATATTTAAGTTTAGAGAGGTTCAAGAAATCATCAATAAATATTATAAAAAACCACTTGAAGTTTTAAGAGAATTTGGTATTGAATAAACAAAATCTTTAATAAGATAATTTCCTTGAGTGAAACATGAAAAGAGAGGATATGGCATTTCTTAATCAACTACTGACTTCATTAGAAGAAGCAGAATCAAAATTAGAAAAATCCTATCATAAAAAAAGTTATGAAGAATTCAATAAATCAAAAAAAATTATTGTTGAAATGCAAAAAAAGATTTTGGAGGTGATTAAATGAATTCTGAAAAGAATCTTGAAGAATTGAAGAAGTTGATTAAAAAAGAGAGAAAAATAATTAAAGAAATAATTAATTTCCACCAGCTTTCTAGGGAAATAGAAGATATTGAAGAAAAAAGGATTGTTAATTCTCAAATAAAATCATTAAAAGATTCCTTGAATAATAGTGTGAGCAATAGTTTAGAGAAATTAGATAAAATAAATTTAACCCGCCCACTAATTGAAAAAAAGATTGAATCTCCAGAGATAATCTTAAAAGAAAAAACAAAATATCCGGAACAAATTGGAAAAACCTATTTACCTTCTGAAAAAATAAAACCTTCAAAACTTGAAAAAAATACACTAAAAAGATTAAAAATAAAAGAAAAAGAAATTGTTTCTAGAAAAATAAAAAAACCTAACCTATATGTTAGAGCTGCAACCAAAACGTTTGCTGAACATTCTAAAACATTTATCAAAAAAGGATGGTTTAGGCCATTGGAAAGAAATCTTATAAAATCAAACTTACAATTTTTGCCAATAAATTATGTTTCCTTAATCATATTCACTTCAGTGTTATCGATTTTTGTTGCAATGTTTATTAGTATCTTCTTTTTCTTTTTTAGTATTAGTGCCACATTTCCAAGGATAGGAATGGCCACTGGAGACCTTCTAACTCGATTCATAAGAGTTGCCTGGCTTTTGGTTGTGATGCCAATTGGAACTTTTTTAATAATGTATAATTATCCATCCTTAGAACAAAAAGCAACAGAAAATAAAATAAATGAAGAACTTCCTTTTGCCACAATACATATGGCAGCAATTTCTGGTTCAATGGTTGATCCAAGTAAAATATTTAGTATTGTTATTTCTACAAAAGATTATATTTTTCTTGAAAAAGAATTTACAAAAATAATAAATGAAATAAATATTTATGGGATTGATTTAATTAATGCTTTAAGAAGAGTTGCATTTAACAATCCAAGTGAAAAACTTTCAGAATTATTAAATGGGATGGTTACTACCTTGAATTCCGGTGGAGACTTAACAAACTTTTTTGAAAAACGTTCTCAAAGTTTACTTTTTGACCATAAACTTGAAAGAGAAAAATATACAAAGTTTGCTGAGACATTTATGGATATATACATTAGTGTTGTTATTGCAGCACCAATGATTTTAATGTTGTTATTAATGATGATAAAAATAAGTGGGTTAGGCATTGATATTAGTGTGGGGGCAATTACTCTAATAATGATCTTAGGGGTTTCCATGATTAACATAGCCTTCCTAACCTTCTTACACCTAAAACAACCTAGCGAATAAAATGGAAATAAATAAAATGTACCTAACTGGAATAGTTCTTTCTTTACTAGTTATTGCTCCTGCATTATTTTTTATGAAATCTAAATTTTTCCTTTTTAATTTAGGTATAGGTATTTTAATATTAGTATCCCCATTTATATTTGCCATACTTGCTAACGCTAGAATATCTGCTGAAAAAGAACAAATGTTCATAGAATTTTCTAGAAATCTTGTGGAAAGTGTAAAGACAGGAACCCCCATAAGTAAAAGTATTACCAATATCAAAGCAGATTCATACGGAGCATTGAGTAAAAATATTGAAAAATTATCTAATCAGATTTCTTTAGGAATTCCATTAAGTTCTGCATTAAGAGTATTTTCAGACGATGTGCATAATAAAACAATTTCAAGGGCATTGACTCTTATAGGACAAGCTGAAAAAGCAGGTGGAGACATTGGGGAAATTCTTGAATCAGTTGCAGGTGCTACAAGTATGTCAGATAAATTGAAAAAAGAAAGAAAAGCTGCAATTTCTACATTAGTTATTCAAGGCTATATTATCTTCATTATATTTTTAATAATTATTTTGATTATGCAGTTTAAAATTCTTCCAATGATTACTGGCATTGCTGATCTTGGGGCAATAGAACAAATTGGGGTTGGACAAGTCATGACTCAAGAAGATATGGCTGATCCATTTCTATATTTACTTTTAATTCAAGGTTTTTTTAGTGGACTTGCCATAGGAAAACTTTCTGAAGGAAATGTTAAAGCAGGATTAAAACACTCCTTTTCACTAATGATTATTGCATTTCTAGTAACTGCGGTGTCAAATATATTTTTGGGTTAAAGCATAAATTTAATAATATAAATTCTCTTTTTAAACTATGAAAAAGGTGTATGGTTTATCCAAGGGTAAAAAAGGTTCCCACATAGGATTTTTACTTTCATTTACAGTATTTATAGGATTTTTAATATTCCTATATACTATTCTTAGTCCTTCACTTGAAACTAACGAAGAAGAACAATTTGCTGTTGAAAATTTAAAAATTGGATTGATCGAAAAAGCGTCTGTTAATTTTACCAGTGTTACAATAAAAATTGATGCGAATTATGATCCAGAGGAAAACTGCATACTTATTGCACATCCTGATGGAACAGATGGAACTGATTGTGTTGTGGAAAATATAACTGGAGAACTCCTTAAATATGAACACCTTCCAGAGGTAGTTAGACTAAAATGGAAGGATCCTGGTAGAGAAAGACTTTTCAAAATTCATTATGCTGAAGGAGAACTTAAAAATAAAAATCATAGCCAAAATCCTTGTGCTTCCCCAACTCCAAATGATCAATATTTCATAGAAATGATTAAGACAAATAAATATGTTTTTGTAGATAAAATAAGTCAAATAATAGAAGAATATGAAAGTAATTATTCAGACTTAAAACAAGAATTAGAAGTTCCAAACAATAATGAATTTGGTTTTAGTTTTAAATTTTCTAATGATAGCATTATAAAAACTCAAGAAAAAAATGTTTCAACAGATGTTTATGTTAAAGAAATTCCTATTGCTTATCTTGAAATAAATGGAACAATAAATACGGGATTTATAAATATTAAAGTGTGGTAAATAAAATATGAAAAAAAATAAAAGAGGGTGGATAAGAATTGTTGAAGCTATTGTTGCAATATTGCTTATTACAGGAGTTTTATTAGCAGTTATTCAACAAAGAGCCCCTGAAAAAAAAGATATTAGTTCAAATATTTATGAAATAGAAAAAGCTATTTTAAGAGAAATTCAATTGGATGATGGCATAAGAAATGAAATTTTGGATATGAACCTTGCAGAAGACGCTATTCCAG
This sequence comes from Candidatus Woesearchaeota archaeon, assembly GCA_964633605.1. Lineage (GTDB taxonomy): Archaea > Nanobdellota > Nanobdellia > Pacearchaeales > GW2011-AR1 > CAZWGF01. Next base: position 27,046 of record CAZWGF010000003.1, read on the forward strand.
CAAGTGTAATGGGGGTTATGGGTAATCTAACTCCTAGTTATTTAACCTGTGAAGCCAATATTTATGGTGTTGAAGACGATTATGTTCTTGGGGAAGGATTTGAAGAAGAAGTTTATGTTCAGTCAGTAATCATAACTTCAACTCTTGAGACCTATGATCCAAGAGAAGTAAAATTATTTTGTTGGATGAAATGAAATTTAAATTTTTAGAACACACTGCAGACATTAAATTTCAAGCCGAGGGAAAAAGTTTAGATATGGCTTTTAAGAATGCAGGGCTTGCATTAAAAGAAATAATTAGTGGGGATATAAAGATAAAACCTAAAATTAAGAAACAAATGAAAATTACTGGGAAAGATAAGGAAGAATTGTTGTATACTTTTTTAGAAGAATTTTTATTTTTATTTGATACAGAGGATTTTATTTTATCTAAAATTACAAAGTTAAAGATTGTTGGAAAGGAATTGGTTGCAGATGTGATTGGAGATGATGCAGAAGATTACAAATTTACAAATAATGTTAAAGCCATTACATATAATGACATGTTTATCAAAAAGCAAAAGGATAAATACGTTTGTCAAGTTGTTGTGGATGTATGATTAAAAAAATTTCAGATTATGAATGGGAAATTCCAAAAACAGGTAAAATGAATGTGCCTGGAAAGATTTTTGCAAGCGAGAAGCTTATTGAAAAAATTAAACAAGATGATACAATTGAACAAGTAAAAAATATTGCTGCATTACCTGGAATAATTAAAGCTTCTATTGCCCTTCCTGATGCACATCGCGGTTATGGAATGAGTATTGGGGGAGTTGCTGCATTTGATTTGAAAAAAGGAGTTATTTCTCCTGGCTGTGTTGGTTTTGATATTGATTGTTCTGTTAGGCTTTTGAAAACTAATTTAACAGAGTCTGATATCAAAGGGAAAGAAAAACAAATTTCAGAACAAATTTTTAGAGATGTTCCTTCAGGAGTTGGAAAAAAAGGTAGAATTAGGCTTACTGAGGAAGAGTTGGACGAGGTTTTGAAGAATGGTGCTCAATGGGCTGTGAAAAAAGGTTATGGTGTTAAAGAAGATTATTTACTTACAGAAGAGTCTGGTAAAATGAAAGAAGCAAAACCAGAATATGTTAGTCAAAGAGCTAAACAACGAGGTATGCCTCAGCTTGGAAGTTTGGGTGCTGGAAATCATTTTTTAGAAATTCAAAAAGTTGAAGAGATCTACGACAAGAAAGTTGCAAAAGTATTTGGTTTGAAAAAAGGAATGTTAACAATAATGATTCACTGTGGTAGTAGGGGATTAGGACATCAAGTTGCATCTGATTATATTAAAGCAATGCATGATGAATATGGTTCTGCTGGCCTCCCAGATAGGGATTTGGTGAATGCTCCTATTAATTCTGTATTGGGTAAACAATATTTTGGCGCTATGGCTGCTGCCACTAATTTTTCTTTTGCAAATAAGCAATTAATTACTCATTGGACTCGTGAATCAATGAAAAGTATTTTTCCAAAGTTCAAAGCAGATGTTGTCTATGAAGTTTGTCATAATATTGCAAAGTTTGAAAAACATGTTGTCGACGGAAAAGAAAAAGAAGTTTTGATTTTACGTAAGGGTGCAACCAGAAGTTTTGGTCCTGGAAGAAAGGAACTTCCAGTAAAATATAGAAAAACAGGGCAACCTGTTTTGATTCCCGGTAGCATGGGAACTTCTTCATACATCCTCGTTGGAACAAAAAAAGCAGAAGAAGTTTCTTTTGGGAGTACTGCTCATGGGGCAGGACGGGTTTCAAGTAGGTCAGCTGCCCACAAAAACTTAGATTTAGAAAAAGTTAAAGCTGAGCTAAAGCAGAAAGGGGTGGAAGTCAAGGCCGGAAGTTGGAAGGGCCTTGTCGAGGAAGCACCAGCCGCATACAAAGACGTCGACGAGGTGGTGCGAGTTTCACATGAATTGGGAATTGGAAATCTTGTTGCTAAAGTTAAGCCTTTGATTGTTATTAAGGGATGAAAATTAAATTAATATCCAAATCTCTTTTCATAATCTTTATGACTCATCCATTCCAGAATAATTGATAAAATTTTAATCTCTCCGTTCTTAATAGAATAAATTAACCTCCAAGCATTAGGTAAATCAAACTTCCACAAATTATCAATACCATATTTTTCAAGATAAATTTTAGGAATCAATTTCTTGGAAATTTGAACCCCACAAAAAGCATTCTCTTCCAAATCCTCAAAAGCCCTACATACCCATTTATACAATTTTTTACTTTCAGTTCTTGAATTTTTTAATTCTTCAAAGTTCTTTTTAACTTTCTCATCTGCGAAATTAATTTCTGATTTCATTTTCTCCAACTCAAATGAGGTTTAGCTAAGTATCTTTTTACCCCTTCAGGATCCCAAATCCATGCAACATGACCTTCTCTGTCTTGAGCTATCTTCCCAGATTCTAAAAGATAATCAAAAATTACACAAAAAGTTTGATAAATCATTTTTTTAGGTAAAGCTTCCCATAAAGCTTTTTTCTTATACTCTCCAGAGTTCTCTCTAATAAAATCCTCCATCCTTAGAATGGTATCTAATTGGGGATAATGTAAAATATTTCTTTGTGATGTTGCTTGTGGCATGGTTATACATACTTGTATAACTATATAAATATTCCTATAGGAAATCTTGTTGCTAGAGTTAGGCCTTTGATTGTTATTAAGGGATGAATTAAATTAATATTTTTTCTATTTGATTAATTTCTTATTTTATTCTAGTAATAATAAAGCTTCTTCAGGATTAATAATTCTTATTTTTTTATATTCCTTTAATTTTAATAAATGTTTATCTTGACTTACAATAAAATCCAGATTACCCATTATGCCTGCTTCAAGAAATTTATTATCATCAGGATCATCTTTTACTACATCTAATTTTATTGTAGGTTCAACAATAAAAGAATTTTTAATTATTAAATTTCTCCATTCTTCTATCATATCCTCAGGCATTTGAATTTTAAAATTTCTTAATGTTTTGACTAATTCATCTATAATTTCAATAGAACTAATTAACTCAAATTTCTTATTTTTCCATTTATCTATGATTTGGGAGCAAAAATTTCCTTCCCAAAAAATTCCTGAAATAAAAACATTGGTATCTAAGATTACCCTCATTTTTTCCTAGTCTTTTTAATTGCTTCTTCCAAATTAGATTCCTTTATTCTTTTCTTTTTTACAAAGTCTCTGGTTTTCTTTAGCAATTTATCGATTCCCCCAAATGAAGACATCTCCAACTTTTTCAAAATAATTGTATTATTCTCCCCAATAATAACAAACTTTTCTCCCTCCTGGATTCTCATCTTATTTCTTAATCCTTGTGGAATTACCACTTGTCCTCTTGAACTAATACTAGTTATTTCTATATTTTCCATTTTAACCTCCAAATAAGTTTATATGATTGGTAAGATTATCTTATTTATAAACTTTGTTCTTTTAATATTTCTTCTAATTCTTCCAAATATTTACAAATTTCATCTATTTTATCTTTTATTCTTTTCATAAATTATTTTTCCTTTCTCATTTATTTCTTTTTTCAATTTTTTAGGAAGAATATTGTAAACTTGAATATCTATTTTATCATTTGTTTTTCCAGAAATTTCTACTCTAAATTTTGTAGCTTCTTTGGGGGTTATATCTTTAAATTCCACAGCAATATCAATATCTGAATTTAACCGAAGAGTATTATCTACAAAACTTCCAAATAAAATTATTTTTTTTACTTTTGAAAAATATTTACTTTCCTTTATAACTTCTAGGGCTTCATTTATTTTGAATTTAATATCTGCTCCTTTTTTTAAATCAAACTGATCTGAAAATTGAGCCATTTCTTTAATTATTTTAAATTTCTTTCTTATGTCTCTAGACAATCTTGTTTTTTCAGACATGCTTAACTGAACTCCTAAAAGTTGCTTTTCAACTATTTCAAGCTCCTTGCTACCAAAAAGTCTTCTTGCATTTTTATCTTTTTTAATAATTTCAATTAATGCCATTTTTACTCAATGTTATCATCATTATGTATATTGTTAACATGATCATGATATATAAATGTTTCTATTGTAAAATTGTTATTAAAGGCTAGGAATAACTATTATTCCATAATATACAAATGCTTTTAAAGGAAAAATAGGTGTGAAATATATGATAAACATAGGAGATTTAGTAAAATCTGGAGTAAAGAAAGCAGGAATGTTAACTGCAGGACTTGCTATGACTGGAGCAGCTTTATTACCTAGTGCTTCTGCTTGTGAATTAACTTGTAATGATTATGATAATGGATCAAATTTTGGAAAAGCTAGTTATGTTGATTTGAATTTTGATTTTGGAGGAGAAAAGCCGTTTACAATTCCCCTTCCAGATACTTGTGCTGGAGATTATTTAATTGAATTTGGTTGTGAAAATGAATTTTTTCCATTTGATGTTGAGATTAAACCTTGTTATACAAATTGTTATAATGATTCTTGTAATCCAGGATTTCTTGATAATTTTGCAGGGACAAGTCATTCTCCTGGACAAATCACACTAAATGGAAAATTATTCTATCCCGAAAGTGAAAGTACTTCAAATGATTTTATTGAATATTGTTTAAAAGAAGGAAAAGATAATTGGTCAGATTTCCCAGAACAACCTTGGCCATCAGATAATGCACCTGCTGATGCATGTGATATAACTGGATTTGCACCATTCACTTCCTCCCCAATAGATTCTTGGAATCTTGGAGAGTCTTTTAGTAAAACTATTACTGGCCTTAAACCAGATACATGGTATTCTGTAGCAGCAGAAGGATATAATCAAAATAACAAAGGGCATGGAGAATCTAATTATGGAGGGTATCTTAATGTTAAAACCATGCCTCTTACAGATAATAAAAATTAAAGTAAAAAAATAATTAATTTTAATACCGAAGTATTTTTAAATAAAGTTTTCTATTATAGATTATAAAATGAGGTTGAAAAATTTAAGTTTATTGGGAGTAGTTTTAATTTTATTAATATTTTCTGTTTCTATTGTTAGTGCTAATGTTTGTACATATACTAATGATGAAGGAAGATGGAACACTGGAAAGAGAGGAACAGTATATGTTGAAAATTGGGGTAATTTATGGAGAGGAGCATCTTGGACTGATTACTGTGATGGGGATTATTTACATGAACAAGAATGTGATGGAGTTATTCATCTTAATTCTGGTTATGATTGTATGTTTGGTTGTTATAATGGGGCTTGTAGAGCTGGATTTATAAAGTCTTTAAATTATGTGAAAAATTCTCCAAGTTCAATCAGTATGATTATTGGATCTAAATACCCTGCTTATGAACAACTTTCAAACACCCGCTTTGCATATTGTATAAGACTGGGAAAAGATAATTGGGATGAAAGTGCTACTCTTGATTGGCCAGGCCATCCAGGATATTGTGATTTTGAAGGAAGTTTTGAAAATACTCTTTCTCCCCCTGGAGATTATGATTGGGATGAGGATGGTTCAAATGAAATAATTATGACCAAATTAATCTCAAATAGTGGATTTACTGGAGAAACTTGGTATAGTATTGGAGTTTTATCTTCTAATCCAACTAGTGGATATGGTGAATGGGTTAAGGATGATTATATTAATATTCAAACCTCAGATTGCCCAACATGTGCAGATCCAGAAACAGTAAGTTGCGGAGCAACTATCCCAGATACTCCTGGATGTGATGCTTGTACTGAAGTTGGGAGGCTATGTCCTTCTGGATTTTATTGTACTTGGAATACTGATTTGTTTGGGGGATGGGGATGTGCATCATGGGCATGTACAGTAAACACTGAACATTCTTACTTAAAATGTTATAATGGGGATGTTTATTGGTATGATAATTGTAATGATCGGGATGATAAATATCAAGATTGTGGAACAGGTACATGTAGTACTTCTGGCACAGATCATTGTGTTGCCTGTACAGTAAACACTGAACATTCTTACTTAAAATGTTATAATGGGGATGTTTATT
>CAZWGF010000004.1:0-25359 GCA_964633605.1 Candidatus Woesearchaeota archaeon
AATAAAAATATTTGAAATTTCTTCATAGGTAAATCCAACCCCCAAAAGAAATTTAGTAAAAAGAGCTTTAAATTCTTCACATTTATTAAATGAATATCTATATCTAAATCCATCATTCCCTGTTGAAAGTAATTTGCATTTTCGTTTCATTGTATATCTCCTTGTTCAATTAAAAATTTAATGTTGGGTGCAACCTTATGTTTATCATCTTTTATTTCTGTTATATCTAACCATTCAACTTCTTTTATTGGTTCAATAGGTTTTAACTCATCTTTATTTTTTAACTTTGCTAAATAATGAATTAACATAATTGTCATTTCTTCATCTGTTTGAGGATTTTTATAAATAATCATTGGATTAAGGGGTTTAATAATTTCAATCTCCCCATTAACTTCTTCTTTAGTCTCTCTCTTACAAGCTCCAATCAAATCATCCCCTTGCTCAACAGTGCCTCCAGGAAGTTTATAAAAATCATCCTTATCATCTTTATTAACTAATAATTTTCCTTCTTCAATAATTACTGGTCCAGATGCAATAATAGTTTTCATTTAAAGAGTAATCTATCCCTATGCAAATCACTGTGTGGATTTGCGTCAGTGGATGACTTATGGAGTAAGTCTATCCCTATCTCTAGGAAATAAAGTAACCTCCCTTGTATTTTTTATTCCCAATATTAACATAGTTAATCTTTCAAGACCAATCCCCCAACCAGCATGCGGAGGAGCACCATATCTAAAACTATCAATATATGCTTTGAAATCTTTTGGATTCAAATCCTTAGCTTTTAATCTTTTTTCTAATAATTCGGGGAGATGAACTCTTTGACCTCCAGAAGAAATTTCTGTTCCTTGATAAATTGCATCAAAACCAGCAGAAGAATCTTTTCCTTTTGGCATAATGTAAAAAGGCTTACCTTCAAGTGGCCAGTCATTAACAAAAACAATTGTATCTGGATATAATTCTCCTAATTTTTTCTCAGCATCGGGAGTTAAATCATGTTTCTCTGCTTTTATTTTATGTTTCTTCAATAATTCAATGGCCTCTGCAAAAGTCATATACTTCACCTTAGGAACTTTCAAATCAACTTTCAATAAATCTAATTCTGATTTATTTAATTCTAAAACTTTCTTAATAATAAATTGAACACACCTTTCCATAACTTCCATAACTACAAATTCATCTGCAAAAGCCATTTCAAAATCTAATTGTCTTGCCTCATTCAAATGACGGGGGGTATTATGTTTTTCTGCTCTCCAAACAGTAAAAATAGTGAAAACTTTTTCCATTGAACAAGCTAACATTTGTTTATACAATTGACAACTCTGACTCAAAAAAGCTTTCTTCTCAAAATACTTTGCAGAAAATAATTCTGTTCCTCCTTCAGAACTCGAACTAATTAGTGAAGGAAAAGCACCTTCCACAGCACCTTCTTTAACCATAAATTCTCTAAATGCTTGCATTATTGTAGATTCAACTTTGAAAATTGCTTGAATTTCTCTTCTATGTAAATCTAAAAATCTATAATCCAATCTAGTAGAAAGATTGGCATCAGAAGCTTTTTCAGCAACTTGGATTGGAAGACGTTCTGCCTTATTTAAAATCTCTAGATCAGTAACTTCAATCTCAACATCTTTACGAGAAATATCTGCTTTAATATTTGCTTCCTTAACTTTTCCCTTAATTTCTACAACAGATTCTAAAGTTAATTCAGAAATTTTATTCAACACTTCTTTATCCTTAACAATACATTGAATCATTCCAGAACAGTCACGTAACATTAAAAATTTCAATTTAGCTAAATCCCTAATATCTTGAACCCATCCATTCAATAGAACAGATTCTCCTGCCTTTACATCCCTAATATATTGCCTTTTCATAAAAAATCCTACCAAACAAACTTTTTAATGATTTCGTTTACCCTTTGCATGCTTTTTTAACTCAATAACTTTCTCTTCGACATGGTCTTCAAATACCTTAGCCCCAATTAAAGAAAGAAGGTAAAAAGCCATTCCAACTCCAAAAAAAGAATAAAACATAGTGAAAATTTTCCCTGTTGAAGTAATGGGAATTAAATCTCCATAGCCAATGGTTGTAACAGTAACAACTACAAAATAAAATGAATCCAAAATACTCCATCCTTCCACTGAATGATAGGTATATGCTCCCAGGGAAATTACCACTAAGAAAAATAAAAGGGGGAGAACAAAATGTGAACGTAACCTCATTTTAAACTAAAAAGAATATAATATTTAAAACTATTTATTTAGTGAACTTGTTAATAATCTCCATGGCTTCTTTTCCACTAATCTTTCCCCCAAACTCTTTCATTCAACCAATCTTGAAAGAATGAATGAGCGAATCAAGAAAGAAACTTATTTATTAATTTCATTACCTCATTTCCATTGATTCGGCCTGCGTACTCTTTCATAACTAATCCCATATAAGCATTTGCAGAAAGTCCTGGTTTTTCTTTGATCATCTTCATAACCTTTTCTTCAACATCCCCTGAATCTGCTTTCTCAGAAACAATAGAACCATCTAAATCTTTTCCAGAAACCAAATTAATCATAACATCTTTAATATCACTTTCAGAAATTTTTTCCTTAATCAACTTATTCAAAATATCAGAATAAAAATCTTCCACAATATCTTCAACATCTTCTAAAGATTTTTTAGTCTTTGCAGCAATTTCTTTTGGAAAAATTAAAATCATCTTAGCAATTAATGAGGGCTTATCTAAAACTTTCAATAAAACCTTAAAATCTTCAACTTTATTTCTCTTTAATAATAATTTAATCATATCTTCATTCAATCCTTTTTCTTTTAATCCAGATTCAATCTCCCCCTTCATTTGAGGTAAATTCTTTTTAGCATCATCAATAAATTTTCTAGAAATTTTCAACAAAGGCAAATCAGTCTCAGGATACATTCTTGCAGAACCAGGCAATGGCCTCATAAATTCAGTAGAAGCGTCAGGTAAAACATTTCTAACTTCCATTTCAATAAATTTTTTAGCATCACTTAGTTCTTTCTGCCTTTCAACTTCTTTTTCAATTGCCTTAACAAAAATCTTCATATCCTGCATCCCTTTAATTTCAACACGATTATCTTTCCTAATTGAAACATTTACATCTTGCCTAATTGTTCCAATTCCCCTACGAACCTTACAACTTCTCAAAACATCTCCAATCTGCAAAGCAACTTCTTTTGCTTGTTCAGGAGTTTTTACATCAGGAGCCGTTACAACTTCCACCAAAGGGATTCCTAACCGATCCAATTTGTAAGTCTCTTTATCTTTTTCACGAGAAACAATACGGGCAGCATCTTCTTCAAGATAAATATAATTAATTCCCACTCTTCCTTCTTTTGTTTCAAGATAACCATCACGTGCAATTAAAACAGTTCTCTGAAATCCAGAAGTATTCGAACCATCAACAACAGTCTTACGCATAATTTGGGTTACAGGTACAATTTTACAATTCAACAACATAGCAATATGTAAAGCAGTTTCCAAAGCCTCTTTATTTATCTCATGTGGAGGCTCTTCATCTAATTCAACTAAACAAGTTGTATCATATCCTTGATAAACAAACTGTTTATCTAAACTAGCCTGATGTAATGCAGCAATATCTACTTCCCCACTTTCTCCTGCAACAGCATGCAACTTCCGTTCAACAACAAAATCAGGTTCATCTTTCCTAAGAATCGAAGGACAATTACAAAAAAGTTTTCTACTATCCAACTGCTGGTGAACTTCAAGTCCAGCCATAAATTTTAATTTTGCATAATCTAATTCAGACATAAATCAAGAAAAGAAACAAGGTTTAATAAATTATTGAGTTAATTTTTTCATAGCTGAACGAATAGAAGTATAGGCCCCAGTAGCTCCTTTTTTTACTAATTTTTCATGTTTATCTTCAATAGCCAAAAAACCCTTAATAGACTGGCCATCCTTCAAACAATAACTTCCTTCTTTTTTATCATAACAATTTTCACAATCAATTACATTTTCACAACATTCAGAAATTCCCCTAACACATGCAAATATTCCCGAATCATTCTTATGTTTTTTTCCATGAAATAAAATATTTCCTTTCCCAGGGCCACCCTTCAAATATTCATTAATTAAAGTTTTTACCATAAAAATATTTAATCATCATACATTAAAAAACTTTCCAAATCAATAAGATTTATAATCCCAATTCCCTAATTAAATATATGAAAAAGAAAGGGGCAGTAAAGACAACAAATAATCATACCCATAGAAATCCTGTTTTCAAAATACCTAAAACCTTTGGGCAAAAATCTGCAGACAATGTTGCAAATTGGGCAGGTAGCTGGACATTCATAATATCCTTTTTAGTTTTCCTCGGAATATGGATGGCTGCAAATGTTTATGGGTGGTTAAATGAATGGGATCCATATCCATTTATTCTATTAAATTTAGTACTATCCTGCTTAGCTGCACTACAGGCTCCAATAATTTTAATGAGTCAAAATAGACAAACTCAAAGAGATAGGGTAAAAGCAGATTATGATTATGCAATTAACAAAAAGGCAGAAAGAGAAATTAGAGAAATAAGAAATATGTTGAGAAACCATTATGAAAAAAAACATAAGAAAAAATAAATAATTATTCTAACCGATCATTAATTTCGCCAGAAACATTTTCTAACATTTTTTCCTTAACTTTATCCTTAAACTTTTCATGACCTAAAACCCATCCAAGTTTTACTAAAGCTGTTTCAGAGAGCATGTCTTCTAAATAAATAATTCCAATTTTTTCAAGTTCCCTTCCGGCAGAATATACTAAAGGATCTGTTCTTCCAAACATACATTGTGTTGTAGCACAAACAATCAATCCTTTTTCTTGAACTTCTTTTAATTTTTTTATCCAGGAATTATTTGATTCACTTGTAGCAACATGACCTAAACCAGTCATTTCAATAACCAATCCTTTATACTTATTTTTAACATAATAATCTAAGATACTTGGATCTTGTCCGGGATAAAATTTCAACAAACCAACTTTTTCTTCAAACTTCAAATCTGTTTTAACTTTTAATTTAGATCTCAAATTATAATCAGAAATTTTCTCTAAACGAGCTGGAAAAATCTTTGCAAAAGGTTTTGCATTTATAACTTTGAAAGCATCACGTTTTGAGCTATGCAACTTCTTTACTTTTGTTCCAGGCATTGCATAACAAAAATTATCATTGCTATTTGCATGACCCACCAACATAACTTCTGCAATATCTGAAATAGCTGCCAAAGCACTACATTGTAAATTCAAATTAGCATCACTACTTGCACGATCAATACTACGTTGACTATAGGTTAAAACAACTGGTTTATTCACCTTGCCCAAAAAGAAACTCAATGCAGCAGAAGTATAATGCAATGTATCTGTCCCATGAGTGATTATCACTCCCTTAATATTATCATCATTCAAAAGTTTCTCTGCAACACGTGCAATCTTTTGCCAATCCTTAAAATCCATATTTTCAGAACCTTTCATAAAAGGAACTTCAACCTTAGCAACATTAACAATATCAAACATGTTTGGATAAAACTTAAATAAATTATTAGCGTCAGTTAACCATTTCACTGCGCCAGTCTTTGCATCATAACTTGAAGCAATTGTTCCTCCAGTAATAATCATCCCAATATTCGGCTTTGCAGAATCTTTCTTAATTTCCCCATCTACCTTAACTTCCACAGGCTTTTTCAATACCTTCACATCCAATACATCTTTCTTATTCAAACCAATATTATAACCAGTATCTAACTTTAACAAAATAAGATTATGTTCTCCTTTTGGAGCTTCAAGCCAAATTCCAGAATATTCTTGCTTGGGTAAAACAACCTTTACACGACTTCCAGGACTAATTTGTTTCATAAAGAAAAGAACACAAAAGAGTATAAAAAACTAATCACAAAAAATAATAGATATTGTAACCACTTAAAAGATACAAATAGTAATCTTTATATACCCAAAATTACCTCAAAATATATGGAAAATATAACAAGAAGAAACTTTGTAAAAAACGGATTACTTACTTTAGTAGGGTCTGCAGTTTTTCCAGCATGTGAAAAAGCAAGCAATATTGCTAAAGAATTTGCTAGCAAGGAAATGCGAAAAGAACAAGATAAAAATAACAAAATCCTAGAAAAACATGTTAAGGGAATAAGAAAAGTTAGATCAGAAACAGGAAAATATTTAGCCCATTATGCTAGAGAAGATATCATACAAAATCCAGAATTAGCAGAAATGTGGAAACAAGAAATAGGCCCATATGAAATAGCCCATTTCTATAAAAAATTCAATGACAATAAAGAACCAAGAGCAGGAGAAATATACCACTTACCTGAATGGAATTTTGAAAAAACATATTCAAAAAATTAATAAATGCATTTTCTATAGAATTATATGAAAGAGGATCATTATGAAAAATTAAAACATGTTGTTGAAAAACATAACATAAAAAAAAGACATGAAAGAATTCTATCCAAACATCCTGCAGTGATTAAAATGTTGGAAAAAGTTCCAAAAAAATCAAATTCAAAATTCACCCAACAATGGATGATTGAAGAACTCATTGAAATACTTGATACCTTAAAAGGAGGATTTGAAGAACTAAGCATTGATCCCTATGATTTTATAGAATTAACAAATCTAGTAGAAACAGAAATGCTCACAAGAATAAAAGCTAAAACAATTCTGAAAAAATTTATTCCAAAATCATTTCCAGTTCAAAAATATTTAGAAAGAAAATAAACAGGTTCGGAGGAAATCGGGGCCGTTAGGTCATCCTTTGGGAAACCCCCTGGAATGAGATTCCAACAGGCTCGGAGGGAATCGAACCCCCACCAACAGGGCCGAAACCTGTTATCCTATCCGTTAGACTACGAGCCTTTAAAGCTACCAAAAACTTAACATATAAAAACCTAATCATTTTTATAAAATAAACAAAAGAGAAAAAAATGCCACTAGAGAAACACCATAAATGGATGATTGGAAGTTTTAGTTCAATAATTATTATTTTTATTATAACTAGCAGTATTCTTACATATACTCTTTTCACAAGACAAGAAATAATTCAAAGAGATATGATTAAAGAAATAATTCAAATTCAAAGTGAAATAAATGAAATAACCACCAATCTATTGACAACAAAAAATGAAATTACTTCAATAAATTCAGAACTTGGAACAATGGATGAAGAATTTGATCTATTAAAGGCGTCAGCAAGCGAAGATTTCTCAGGAATAATTGAAGATGCTATAAAAGCAGTAGTTACAATAAGAACTAATTCTGGACAAGGAACAGGATTCATAGTAGACAAAGAAGGATACCTTGTAACAAACGCACATGTTCTTGCAGATCCCCTGGGAAAACTATCAGACCCAATTAACATATTAACCTATGATGGAAGTTCAAGGGAGGGATTATTTATTGGCTATGATGCAGATTTTGATATTGCTTTATTAAAAATAAGTGGAGAATTTGAAAAATTAAAATTAACAAATTCAAATGATATACAAATCGGAGAAAAAGTAATTGCAATAGGAAATCCATTGGGCCTGCAATTCTCTGTTTCAGAAGGAATAGTTTCTGCAGTACATAGAGAAGGATTAAATGGAAAAGACGCATACATTCAAACAGATGCAGCTCTAAACCCTGGAAATTCAGGAGGACCCTTAATTAACAAAGAAGGAAAAGTAATAGGAATAAACAATTTTAAAATAGGAAGTGGAGAAAACTTAGGTTTTGCCCTTGAATCAAATTACATTGAAGAAATTGTAAATCAGATAGGACAACAAATTTTAAACAAAACAATTGTCTAATCAGAAAAAAGTTATAAACCCCCCCTTCTTTAATCATTTATGACTAAGAAAAAATCAAAAGAAGGATTAACTGTCAAAAAAGAAGAAAATTTTACAGAATGGTTTACTCAAATAGTTCAAAAAGCAGAATTAGCAGACTATAGCGCTGTTTCTGGATGCATGGTTCTCAGACCCTATTCATATTCATTATGGGAAAAAATAAAAGAAGAAACAGATAAAGAATTCAAAAAAATTGGGGTTCAAAATGCTTACTTCCCATTATTTATCCCTGAAAAACTTTTTGAAAAAGAACAAGAACATGTTAAAGGATTTAGCCCAGAAGTTGCATGGGTTACTCAAACAGGAAATACAAAATTAAGTGAAAAACTTGCAGTAAGGCCCACTTCAGAAGCAATAATGTATGATTCATATTCAAAATGGATAAGATCTTGGAGAGATTTACCTTTACTAATAAATCAATGGAATAACGTAGTCAGATGGGAATTCAATAATCCAGTTTTATTTTTTAGAACAAGAGAATTTCTTTGGAACGAACTTCATACAGTATTTGCAACAGAAAAAGAATCAATAGATCATGGAAACAAAGTAATGAAAGCCTATAATAAAATTACAGAAGATTTTATGGCTCTTCCCGGAATTTACGGAAGAAAAACAGAAAAAGAAAAATTTGCAGGAGCAGTCTTCTCAGAAAAAACACATCATTATGTGGAAGGGGGAAAAATAATCGAAGGAACTTGTTTCCACCATGATGGACAAAACTTTGCAAATGCCTACGATATTAAATTCATAAATAAAAATGAGAAAAAACAATCTGTTTGGCAAAACACTCACGCAATTTCAACAAGAATGCTAGGAACAATGTTTGCAGTGCACTCAGATAATAAGGGATTAGTTATTCCTCCAAAAATGGCTCCAAATAAAATGGTAATCATCCCAATACTATTTGAAGAAACAAAAAAACAAGTTATTAATCAAGCAGAAAAAATAAAAAAAGAATTTTCAAAGTTTTCTCCAATTTTAGATGATAGAGAAGATGTTTCTCCAGGTTGGAAATACAATGAATGGGAATTAAAAGGAATTCCCTTAAGAATAGAAATTGGACCAAAAGATCTTGAGAAAAAATCAGTAATGGTTGCAAAGAGGAATGATGGAACAAAAGAATCAATTAAGATTAAAGATCTAAAAAAAGTAATTCCAAAACTTCTTGAAGACATGCAAAAAGAAATGTATGAAAAAGCAGAAAAGATTTTAAAAACAAGTCAAAAGAAAACAGAAGATAAAAAAGAATTAATCAAATTAATCAAAGAAGGATATATGGTATTAGTTCCCCTAGAAAAATCAGAAGAAACAGAAGACATCCTAAAGGCAGATACAGGTGGAGCAAAAACACTTTTCCTAGATCCTAAAAATAATTCTACAAAAGGAAAGAAATGTATTATGACTGATAAACCTGCAGATTATTGGGTTTATGTTGGAAAAACTTATTGATTACTATAAATCTCTTGGGCAAAAAATAAGCATATCAGTATAACACCTTGGATTCTTACTAGGTTCATGTGGAACAATTTTATTTGCAACAGAATAAAATGCCCTATACCAAAAAGTAGGAGTAGCTCCAAATAATTTCATATCTTTATTTGTTTTTTCAATCCTACGATAGGTGGGAGCAAAATAATTATCAATTACCTTCATAGTGCTTTCATCAACACGTTCAATTTTTTTTATTTTTTCAGGTAAATCCAATTCTTCTAAATTTAATACCATAAAAATATTACATACCCTTTTCTTTTAAAGATTACTATACCAAATAGTACAGTAACATCTAGGAGGATTCATCCACCCGCATTCTATTAGTTATATTTTACTTGATAGCTAACCAAAGTACTCAACTCATTTTCTAAGTTCAAAGTTCTCTCCATTAGCTTTCCAAGTTCTTGTTCTACAAGTTTTTTTTCTTTCATTTCCATTTGGTTTTCCATTTTATGAAAAATCCCAAAAAAATCCAAGCTTAGTCTAGATAGAAGTAATCAATTCAATCCAGAACTAAAACCTTGGATTAAATTGAGAAGGGTTTAATTGAAGTACAGACTAAATCATACGCAAAATTATTCCAATTCATATGTCTCAGTCTTCCTTCCATTAATATAATTAGGGTCAAATAGTATTTATACTTTTCTATAGGACAAATCCATAAAATTATTCAATAAATTTTTTCAAATTTTCCTTAAACTTTTCTAAATCTTCGACACGAACTCTAGCCCCCACCGCATCCGGATGGCCCCCGCCAGTAGCATCTTCCAAATCTTCAATAGCCTTAACTAAAATATCTCTAATACCTTTTCCCCGTGCAGAAATATTTGCTCGCGCACCAAACATATATGCAATAACAACATATTTGTTAGGAAATTTATGGCTTAATTCATTTGACAAACTTCCACTCATACTTGACTCCCCCCCATAACTAAAAAATAAAAGTTTATCTGATTTCTTTTCTTCAACCAAAGCTTCCCCAATTAATTTTTGATATTTATTATTTACCTCTGCAAATTTTTTATGCATTTGGTGATTCTTAGGACCATCTTCCAAAACTTCATAAGGAGTTTCAGCAGCTATAATAAACTTCATCATTCTAACAACATTAGTCATAGAATCTTTTAGTCCAAAGCCCATAAGTTTTGAAATCTTTCCTATTTGAGAATTATAAAGAATATCAAATGCAGAAGAAGTAGTTCCGTATTCTATTTTAGATTTGGAATCAAAAGATAAATCAGGATAAGTTTTCTCAAACTCTTTATAAAAACCAGGAACAAACTTATCTGAAATACAGCCCGCCATAGCAATCCATAGATCTTCTTTTCTTTGAGATATTTGATAACACAATGCAGTAACAGGCTCATTAGTTTTTTTCTTATTAAGATTAGGATTATAATAACTCACAAATTTAGGAATTTTTAATTTAATATCATGATGATCAATCCAAACAACAGGGAGATTTACTTGTTCAACTTCTTTAAAAAATTCATCAGAAACTTCAGGCTTATCTAAAATAAAAATATAATCTGGATTTAATTCATTAACCTTTCTAAAATAACTTTCATCCATTTTTGGAAAAGTTTTTATTGCCACACCTTTTCCACGCCCAAGATATCTTTGTAGCAAAAGAAAAGAACAAAGCCCATCAGGATCATTATCAAAAAAGAATAAAGGATTCTGAGCCTTATCCAAATGCTCTTTAATCTCTTTAATTTGTTTTGTAGTTAACATTTTAATTGGTTAGTACATCATCTCCTTTATATTCTCAATAAATTCATTAAGCTCCACCATCTCTCCAATCCTATCTCGTCTTTTTTTCAACTCTTCAATAGAAACAACCTTGGAATACCCATCATAAGTTCCCATGATACATTGTTTATATTTCTCATCATAATCTGTCATAGTCAAATAAAATCTCCTTGATTTAAAAATCTTCCACAATCTCAGTATTTAATTTTTTATATCCAAAAAAGTCAGTTGTATAATTATATGCTCCTGCATTTAAAAAAATAATTTTATCCCCCACTTGAGGATCTTTCAACTTAACACTATATCTAAAAATATCGTCCCGAGTAGGAGAATTACCTTTGATTAAATAAGAATCTCCTTCTCCTTCAGACAATTCAGATTCGATAAGTAATTTAGTATTTGTCAAAAAACAATCAAGTGCACAATTGTAAATAGTAGTATTAATCACAAGATTTTTTCCTTGAACTTGAATAATTTTGGTTTCAAGTTTTATTGCAGGACCTGCTAAAAACCTTCCTGGTTCAAGATAAGTTTTAACATCATGCTCTTCTAAAAACTTTTTTGCAAGTGAAATCTTTTCAAAAATATAAGGTAAAATTTTAGAAGTATAACCCCGATATTCTATGGGAAGCCCTCCTCCAAGATTTAAAAAATCAATTTTCTTCAAACTATCTTCACTCAAAGAATCTTTTAACTCCCCTAAAATCTCCCATTCACTTGTATTTTGAGATTTTCTATGTACATGAATCCCCAAATCCCCCACAAACTCATTAGCCCTAATTTCAGAAACTAATTCATTGACCCTTTTAGAAACCATTCCATAAACAAAATATTTTCCAGAACCAATTCTATGCTCTTGAAATTTCATCCTTAGAGAAAGATTAATCTTAATTCCTTCTTGCCCAATAACAGTTAGAATTCTTTGTAAATCAATTTCATTGTCTACAACAAAATTTCTTATTCCTTTACCCAAAATCTCCATCAACTCTTCTTCAAGTTCTGCTTGAGTAAAAAACCAAATCTTTGATTTATCTCGCACCATATCAATTTCCTCGCGAGCATGAATTGAAAAATCAACATCAGAAACATCTTGTAAAACATTTCCAACTTCACGATTTGTTTTATAACTATAAGAGAGATTCAAACCCAAATCTTCTAAAGACTTAACTTGTTCCAAAAGTCTTTTCTTAGATAGGATAAATTTAGCTGAGGTCATCTTCCAACCTCACAATAGGACCATCTCTCTTAAATGGGAATTGTTCACTATTATCTTTAAGACGTTCAATATATTTTTCCATTTTTATTAAAACCGGGTCTCTCAAAGTTTTTCCATAATTAACTGAATCTCTATCAATATCTAAGGGCTCTAAAGTCATAAGGCATCTAGCATATTTCTTACCCCAATAATGCCCCATTAAATCATTTAAATTTCCAACATCAAATCTTTCTTCATTACATTCTTCAACAGTAAGATATTTTTTTGACACTGCAATAGGAATATAATTCACACCATTTTTATTTTCAACATCATATTCACTACTCCCAATTAATTTATGTTCTTGCCCAGTCAAATAATTATTATTCACCTTCCCATCTCCTTCAAATAATCATCTAAAGAATTACCAAATTCTTCAGTTTTAGAATTAAAAAAATCTAAGTAAAAAGCTTTTTTATCATTAAAATAAAATTGGCCACGTAAAAACTTAAAACCTTCTTTTGATTTCCAAGTAATATTCAAGACAGCCACACTTTTATCAACACGCATAATCAATTCTTCCTTAGGTTCCACAAATACCCATTCCCCATAATGTGCCTTACCATAACTATCGCAACACATCCCCTTAACAACATCTTTATTCATCAATAACTCTAAATCTTCTTTTCCTCCCAAATAATGAACTTCATTCATCTTCCAAAAGCCCTTCCCTTTTCATTTTATCTAAAACACTAGACATCATCAATGGAAAAGTAATACTAACATCCCCATTAACAGTTGCTGCTTCTGCATCATCCTTTAACTTCCCCCAAGACTTAGCTTCTTGCGTAGTAGCGCCAGACATACTCCCCGAACTTGCATGAGAGGTAGTCATATAGACCGCATAATCAAAACCTCCACTAAGCAACGCTGCAAAAATAGCATAATGCTTTGAAATACTTCCTCCCAAAGAAATCAAACCTTTTTTATCATCAAATGGCAAATCAGTAACAATTCTTTCCATATCCTTAATCGTATCTACAATAAAATCAGGATTCTTTTGCTGAAACATAAACAACTGAAACCCAAAACTAGAATCTGCAATTCCAGGACAATAAATAGGAATATCATTCTTTGCTGCCTGATATAATATAGAATTCTCATTGCCCTCATTCAAGGGTACACCTTTAGGTGCTAACAACAACCCAATTTCTCTCAATAACTCAGAAGAAGACAATCTCTTCTTTTTAGCATAAATCTTCTCCAAACAACTATTCATCAAATCCTCAAATTTCATATAACTTTCATTTCTAATCAATAAATTCCCAACACGATTTTCTCCTCTTTCATGCATTGCAATATCATCTGAATAAAAATGAGAAAGCTCAAATTC
This sequence comes from Candidatus Woesearchaeota archaeon, assembly GCA_964633605.1. Taxonomy (GTDB): domain Archaea; phylum Nanobdellota; class Nanobdellia; order Pacearchaeales; family GW2011-AR1; genus CAZWGF01. The sequence continues at coordinate 13,719 of CAZWGF010000004.1, forward strand.
CTCCCCAATTGCCTTCATGATATCTTCTTCAATACTCCCAGAAGTTGTAACAAGAACATTTGGGATCTTCATTTTACATAATTGGGCAAAAAAACCACGTAATCCAGAAGTAACCATATTAGAAGTAAATGTCAGAAATGTCTTAGCTCCAGACCTTTTCATCTTCAAAACAACCTTTACTGCCTCAGAAAGTTCAATTGCTTGATATCCAAGGGAGCCAAAACTATCAACGCATTCTTCAATGCTCATACCAGGTTTCCAAAAAAAATCTTTAACAGTTTTCATTTTAAAAAAAGGAATTTAGTTCAAACTAGAATTATAAAATAGGGATTGCAAGAATCCTTGTAAATTTGTCTAAATCCATGATTTTTACACAAAAAAAGAGTATAAAAAGATTGTGTTCTACCATCAAAATCTTTTTAAATCAAAACAAACAAAGAATGATACAATGAATAAATGGATAGAACTTTTAGTCGGATTAATCCTAGTGGTTGCTTCAGTTTATGTGTGGGGAATGGACATTCTTGGCGCAGGAACAGCAGCATTAGAATTCCTTAAGGGAGGAATAATCTGGTTTGTAATAATGATTGGTGCACTTTTCATCCTTCTAGGAATAAGTGACTTGAAAGAATAATTGTTACGCTAAAAAAACATTTCCCAGAATTTTTTATTTTTTAATTATTTAAACACTTTAACTATATCTAAAATCAACTTCAATAATGAATAAGAACTCCTTCAATGATTGCGGCAACTATCAAAAGAGGCAAAATAACAAAGAAAAATACTCTTAAAGAATTCAAAAAATAATCCTTAAAAGATTCTATTTTTTTCTTCTGAAGAATAAAAGTCCCCAACTTAATACCCAATCCAAATGAAAGAAAAATAGCAGGCAATTCAAAAATTCCATGGGGTAAAATTCTCCATAAACTCAAAATCCCATTTTCTGCAACACTCATATTTGCAACAAAACCAAGTAAATAACCATTTACTATTGTAGCTAAAATAGGTATAATCCCCAACAACACTCCAAAAATCATTCCAATAAGACCACTTTGGACATTATTTAAAAAAATAAATTCAGTCAATTCAAATCCAGACATACCTCTAGTCATCTCTAAAAGACCTTCAATAAATTTCAAAATTTCTTGAGTTAAAGCATCAGAAGCAGGAACAAAAAAACCAATTAAAGAAAACCAAAAAAATAATATCACAACCCCATAAATAAATTTTCTAGACTCCCTAAGATATTTCCAACATTGTTTATATTCTCTTTTCAAAGAAAAACCTCTTTTTTTCATTATTTAAAGTGTTGACTAATGTATTTAACTTTATTCCTATACCTAGTTTTTAGATAAACTCCATAAAATAATCCTGCGATCAATCCTCCAAGGTGGGCAGTATTTCCAATGGGAACATCTCCTGCAACAGAAATTAACCATAAAACAAGCAAAATTCCTGGAGCAGCATATTTCATTTTTATTGGAATTGGAATAAACATCACATAAACTGGCAAATCAGGAGTTAACAACATCAATAATCCAACCAATCCAAACAATGCTCCAGAAGCTCCAACTGCATAGGAATTCAAATCCACATTAAAAATCAATGCCGACAGCACAAAAAACATACCAGCAAATAATCCAGAAAGCAAATAAAAATACAAATACCTTTTTGCACCCAAGATCCTTTCAATTAAACTTCCAACAAACATTAAAGAAAACATGTTCGCAAAAAGATGGAAAATTCCCCCATGCATAAACATTGAAGTTAAAAAAGTCCAAAGATAATTTCCACCTAAAACATTAGCAGGATTCAAAGCAATAATATCTATCCCAAAATACCCTATTAAAATCATAAAAACAAAAAAAGCTACAACATTCATACCAATCAAAATAGTATTAACACTCATTCCACTAAAAAAACTTTTCTTCTTAGATGAATCAATTCTATAAACATATGCCATTATTTCTTTTTTACAATTTTCTTTTTTATAGATTTTTTCTTTACACCCTTAGATGGCGCCTTCTTTTTTGCAGGTTTTTTCTTAGACACAGATTTCTTCTTTACTTTCTTCTTAACTTTTTTCTTAACTTTCTTCTTTTTAACAACTTTCTTTTTCTTTACTGGATTCTCCTTAGCTAATTTATCCCTAGCTAATTTCCTAATGGCTGCTGCTTTTTGCCTAGTCTCTTTCTTAATCTTTTCTGCCTTCTTTAATTCTCTTGCCTTAATCTTACCTAATCTTTCCCTTTCTTTTGCAATTTCAATATCCAAAAGAGCTAATTGTTTTTCTAAACGATCTAAATTCTTCTTAAGTTCTTTTAATATCTTTGAATTATCCTTCATTACAAAAACATCTCCACATTCATCACAAGTAAAATTATGTAAAAGAGCATTTTCTTCATTAAATTCTATGCTACACCTTTCACAAACATAAAACTTCTTTGTTTCTCTACTTCTTACTTGATTATTTATTTGTTCCATTTTTTTAACCAAAATTCCTCTCAAAAACTCAAAACCCTTTAGAACTTCTATTTTCCAAGAATAGGTGTACCATCCTTTTTTCTTATCTTTTTTTCTTATGGAAGATACTAGCCCATGATCAGAAATCTTGTAAAGAATATTCCTAGTTTGATTTATGGTTATATCCAATTTTTTGGCAATTAAAAATTCATTAACATATTTCTTTTCATAAAGCAAATCTACTATTCCTTCTGCTTGCTTCCCGACGGTAATTGTGATAACTTCTTTAAGAAATTTTATTTGCATCTAGATATGAGAAAAAATTCAAATAAATACCTTTCGGTTTCAAAAAAATCAAAGAAAATTGCATTTCAAAAATTTTGACAAAAAAAATAAAAGTTTTTAAACGTATATTCTATTAAATATATATTAAAAAGGATATATTAAAAAAATAAAATGGGGTGGTTTGATAAAAAAGAGGAAAAGAAAAAAGGTATTTCTAAACTTCCAGAACTTCCCAAACTTCCAGAACTTCCCAAAATAAAAACTAAAGAAGCTCAACCCCCTGTAGAACAAATCCATCAATTACCAAGTTTACCAAATAATTCTTTCGGAGAAAAATTTTCACAAAATAGTATAAAGAATGCTGTATCTGGGGAAAAAGAAGGTGAGGATGTCTCTGAAGTAAACGATTACAAAAAAGAAATACTTCAGGGGCATTCACAAAAAATTTTAAGAAGAGAACTTTCAGAGGAAGACGAAGATGAAAAAGAAATAATTCCAAAAGAATTTAAGCCAGCAGCAAGAAGAGTAAAAGAAGTTGAACCAATGTTCATAAGACTTGATAAATTCGAAGAAAGTCTAAATACCTTTGAAAACATTAGAACACAAATTTTAGAAATAGAAAAAATGCTAGCAGAAACAAAACAAATAAAAGAAGAAGAAGGAAGCGAATTAGAAGCATGGGAAAATGAAATAAAGGTTATGAAACAAGAAATTGAAAAAGTAAATAATGATATTTTTTCTAAAATAGAATAAAATGGGAAGTGATAATTTAATCCATATAAAAATTGGATATGATGAAGCTGTTGAATCTAAAAAAAACATTCTTTCTTCAGAACTAAATCTACTAAAAATTCTAAGAAAAATAAAAGCCTATAGGGCCCTTAGATTAAAAGAATTAGATTTAAAATTAAAGATATACAAAAAACTAAAGGAAACAAGATCCAACATAAGAAAATTACAAACAATTCTCCCAAAAGTAAAAATCCCAGAAGAATTGAAAAAACGAGAAGAAAAAAAAGAAATGACTCAAAAAGTTAAAAGACAAAGATATGACTCAAGTTTAGAATCTGAACTTCAAGATATTCAAGAAAAACTAAGGGCTCTAAGTCAATAAGATTTTTAAAATCCCTTAACTTGTTCTAACCATGATAAATAGAAAAAAATTAATAAAAAAATACATTGAATTTTTTAAATCAAAAAAACATAAAGAAATCCCAAATGAATCATTAATCCCTGAAAATGATCCAACAACCCTATTTATCGGATCTGGAGTAGAAACAATAATCCCTTATGTAATCGGACAACCCCATGCACTAGGAAAAAGATTAGTTAATTATCAAAGAAGCGTAAGAACACAAGATATAGATGAAGTGGGGGATGCATTTCACCATACCTTATTCGAAATGATTGGGAATTGGTCATTGGGAGATTATTTTAAAGAAGAAGCGATTACAATGACCTATGAATTTCTAACAAAAATATTAAAAATTCCCTCAGAGAAATTGGCCGCAACATGTTTTAAAGGAGACACTAAATCCAACATCCCAAAAGATTCTGAATCTGAAAAAATTTATCTTAAACTTGGGCTTCCAAAAGAAAGGATTGCTTTTTTAGGCACAAAAGATAATTTTTGGGGGCCTGCAGGAAAAACAGGACCCTGTGGACCAAATACTGAAATATTTTATTGGAAACCAAATTCCTCCCCTCCAAAAAAATTTGACCCTAAAGATGAAAATTGGTTAGAAATAGGAAACAATGTATTAATGGGATACAACAAAAATAACAAAGGAGAATTCATAGAACAAAAACAAAAAACAATAGATTTTGGAGGAGGCGTTGAAAGAATAATCGTTACCTTACATGGTCTTGAAGATAATTACAAGGCAGATATGTGGAAACCCATAATTCAAAAAATAGAAAAAATTTCAAAAAAACCATACAAAGGAAATGAAAAAGAAATGAGAATAATTGCCGATCATATTAAAGCTTCAGTTTTTATAATTGCGGAGGGAATAACTCCCAGTAATACAGAACAGGGATATGTTCTAAGAAGATTAATAAGAAGAGCGATACAATATGGAAAAAAATTAGGTATGGAAAATTTTATTTCGGAAATAGGAGAACCAGTTTTCAAAATATATGATGATTATCCCCGATTAAAGAACAAAAAACAAATTCTAAAAGAATTGACCAAAGAAGAAGAAAAATTTAGTCAAACATTAGAAAAAGGTTTAAACAAATTTAAAAAATTGACAAAAGAAAAAAAGAAAATATCTGGAAAAGAAGCATTCTTACTTTACCAGTCATATGGATTCCCAATTGAAATGACAAAAGAATTAGCAAAAGAATCCAAAATAAAAATTGATGAAAAAAGCATTGATAATGAAATGAAAAAACATCAAGAGCTTTCTAGAACAGCCTCTGCAGGAAAATTCAAATCAGGATTGGCAGACAATTCAGAAGAAACCACAAAACTTCACACCACAGCACACTTGCTTTTAGCAGCATTAAAAACAGTTCTAAAAGATGATAGCATAATGCAAAGGGGTTCAAACATAACTGCAGAAAGATTAAGGCTAGATTTCTCATTCCAAAGAAAATTAGAAAAAACAGAATTACAAGAAATAGAAGATTTGGTCAATGCTCAAATACAATGTTCATGCGAAGTTAAAAGAGAAGAAATGAGTCCTAAAGAAGCAAAGAAAAAAGGAGCAACAGGAGTTTTTGATAAAAAATATGGAGACAAAGTTTCTGTCTACACCATAGAAGATTTTTCAAAAGAAATATGTGCTGGCCCACATGTAAAAAATCTTTGTGAACTAGGACATTTCAAAATCAAAAAAGAAGAATCATCAAGTTCAGGAGTTAGAAGAATTAAAGCAATTTTGGAGGGAAAAAATGAGTGAAAGTAATTGTATATTTCCAAAATGTCCGAAGTGTGAAAAAGGGTATCTTGTGCCATTTTCATTTAAAGAAGACGTTTTTGAAAAATGGAAATGTACAGAATGTAGCCATGAAATTATGAAACGTTAAAGATTGTACTCATGGCCATCAAAGCCATATTTTTCCTTGAGACTTTCTAATTTCCAATGTTGAAAATAATTAGTTTTACCAGTTGTTTCTATTTTATTTCTAAGTTTAATCATGCTTTTAGCATCCCCATATTCATATAGATCTTCAGCAAAAGAACTCCCATTGGTTGGAAAAATAAATTTAGGAATAGAAGATAATTTTATTCCCCCACGATAAATAATTTTATCATCACTAACAATTGCAGGAGCAGTAGTTTCTATAAAACAATATCCAGTATCATCCATGCTTTTTGGAACAGGACATTTCACTCCCAAAGCCTCATGATTTTCCAAAGAATATTCTAAGAAAACTACTCCATAACCCATTTCTTTTAAAATCATATATAATAATTCAGATTTCTCACTACAAACCCCCTCAACATCATAAAGAACTTCATAGGGATATCTCGCATAATTTACTCTATTCTCAAAACCAAGAACAGTCAAATTAGATCTCCCAAAAGGAATATTTTGAACAACACTTATTGCAATTCTTGCTTGATCTTCTTTTGTTCCAGCAACATTTTGAATTTGAACAACCAAAGGCAAAATCCATTCTCTTTGTACCTCATCATTAATATTTCTTGATTTAAAATCATCCAAAGAAGGAACCTCTCCAGAAGAATACCTAATTGTTCTAGAAATATTTGCAATATAATCAGACATCCCATTATATACAATAAAATCTATTTTTTCCTGTTCCCCCCTCAAGATATAATTAAGCTCGACTATCTTTGGGTCAACATGGTAATCTGATAAACATAGGTCCCCTTTTGAAATCAATCCTTCTGGACAACCACAAATAGAAGATTGAGGAACCAAAGTTCCATTTAAGCAAAAATAAGGAGCATTCAAAGAACAATTATTTAATGCTGTTCCATCTCCACAAGAAGTTTTCAAATCTTTACTTGTAGAATAATACATAAAAATACTCCCAATAATTAAAACAACAAATAATGCAGCAAATATTTGAACATAAATACCTATAGAATCTTGTTCACCTTCTTTTTGATCAATCATTAAATAAAATAGGGAATAAGTTATAAAAAACTAACTATTCCAAATAAATTCCAGGCCTTCCTGGTTTAACCTTCTTAGATTTATTTTCAGGATCATGTTTATCTTTATCATTAACTGCGAATACTTCAACATCCAATTGGGTTCGTTTCTTAATGGAATCCAACTCTCCAGCATAAAGAGCTTTTTCATTTGGAAGAACATAAATGAAAACTTTCTTCTTTCGTTCTTGATTTTTCGAGGACGAGGCCAAGGAACTTGAGCCACCTTTAACAAGATTAGAAATATGATTAATGTCTCCAACAATCTTTTCAATAGCTTCTTCTTGCTTATCCAAACTGCTATCAATCTTTTTTTCTTCAACAATAGGCCATGTTTCCAATGAAATAAATTTCTTATTTCCAATCTTTGCCCAAAGTTCTTCTGTAAGATGCGGGCAAAAAGGATGTAATAATTTCAAAGACTTTTCTAAAACAACTTTACTTTCTTCATCTCCAAGAGAATTAAACAAATCACGAATTTTAATTACTGCCAAATTATATTTAAAATTTTCAATTTGATTTGTAACTTCTTTAATAATTTTATTTAGTTTGCTTTCAATCTTAGCGTCTGATTTTCCAATCTTAACATTCTCAAAATTATTTTTTACCTTAACTAAAAATTTATGACTTCCAATTAAAATTTTCTCATCCCAATTAAAAGAATTATCTGGGGAAGCAACTGAAACCAAAGCTAATCTCAAAGTATCTGCACCATATTTTTCAATAATGGGTAAAGGCTCTACCACATTCCCTTTAGATTTAGACATTTTTTCCCCCTTAGCATCATTAACAATTCCTTGAGTAAAATACCTTAAAGCAGGTTCATCAAAATTCAATAAACCAAGATCTCTTAAAAATTTTGTATAAAAACGAATATAAATCAAATGCATTGTGATATGTTCTGGACCTCCAATATATTGATCAACAGGACACCAATAATTAGCTTTTTTCTTATCAAAAATTTCTTTCTTATTTTGAGCATCAGCATACCTTAAATAATACCAAGAAGAATTTGCAAAAGTATCCATTGTATCTGTCTCTCTTCTAGCATTACCCTTACATTTTGGGCATTTCACATCTGTAAATTTTTTATTTGTCTCTAAAGGATTACCCTTTCCAAACTTAACATCTTTAGGGAGCTTAATTGGAAGATTTTTTTCTGGAACAGGGACAATGCCACATTTATCACAATAAATCATTGGTATTGGAGTTCCCCAATATCTCTGCCTACTAATAAGCCAATCTCTTAATTTATATTGGACTGTTTTTTTCCCCAATTTCTTTTTAGCCAAATGTTGAGTAATTTTATCAATTGCTTCCCGATTATTAATTCCATTAAATTCTTCAGAATTCATTAAAATCCCATCCCCCACATATGCATTTGCCATTTTTTCAGGACTCTCTTCAGATCCTTCAGATCCAATAACAACCTTTACAGGAATTTTATATTTCCGAGCAAATTCAAAATCACGTTTATCATGTGCAGGAACAGCCATTACCATTCCAGAACCATAATCCGCAACAACAAAATTTCCAGCATAAACAGGAACCTTATCTCCAGTCAAAGGATTTGTAGCATAACTGCCAGTAAAAACTCCTTCCTTTTCCATATTTTCTAATTCTTTCTCAGATACAGATTTAAGTTTTTTCAAAAAACCATCAACTTCTTTTCTTTGTTCTTTTGTAACCAAATCATCAAGTTTAAAGTGTTGAGCAGAAACCACCATAAAAGTTACTCCATAAATTGTATCTGGACGTGTTGTAAAAATAGGCCAAGGCCTCGAAGAGGTCTCCCCCTTGGGGTTTTTACTATTAATTTCAAAATTAATCTCTGTCCCATAACTTTTCCCAATCCAATTTTTTTGTATTCTCTTTGCTTTGTCAGGCCAATCTAATTTACTATGATCCAACAATTCCTCAACATAATCAGTTATTTTCAAAAACCATTGTTTCAAATGCTTAACCCTCACAGATGTATCTTCATGTCTCCAACATTTCCCATCAGTAACTTGTTCATTTGCAAGCACAGTATTACATTTCGGACACCAATTAACTGCAGATTCTTTCTGATAGGCAAAACCCTTTTCAAACATCTTAAGAAAAATCCATTGATCCCACTTGTAATATTCTGGATCAGAAGTCTTAACACTCCGAGACCAATCATAACTCCAACCCATTGCCTTTTGTTGTTTTTTAAAATTCTTAATAGAATCAGCTGTATACTTTTCAGGATGGATTCCTGCCTTAATTGCAGCATTTTCAGCAGGTAAACCTAAAGAATCATAACCTCCAGGATAAAGAACATTATTCCCTTGGAGCCTCTTAAATCTAGCAAAAATATCCCCTAAACTAAAAACAAAAGCATGACCCATATGCAATCCTTCTCCAGAAGGATATGGGAACATATCAAGAACATAATATTTGGGTTTCTTAGATTTTTCATTGACCTCAAAAATCTTCTTTGCTTCCCACTTTTTCTGCCACTTACTTTCTATTTTTTTAAAATCATTCTCCATTTTATTATAAGATAATTATTATTTATAATCCTTACCTTCTGTTTCGAGATTCTTTTTCATCAAAAATACTGCTAATTTCTTTTGCCATTTCCCTACATTCATCATATGCCTCATAGGGAACTCCAAAACAAATAGGTTCCCTCTGATGACCATTATCTCTAAAATGATCTTTTAAATCCTCAAATTTCCAAGATTGATCCCCATGATAAAAAGAATATTTCTTAGTTTTCCTATTATAATCTATTTCCATTTTGACCTCCAAATTTAATTATTGAATCTGAAGATAAGAAAAACATTCCAAAAGAGACATCTGTTAAGATAAAAGATTTAAGAGCCATTTTAAGTGTAGAAAAATTTAAGATGACCCTATAAGAGAGTCACGACTAACAATAAAACAATAATAATCATGTTTTGTGTTAGTTTCATAATCAAACATACCAAAAGCATATTTTTAAATATTCCTATTGAGTAAAATCTATATGAAAAAAATTCAAGCACACATTACAGGGGAAATAATCTCAACAAATGATTCTGAAGCACATTCGCTTTTCAAAAAAAGTTCATTTGGAGAACCAGTGAGCGACAAAATACAATATTCCCTATCAGAAGCATTATTCTTAGTTGAAAAAGGAAAAATAGAAATCTTTTCAAGAAACAAAAAAATCCCTAAAAAAGAATTAATGTCCAAGCTAAGTAGAATTGATAAAAAAATTCAAATCAAATATCCTGTATTCAAAAACTTAAGAGAAAAAGGATATGTTGTTAAAACAGCCCTAAAATTCGGAGCAGAATTCAGAGTATATACAAAAGGCTCAAAACCAGGAGTAAAGCACGCAAAATGGATAGTATTTGTAGACCACGAATCAAAAAAACTAACCTGGCATGAATTCTCAGCAAAAACAAGGGTTGCGCACTCCACAAAGAAAAACTTACTACTTGCAATTGTAGACGAAGAAAGCGATATTACATACTACGAAGTTAATTGGGTTAAACCATAAAAATATTTATAACCCTCCCAATTCTCTAATAATTATGCCTCAACAAGACACCTCCCAATTAAAAGAAAAAATAATCCAAATCCTTAGATCAAGGGGTCCAAGCCTACCGGTACATATTGCAAAGGGAACTGGATTAAATAGTTTATTTGCATCTGCATTTTTATCTGAATTAATTTCTGAAAAGAAAATAAAAATAAGTAACATGAAGGTTGGAAACTCCCCCATATACTTTTTAGATGGACAACAACCAAAATTAGCAGAATTTTCTCAACATCTAGGAAGTAAGGAAAGGGAAGCATTCTCAATTCTTCAATCAAAAAAATTCCTCAAAGATATAGAACAAGAACCTGCAATAAGAGTTGCATTAAGATCAATAAAAGATTTTGCAATGCCCTTTAAGAAAAATGATGAAATCTATTGGAGATATTTCATAATTCCAGAATCTGAACTAGGAAATTGGGAACCCATAAAAAAAGAAATAAAACCAGAAATACCAAAAGAAATAATTCCTCAAAAAATACTTCCAACTCCTGAACCCATAAAAAAAGAAAAAGTGTTGGACATTTTTGAAGAAGAAAAATCCCCCAGAGATGATTCTAAAGAGCCTAAAAAACCAATAATCAAAAAACCATCTCCCAAAGTAACAAGAAAAAAAGCATCTTCAAACAATGATGAAAAATTCTTCAACAAAGTAAAGGAATATCTAACCCATAAGGGAATAGAAATTTCAGACATAATAAATTTCAATAAAAAAGAATTAACACTAAAGGTAATCACAGATGGGCAAGAAAAATTACTTATTGCTTTCAATAAAAGAAAAATAACTGAAATAGACATAATCAAAGGCCATAAAAAAGCAATTGAATATTCTCTAAAATATATTATCCTAAGCCTTAGTGAACCCTCTAAAAAACTAGGAAATTTCATTGAAGCCATCAAAAACATGGATAATATTGGAAAAATTGAGTAATCAAAAGCTTTAAAAGTTAAATAATAGACAAATAAGTATGGGAAAAATAAAATCAAAATCAATCAAAAGGGCATCAGAAACCTTGATAAAGCATGGCATAGAATTTCATGAAGACTTTGAAAAGAACAAAAAGATACTTGGAAATACAATGCCCAGTAAAAAAATGAGAAATCAAGCTGCAGGATATTTAACAAAATTCAAAAAGCAAGAAAGAGAAAAGCAAGAAAAATTAGAAGCAGCTCAAAAATAATTATTTCTTTTTCTTTTTAGTTAATAATCT
>CAZWGF010000004.1:25459-29436 GCA_964633605.1 Candidatus Woesearchaeota archaeon
ATAAAAAACAAACAATAAAAATAAAAAAATAAAAGAGAATTGTTTATCTTCTTTTCTTTTTCTTTACAGCTTTCTTCTTCTTTACTGGTTTCTTCTTCGCTTTTTTCTTTACAGCTTTCCTTTTAACCACTTTCTTTTTCTTCACTGGTTTCTTTTTAGCTGCTACCTTTTTCTTAGCTTTTTCAAGCACTGAAATTTGCTTTTTAAGCGATTTTATTTTAGCCGCAATTTGTTTTGGTGTTTTAGTTTTTGCCATGTAATTCACCTCTCTTTTAATTAACTATACTAGGAATAAGTTGTTTATAAATTTTTTTATATAAAAAATTTAAATAAAAAAGCAAAATTTAAATAAAAATAATTTTTATTTTTTATCGACGGTAAATTAACTAACTAATTTACCTGCATTTTCAAAATTAATTTCTTCATCAATTAACTGATTTAAAATATTTTTTAGCTCAGAAATTTTTACACGAATTTGTTTAGCAGTATTCCTATCACGAATCGTCACATCTTTATTTTTTAAAGAATCATTATCAATTGTTACACAGTAGGGAGTTCCAATTTCATCATTTCTTGCATATCTTCTACCAATGCTTCCAGATTTATCATAAACAACATTCCAATTTTTTCTTAAACTAGAAACAATTTCTTGAGAAATTTTTTCAAACTCTTCTCCTTTAATAATGGGAAAGATGGCAACCTTTACTGGAGCTAATTTAGCAGGAATTTTCAAAACAACATTCTTTTTTTCTTTATCAACACAATATGCTTTTGTTAAAATAGCTAAAAAAACTCTTTCCATACCAAAAGTGGGTTCAATTACTCGAGGAATAATTTTTTTCCCAGCCTTTTCATCAAAAATTTCCATTTTCTCTTTACTTTCATTTTGATGTTGAGTTAAATCAAATTGTCCACGATTAGCATTTCCTGCAACTTCTTTACTTCCAAAAGGATATTCATAATCAATATCAAATGTTGCAGAGCTATAGTGAGAAAGTTCATCTTTAGTGTGTTCTCTAATTTTTATTTCATCCAATCCTAAACTCTTAAACCACCTTACTTGTTCTGCAAGCCAATAGGCATGCCATTCACCTAATTTTTTATCATTAAGCATTTTTCCAATTGTGGTTTCAATTAAATCTTCCTTTCCACTTTTTTGAGTTTCTTCATCCAATAATCTCAATCCAACATCAAGATGATTTTTATCAAGAATTGAACATTTAGTTTCTTCAGGATTTATAAAAAATTCAAACTCCCCTATATGAAACTCACGACTTCTAAATAAAAAATCTCTAGGAGCAATTTCATTTCTAAAACATCTTCCAATTTGTGCAATACCAAAAGGCAATTGTTTTCTAGAAGTTTGTTGAATTAATTTAAAATCCATAAACATTCCCTGGGCTGTTTCTCCTCGAAGATAAGCAGGCATAGGATCAAGAGCACCAATATTTGTTTTAAACATTAAATTAAATTCTCCTTTAACATCGTATTCTCCCCCACAATCACAATTAACTTTCCCAACTTCAGATTTATCAATCTTATTTGGTTTTGAACATTTTTTACAAATAACAGAAACATCACTAAAGTTTTCAATGTGTCCTGAAGCTTTCCAAGTTCTAGGATGAGAAATTATACTTGCCTCAATTCCAACCATATCATCTCTTCCATTAACAAAAAAATTCCACCAGTCTTTCTTAAGATTATTAAATAATTCTACACCTAAAGGTCCAAAATCCCAAAACCCAGATAACCCCTCATAAATATCAGAACTTCTAAAAACAAATCCTTTACTTTTACAAAAGTTATTTAACTCTTCTATTGAAATTTTTGTATGTTCTAATTCTGCCATTTTTATTTTCTTAATATCTTTTCCTTTTCCTATGTTTTTAAGAATTTCGCTAGCTTTTTTCTCAGCATCCTTTCTATCCTTCCCAAGATATCCTAAACACTTACTAACAACTTTTCCTTCAACTCTTTTAGTTTCATTAAGGTAAAAGTAATCTTTCCCACTAATATTCTTCTTAACAATGAATGCCATACAATTAGGTACTACAAAATAATATATAAATATTTGGAAAGCACAAGAAAAACCAAAATGCTCACGAAGATACATTTCGCATAAAGCACAGGGTGGGACTCGAACCCACGAAAACCTCCTCTGCAGGGAGGCGCAGTAGCCGCTGTGCCACCTGTGCGTAATTTAGACTTTCGTCCATGCCCCCGACAGGATTCGAACCTGCGACCTATTGCTTTCTTCTTTTCTCCAGGAAAGAAGAATGAAGGAAAACCTTCCTACTTAGAAGGCAATCGCTCTATCCAGGCTGAGCTACAAGGGCCTTATAATTAAACTAGAAATAATTGTATTTAAAATGTTTGGGTTATGCCTCAACACCATCTAAATCATCTGCAATCGTAACATTTTTGAAAAGTTTCCCAACTTCTCCTAAAATCTTCTTTTTATCCTTTTCATATCTCTGACTCAAATGAGCCAATATTAATTTTTTAGATTTTGATTTCTTTGCAATATTTCCAATTTGAGTTGTAGTAAGATGTTTATATTCTGCTGCCTTTTCCTTTAACTCTTCATCAAAACAAGATTCACAAATCAATAAATCAGAATCTTTAACCAAAGGAACAATATTATCATTCATAGACGTATCTAAAACAAAAGAAACTTTTTTGTCTTCTTCCTTGTATGTTAAATTTTTAGCAAGATATTTTTTACCCTTATGGGTCACATTTTTTCCTTCTTTTATTTTCTGCAACAAAGGACCTTCAGGTAATTTTGATTTTGCAAGTTTCTTTTTATCAACTCTCAACAAACCTTTTTTAACAAATGTATAAGCATTGCAAGGAACTCCGTGAGTCATTGAAGCTGCTTCAAGATAAAAATCTTTTTCATCTAAAAATTTCCCACTAACTTCCTTAACCTCAAAATCATAATTTATAACAAAAGGAAAAGCAGCAAACATATCATCTAAATGTTTTTTTATTCCTCTTGGACCATAAATAAAAAGTTTTTTATTATAACCACTTAATGCCAAAGTTGATAAAAGTCCAGGTAACCCCAAAACATGATCATTATGCCAATGAGTAATCAAAATACGAGTAACCCTACATGGATTTAATCTAGCTTTCCTAAATTGTCTTTGTGTGCCTTCTCCACAATCCACCAAAATGTTCTCTCCATCATAATTTAACAACATAGAAGTATGATTTCTCCTCACAGTAGGAATTTGTGCAGATGTTCCTAAAAAAGTTACCTTTACCATAACAAAAATACGAGAAAACGATTTATATAATTTAGCTATCGCTAAAATGAATTTCAACATTGCGAAATTAAAAACAAAAACGCTATTCTTCCAACAATTTTACTCGCTCTTTAGAGCAGTTGAAGCTGGAGAGATAAAGATAATTGTATCTCCTCTTAGAAAAGTCAATCCTAGATTTCTTTTCACTTCGCCGTTTTGCATTTCCTTTATGTTATCCAATACCAAATTTATGTGGATGTCAAAAGCCAACAATGTTCCTACGAACTGCTTGTCACCTTTCAAGTGCACTAAAACTTCTTTACCCTTTGAATTATTCAATAAATCCAAAGGTCGTTCAATTCCGTTTACCATATTCTTATTCTGCAGAATTTGTTTTTAAACCTTTTCGTTCTGGACTAAACAGAAACCTATTTAAATGAATTTTAATCTGTTTAAATATGGTTACTAAGAAAGGGAAAAAAATATCAGGCGGAAAATATATTCAAAACCGTAAGAAGAAAAAACACGAAATAGCAGGGCAAAAAAGAATTATTAAAATTGGTGAAGAAAAAAGAAAAACCAAAAGAACAATGGGTGGAAATCAAAAAACATATTTACTAAAGGCAAAATTTGTGAACATTCAAACAAAAGACAAGAAATCAAAAAAGACAGAAATAAAAAATGTTCTTGAAACACCTTCAAACAGATTCTTAGCAAGACAAAATA
>CAZWGF010000005.1:0-28999 GCA_964633605.1 Candidatus Woesearchaeota archaeon
GATTTGAATTTGTGAAAGTATAATTCAAATTAGTGATTATTGAATTGTAAGTTGTATTTAATGGGTATGTTATGCTTAGTTCTGGGAAGATTGAATCTACAAAAAATGTTACACTAGAACTATTTACATTGTTTACCGTGTCGTTAGCCCAAACGGTCCAGGTGTTTGAACCTTCGCTAGAAGATAAACCAGTTACATTGTCTCCACAAGTTATTGTTGTGTTTGTTATTCCACTATCTAAAGAATACCAACAAGAATCTGGATTTGAATTTGTGAAAGTGTAATTCAAATCAGTAACATTATAATTATAAGTCTGGTTTAGTGGAGAGGTTAAATTAATTTCTGGATAAATTGTGTCTACTACAAATGTTGCACTAGAACTATTTACATTGTTTACCGTGTCGTTAGCCCAAACGGTCCAGGTGTTTGAACCTTCGCTAGAAGATAAACCAGTTACATTGTCTCCACAAGTTATTGTAGTATTTGTTATTCCAGAATCAGTCGAATACCAACAATTATACGGATTTGTTTCTATAAAGGTATAATTTAAATCAATAACATTATAATTATAAGTTATGTTTAATGGATGAGTTATATTTATTGTAGGATATGTCAAATCCACAGTAAAATTTTGAAAGTCTTCCTCAATATTCCCCCAAACAGTATCATTACAATAAATCTTAACAAGGTGATTTCCATCAGTAACTGTAAGGTCTGTTGCGTTCCAAACCGTTGGGGCGGAAGTTGTATTTGTCATAAAAACCGCTGATCCATCATCTAAAGAATACCAACAAGAATCCACGTCTTCATCAACATCTATTGCAGTCATATTAAAATCAATTACACTTGTGTCATAATACCCCCAGGGAGTTGGAGAAACAATATCTGCCATAGGAGGTTCACCATGAGAATCAAATTCAAATATTTCGCTCAAATTAGAATCAATTCCATTTGTCATATTCACCTGCCAATAATACTTTTGATCTTGCCAATAATAATCATAAACTTCTGCAGGAGTTAAAGAATGATCAAAGAAAGCTATCTCGTCTAAATTTCCCTTAAATGGAGAACCTACTGCCTCCCAACAAGATCCTACTCCTTTCCCGATATACATATTCTCTCTAGTATTAAACCAAATGTCTTCTGCAATGGGTAATCCATCCGCAGCCGCTGCCCTTTGCCAACCAGAACTCTTATATTCTCCATCCAAATACAATGAGATGTTCCCGTTTTCAAATGTTCCTGTAACTAAAGTCCATCTATCGTATTCTATTGGATAATCCGTCGACCCATAAGTAATAAATCCTCCTCCCGTGGCAAAAGATAAAGCCCCATCAACTATCTGAAAAAAATAACCATAGCCATTCCAACAAAATAACCAATGATCAATAATAGTTCTTGATCCTGTTCCGGTTGAATCAGGGTTCATCCAAAATTGAATAGAAAAATTATTTGTTGGATGTAAATTTGAATCTTTTGTGATCGTTAATCTATCATCAACTCCATCAAATTCAAAACCTCCTGCAACTTTGCCACCTTCCAAATCAAAACTGGGACAAGTTGAACTAGAACATGTTGCACTATGACCTTCTCCTGTAAAATCATAAACTAATTCATCATCTTCTCCAAACTCACTTTGATTATTCATATGAAGTAATATAGATGTATCTGTCAAGGTAGATTTAACTGGTAATGCAGTAAGATTATATTCAACAAGGGTGTTATTCCTAATTGTACTATTTGAAATATAAACCAAACTTTCAATTGTGTTTAAATCAGAAGTTGTATTTGAGACAAAAATCATTGCAGTATAATTATCAGTAGTTGTATGGTTAAATGTAAAATTCATTATTGTTCCAATTCCACTAGTATTTGTATCATTTGCAGGATAATATTCTCCAATCATATCTACTCCAGAAGGAGAAGGATCCACAATATAATCAAATTCAATAGCACCCAAAACTTTCAAATCAAAAGTTTGGTAACTATCATTTTCAGATAAGTTTGTTAAATAAACCTTATAATAAGACTCATTTAAAATTTCTTTAAATTTAGCAATTGATTCATTTCCATTTTCAAGATAAACTTCAATCTCAGAACTCTCATTAACCGCCCTCGCATAAACAGTAATATCTTTTGTATTCGTTAAATTTTCTTTGAAAGTTATTCTTACATATTCATTATTATTAATAACTGGGCTATAATTTCCATCTAATTCTTTTACAGAATCGTAAATATCTGCAATCAAAGTTCTGTTTTCATCTAAGTGTTCTGCATCTGAAATTTCAATTATTACTAATGTTGGATCAAGGTAAATTATATCTCCGATAGAATAATTTGTGTTATTGAAATTCCTTTGAATATAAATGGAAACAACCTTTTCTTCTTCAACTACATTCCCAGTCATTCCTTGGATTCCATGAACAAAAAATCCAGTAATCCCACGAATTACCTTTCCAGTAATTGGAGTTTCTGCAGATTCTTTGCCCTCATCAGAGGGTACACCCTTGGGTGCTGTCTTTTTCTTTTCTTTTTCCTTTTTCTCTTTGCCCTCTTTAGAGGGTACACCTTTAGGTGCCTTTTCTTTTTTATCTTCTGATTCTGTTTTTTCAACACTTCCTGTCATTAGAGAAATTGAAATTTCTTCTTCTGGTTCTTTGCCCTCATCAGAGGGTACACCCTCCTCTGGACCTCCCACGGACCTACTCGGTACTTGGTTAGGTGCTTCTACTTCTTCTGTAGTTTCCTTGTTCTCTTCTTCTTGTTCTTCTTGTTCTTCTTCCTCTGAAGTTTCATTTTGTTCTTCTTCCAATTCTTCAGTTATATTAGTATCAACTTCTGTTTCATTAATAATTATCTCTGTTTCATTTGAAGTTTCTTCTTCAGTTATATTTACTTCAGGAATTTCTTCTTGTTCTTCAATTCCCTCTACTTCTTCAGTGATATTTGTAATAGTTTCATTAGCAGTTGTTTCATTTATTATTAAAATATTTCCTTCAGTTACATTGGTTATTGTGATGTTGGTAAGAGTTTCATTTGCAAGAGTAATATTGGTGATTGTTTCATTGGCAAATGTTTGATTGGTAATATTTAGTTTTTCAAGAATAACTGGTTCCTCTATTGTTAATGTGTACCCTTCTGCTATTAAATCAGCAAAACTCAAATAATTATTTCCTATCTTTAATGTTTGATCATCTACAAGTACTATTCCTGCATCTGCAGAAACATCAATCCTTGCCATAAAATTCAAATCAGTTAATTTAACTTCATACCCCCATTTATATTTCTCAGCAGATTCATCAACTTCAATATCAAAATTTTCTGCATCAACTTCTTGTTCTGTTTGTTTTTCTATAAATTCACTGTAATTTAATAAATCAAAATTAAGCTCTATTAACCCTTCTGGAACTTGGAATTCCATTATTTTATTTTTTTCAAAAAGTTTGTCTTTTATATTTAAATCAGAAATCTCTTGGATATCAACTGTACTGGATAATTGATCTGTTGCAATCTTTTCTGCAATCTTGACCTCTTTCAAAGTTGGATTTTCTATTTCATCTATAACATTTCCTGTTGTTTGAAAATAATAATTAAAATTTCCAATTGCAAGAAGTAGGATAACTAAAGCAATTGGAACTAAAACCATAAGAAAATTTTTGTAGGACAATGATTTTTTTTGAGGAGAATAATTTTGTCCAAGGTACCTTGTTTTGATTTTATCCCCCACACGATAGTTTTCATAATAGTACGGACCAAAAGTCTTTCCACCCCTCTTTATATATTTCTTATGCACCATCTTTTTCCATGTAGGATAACTAAAAAAGATAGGAAATTTCTATATATAAATATTAGTATTCTAGGCGTAGGATAACAGATTACTCTTCTGATTTAGAAACATTATTTTCTTTCTTAAATTTTATAACATTTTCAACAAAACTTTCCATTTTTTGTTCATGACTTACAATAATTAATTGTTTTATATCAAGTTGTTGCAATACATCTCTCATTTTGTCAAGTTGTTGTTCTGAAAAACCATCTGTTGGTTCATCTAAAATTACAAGATCTCTTGTTTTTATTTTACTCATCAAAGAATTTATTGTTTGATTTAATGCTAGCCGATAGGCCAAGGCAATTGCAGTTCTTTCTCCCCCTGAAAGATAGGCATAATCAATCTCATAATCTTGTTGTTCAACGATTGGAGTAAAATCATCACTAAGTCTCACATTAAAAGAATCTGAAACAAGCATTGCAAACCACTCTGCGAATAATTTAGAAAATTCTACTTTAAGTTTAATCATCACATTTTTTTCTATGTAAGTAATTAAAGGGATGAATTGCTTAGAAAGCCAATTTTCAAGATTAGTGAGATAATCTAATTGTTTCTTGATTTCTTCTGTTTGAGCTATTTTTTCCTTTAATTCTTGTATTTGTCTGCTAAAAACTTCTATTTCTCTTTTTAATTCAGCCACTTTTATCTCTGCTAACCTTTCTTGTTTCAAAGCATCTTCAAACTTCCTTTGTTTTTCCTCAAAAATATTACTAAATTTATTCAAATCAAATACAGAGGTTTGCAAAGTTTCCAAATGTTTTGTTAAAAGCCCAACATCTTGCATAAGCAAAGCACTTGTTTTTTCAATTTCATCTAATCTTGTTTGCTTTTCATTAATTCCTTGTAATTTTATCTTAATTAAATTAAATTCTTGTATTTGTCTCTCTGTTGAGATTATTTGTGCATCTGCATTTCCAATTTCTTGCAGTATTTTTTGCCTTTCTAATTCATATGAATCTATTTCCTTTATGTTTTGATTATTATCTGAATCTATTTTATTTACCACATTTGCTTTATACACAGAATCTACATCCTGCAAACAGGTTGGGCAAACTTCGATATGAGTAATTTTATCTTTTATATTTTCATTATCTTGATTCTTCATCTTTAAAGAGGCTATTTGGGAGGCTATTTTGAGATTTTCCTCATTTAATTCTTCTTTTTCTTTCCTCATTGCCACAATTTTACGTTCAAGTTGGAGTATTTGAGAATTATCAAATTGTAAATCCTGCAATTCCTTTATTTGAAATTGAAGTTGTTCAATTGTTTTCTTATTGTTTATTATTGATTCATTTTTATTTGAAATAATAATCTTTGTTTTTTCAATTTCTTGTTGAAGTTTATCTTTTTCTTCAATTCTTTTAGAAACTTCATCTTTTTCTTCTTGTATTTTTTTTCTTTCTTCTATTCTCAAAAAAAGTTCTTTATCTACCGAACCAAGATTAGAGTTCTTTGATTCAAGTTCTATTTCTTTTGAAACAATATTTAATTTTTCTTGTTCTAAATTTAAAGTTACACCCTGTTTGATTCTTTTTTCTTCCCTTAATTTTGCAGTTATAATTACGACGTTTTCTAAAACTTTCTTATATTTATCAATTCCAAAAACATGTCTCAAAGTATTTATTCTTGTTTCAGAATCTTGGAGAATAATTTGTTTCATTTCTTCCTGGGGAGTATATACGGTAAATTTGTATAAAATGTTTTGTTTTTTTGAAAATTCTTTTGGGTAGCTTAACAACTCAAGAACTTTATTTTTTAATTCTCCAACAGAAGTTTCTATTTTTTCTCCATCAATTGTTATTGCACAATAATCCTGTGAAACTGTTTTTCCAAGTTTTAGAGTTCTTTCTATTATTATTTCTTTACCATCTACTTCAAATTCAATGACTACTCCCCCAGTTTGTTCTCCATTCCTCAATAGAGAATAGCCTCGCTGTCCAGGTTGTAATCCAAACAATGCAAATTCAATTCCTAACAAAATAGAAGTTTTTCCAGAACCAATGTCTCCAGATAAAAGGGTAGAACCTTCTGTAAAACTAACTTCTTGATTTTCATAGCTTCGAATGTTATTTAATTTTATTTTTCTTAATATCATTTTAAAATTTCAAAATCTTTTTAGATTCCCCCATGAGTCTTTTTTCAAAACTATCTGTTGTTCCCCCTTCTTGCTTTTCAATGGAAAGGGAATTAATTAATTGGGGGATTAAAGAATTAAAATCAGAAGGATTTTCTTCTGAATAAATATTTATTGTTTCCTCTTCAACATTTTCATTATTTCCCACCTCTATTTCAAGTTCAAGGTCTTTTGTTTTTAATTCATGGGTATTTCTTAACATAAAATAAGCATTTTTTGATTTAGTAAACTCCTCAATTTGTTGAAATTTTATATCTGAATTTTTTTGTCCTTCAAGTTGACCCTTAACTCGTAAAAGAACTATTTTATCATTTATATCTAATCTTTCAAGTTCAGAAATTATTTGCTCTGTTGCTGCAGTAGTACTTGTTATATTAACAGTCATGGGAACAACTTCTTTTATTTGAAGTTTTACTTTTTCAAGATTATTTTGTCCTTCTGTATCCACCACATAAAAACTTCCGAATTGTAAATCTTCTAATTCTTGAAAATTATTTGGAAAAATCGGTCCTGGATAAACAAAATTTTGATATTGAAAATCCATATGTAAATGGCCCAATGCATAATAATCTGCTTTGGGCAAAAGATCTGCCTCAATAGCATCAATGGGCAATGTTCCTTTTGCTTTATCCAAAGTTGTATGGAGCATAAATATTTTGAACAGGCCAGGAGCATCATTCATCTTTACTCTTCTTAAATCAGGTATTTCTAAACTAGACTTTTTTCCGGGATATCCATAGATTGCAACATTTTCGTATACAGTTGGATTTAAAATAATTGTATCTTCTTTTTCATCAAAATTTTCTACATTTTTACAAAAACCAGCCTTCTCCAATACATCTAAGAATGTTTTTCCAGAAACAGAATAATCATGTGAACCTGCTATGATAAAACATGGGATATTTGCATCCTTTAGCTTTCTAAATTCTGCAAATGTTTTACCTAATATCTCTATGGGGGGATAAGCAGAATCAAATAAATCTCCCGCAAATAGCACAAAATCTAATCTTCTATTTATACATATCTCAACTGCTTTTTGAAAGGATTGGAAGTTTAAATCCTGCATTGGCTGTTGCTTCCACCCTCCTAAATGTACGTCCGATATATGTGCAAATTTTACCATCTTTTATTGAAAAAGTTTATAACCCTTGATAATTATATGTGTATATAAAATTGATTGTGATGAAGTATAAATGAGAAAAAATATTCTTTTTGGAGGGCAAGCAGGACAAGGACCAAATATCCTTACCCACATATTAGGAGAAGCGCTTGTGAAACAAGGGTACTATGTTTTTTATTCGCGAGATTATCAATCTTTGATACGTGGAGGGCATAATTTCAATGTTTTGACATTTTCTACAGAACCAGTTAATAGTAATGATTGTTGTTTTGATGTGATTGTTGCAATTGATGAAAAGACTAAAACAATTCATTCTAAAGATTTAAAGAAAAATGGTATTGTTCTTGATGGGAAACACGCAAATATGTATTTTGCAGGAAGATTGTTCAAAATTTTAGGTTTTGATTTTAAAATTCTTGAAGCAGAATTAAAAATATTAAAGAAAAGATATGATGAAAACATGGAAGAAGCTAAAAAAGGCTATGAAGATGCAAAAGCACATGTTGAATTGCGAAAACCAACAAAAAAACAAGCTGTTTTTGCCAATGGAAACCAAGGAACTTCAATGGGAGCAATTAAAGCAGGCCTTGATATTTACTATGCATATCCTATGACTCCTGCTACCCCTGTTTTAGGGGAACTTGCAGAAAAACAAATTGAAAATAATTATTTAGTTTTAGAATTAGAAAATGAAATTTCAGTAGTTAATGCTGGGATTGGTAGTGCAATTACTGGTGCAAAGGCAATGGTTGGAACTTCAGGAGGAGGTTTTGACTTAATGACAGAATCTTTGAGTTTAGCTGGGATGGCAAATGTCCCATTGGTAATGTATCTTGCACAAAGACCTGGTCCTGCAACAGGAGTTGCTACATACACTGGTCAAGGAGATTTAAACATGGCACGGCATTCAGGACATGGAGAGTTTCCTAGAATTCTTTTAGCTCCAGGAGATCCTGTTGAATCAGAAGAATTAACAAGTCAAGCATTTTATTTTTCTCACAAATTTAAAACACCTTCAATTGTTATTACAGATAAACATCTTGGAGAAAGTTTTTACACCTTCACAGATAAGCCTAAAATTACTCCATCTAAAAAAACAACCCAATTTGGGAGATATAATAGTTATGAAGTGAGCGAAGATGGAAGTTCTACAGAAGATCCTGTTTTAATTAAAAAAAATATTGATGCAAGATTGAAAAAAGCAGTAGATATTGGAAAAGAAGCAGAAAAGTTTGTCCAATACAAAGTTTTTGGAAATAAAAATTCAAAAAATGTTATTGTTAGTTGGGGGAGTCCAAAAGGTGCAATTCTCGACGCTATTAAAGGTTTAGATGTTAAATTTATACAAATTTTATACATTGAACCTTTTCCAAAAAAAGTTGCAGAAGAATTAAAAGGAAAAAATGTTATGATTGTTGAAAATAATTCTACAGGTCAATTACAAAGTTTAATTGCAGAAAAAACAGGAATCTTTATTGAAAATAAAATATTAAGATATGATGGACGTCCATTTTTATGTGATGAATTAGCTAAGGAGATTGGGGGAAAGTTGAAATGAAAACTTCTATAAAAAAAGGATTTGGATTTGGATTGACTTCGGGAATCATAACAACTTTAGGTTTAATCATTGGATTAAATTCAGGAACACATTCTAAAAATATTATTTTTGGAGGAATAATTATTATTGCAATTGCAGATGCATTATCAGATTCTCTTGGAATTCATATTTCTGAAGAAGCAGAAAATAAACACTCCACAAAAGAAATATGGGAATCTACTGGCAGTACTTTTTTATCTAAACTAATCATTGCATTAACATTTGTTATTCCTATTCTTCTTTTCAATCTTCAAACTGCAATAGTGATAAGCATAGTCTGGGGGCTTGGATTAATTTCCCTTATTAGTTTATACATTGCTAAACAAAAAAGAATAAAACCATACAAGATAATAAGAGAACATTTGACCATTGCAATCTTTGTGATAATTGCCACTCATTTTGTAGGTAAATGGGTTGCAGGGGTGGGCTTAGCATGACAACAAATATAATGACAAAAAAAGGTGGGACTTGGTGCCCAGGATGTTTTAATTTCCAAATACTTGCAGGAGTAAAGAATGTTATTAGTAAAAAAAATCCAAAAGATTTTGCAATTGTTACTGGAATTGGATGCCACGCAAAGATTTTTGATTATCTGAATATAAACGGATTGAACACCTTGCATGGAAGAGTTTTACCTACTTGTCTTGGAATAAAAATGGGAAATCCTAACCTAAATGTTATTGGATTTTCGGGAGATGGGGATGCCTATGCAGAAGGAATGGAACATACAATTCACGCTGCCAGATATAATTCTAATTTAAAATATATGGTCCATAATAATCAAGTATTTGCATTGACTGTTGGACAACCTACTCCAGTTACAGAACTAGGTGTTAAAGATAAAACAACTCCCCTCGGGGTTAAGGTTCATCCAATGAATCCCCTTAAGCTCATGCTTGCTTCTGGAGCAACATTTGTTGCACGAGTTTTTGCAGACCCAAAACAAGTTGAATGGGTTTTGGGAGAAGCACTAAAGCACAAAGGATTTGCATTTATTGAAATCTTACAACCCTGCATTATTTTCCACCCAGATAAAGGTTACAAAGAGAAAACATATCTTCTTGAAAAAACAAAACACGACAAATCAAATTTTGAACAAGCTTGGAAAAGAGCAGGGGAATTCAATTACAACGAATTAACAAAAATTCCTTTAGGAATTTTTTATCAAGTTCAAAAACCTGTTTTTGAAGACCAACTTCCGCAGATTGTTAAGTTAAAGAAAGAAAAGAAAAGCTGGTTAGACATTAAACGGTAAGTTCCCAAATACATAATCTTTCCATAAATAATTTTTCACAACCAACTTCTTTTGCATTATATCCTAATTTTTCAAAATCAATATTTTCTGCAAGAGAACTAGTAATTAAGAAAATCTTTCCATCCTGTTGCAAATAATCTTTAGCTTGTTGGAGAAATTTATTAATTATTTCACTTCCTTTTTTTCCACCGGTTGTTGCTAGTTGGGAGTCTTTTGGTTCTGTTTTATCCTTGGGAAGATAGGGAGGATTAAAAATTATAATATCATATTTTCCATCTAGGTTTTCAAATAAATCTGATTTTGTGCAATCAAATCCAAGCATGGTGCAATGATTCACTGAAGCTTGATTTATATCTCCTGAAAAAATATTTTCTTTTTTTATTCCAGAACTTAAGGCAGTTTGAAGATGGATTCCACTTCCTGTTCCTATTTCCAAAAATTTTAAATCTAAATTATCTTTTAGGAGGGATGGTAATTGTTCCTTTAAAATTCTAGACATTAAAAAAGAATCCTCAGCAGGTTGATAAATTGTAGACATTTTATTACCCAAATAATAAATTAAAAAATTCTATGATTGCAGATTTATATACGAATAATCCAATTAAAACTCCAAATAAAATAACTAAAACTACTCCTAAAATAAAAATTATTACTTTTCGTTTGTGATCCATAACTGGAGAAGCATATTCTGAAACCGGTTTAATGGGAACTTTTTTTAAAACAGGTTTTGGTTTGGGCATTGGTTTTGGAGAAGAATAATTAGAAACTCTTTGAGCATTTTTTGGTTTTGGAGGGGGAAGAGGTTTTTTCAATACAGATTCTTTAGCAGGCACTGCTTTTTCAACAGGTATTTTTTGTTGTTGAAAAGTTTTTACTGCCAATTGAATTTCTTCGGATTTATAACCTGCATTTTCCAAAGTCATTGTTGCCTGTTTTAAAGTTTCTCCCCTTGCCATTGCGGACATTAAAGCGCCTAAAAGATCATGTCGTATCATTTTAAAATTTCAATAATTTACCGTTAGAAGTAAGATGAGAAGTTTCCCCAAATTCATAACCAAACTCTTTTGCTAAATCAATCATTGGGGTTTCTTGTTGAAGAGTCCCATGTGAGGGAATAATATGTTTGGGTTTTACCATTTCTAAAATTTCTCTTAAATCTTCACGACTTCCGTGCCCATGTACATGAACATCATTTTGTATTTTAACTCCTGCTGCCCTTAATTTTTTATCCATTTTTTCACGAGCAAGAACATTTACTGGGGTAGGAATTACACTTGAAGAAAAAATCATATTATCCTCTGGCCTAAATCTAAATGGAGTTTCACCCTTCATGATTCTATCAAGAATTGAATTTTTCTCTGCTTGATGACCTGTACAAACAATCAAATATTTGTCTCTATTTTTTTCTACTTTTTGTAAGAAAGAATTAATTTGTCTTCTATATTTAAGCAAAGTTACTTTATTTCCAAAAGGACATTGGCCTACTTTTGAAGCAGAACTTACATATTTATTCAAACTTCTTCCAATGAAAACTATTTGTCGTTTTGTTTGCTTTCCAATTTCTACAATGTTATTTAATCTTTCAATATGTGAAGAAAATGTTGTTATAAAAATTGCAGATTTTTTATTTCTAACTTTTGAAAAAGCGTCATCAAGAAGGTGTTTTGCAATTGTTTCACTTCCTGATTTTTTTTCTGTACCTGAATAAAGAGAATCTACAATTAAAGCCTTTACTCCTTTTTTTCCAAGTTCTCGCATTTTATTATAATTTGGAGGCTTCCCCATTGTTGGATAATTATCAAGCTTCATATCATTTGCATAAAAGAAAACTCCTTCTTTTGTATGTAAGGCTAGAAAAGCACATTGAATTGTGGAATGGGTGGTATGAACAAATTCAACTTTATAATCTGAATTTTTTCCCTTAATCATAACTGAAGAATCTGGTTGCATTGGATTTCTTTTATTTGGAATTCTTATTTTTTCGTCCTCCAATAAAGAATCTAAAACAGCCATTGTAAATGGAGAGCCATAAATTTGTGCTTTTGGATAACGATATGCAAGATAGGGCAATCCCCCTACATGATCTAAATGGGCATGACCCACAAAAATAGCTCTTACTTTATCTGTCCATCCAAGTTTATCTAAAACTAAATCATTTGGGATTGCACCAACTCTTCTTAATTTTTTTTCAGTATAATTTTGTACAACTTCATCCTCTTGCAATTGAATAACAGCAGGCAAATGTAATCCTGCATCAAAAAGAAAAACATCGTCTTCAACTTTAACAGCAGTCATGTTTTTTCCAACCTCTTCAAATCCTCCAATAGTACATATTTCCATTTTCTTAATTCTCCTCTTTTACTTTTAAAGTTATCTGGAGTTTAAAAATGTTTTAGAATATATATTGGAGTAAATAATAACTTATAAAACAAAAATCTCTTGATAAAAGATGGTGAAGAAATGGTAACCTTTTTGAACAATTTCTTATTGGGGATTGCGTTAACTCTTCCACTTGGACCAGTAACCTTAGAAATTTTAAGGAGAGGGATTCAACTTGATTTTGAAGAAGGAGTTAAAACTTTTTTAGGAGCATTTGCAGCAGAATTAACTTATTTCACTTTAGTCTATTTGGGATTATCTAGGATATCTGAAAATATTATTGTTAACATGGTCTTAGGAATTTTAGGGGTTTGTTTTCTATTATTTTTAGGATATGAAAATATTATGGATTATTTTTCAAAAGTAGATCCGGTTGCAAAGAAATTTGTTAAGAATAGTTCATATCTCGTTGGATATCTTATAACATTCCTTAATCCTGTGAATTTTTTTATGTGGGTTGGAATAATTGGGAGTTTCTTTGCTCAAAATGCAAATTTGGTAATTAGCTCTGGGGTATTGGCAGGAATCTTTTTATCATTGGCAATTGTTGCATTAGTATCTAAACTAGGAAACAAAGTAATTAATAAAAAAAGAATGAAATATGTTTCATTGGTTGCTGGATTGTTCTTAGTTTATTATGGATTGAGACTTGCTTATAATTTGATTTTCTAAAACTATAAAAATACTTTTTACTTAGTTATTTCATGAAAGCATTAAAACCATCACTCAGAGAAAATAAAAGATATTTGTTAGTTGAGGGAAAAAATCTTGAGAAAAATATTCCGTCCGCAATCAAAGATTTTTCAGGAAGTTCTGGATTATCCAAAGTTGGACTTGGTTGGATAAAAACAGATTCTAATTCTGCAATCATTTCTATAAATCGTGAAGCTATTGATGGTGTTAGAGCCTCATTAGTTATTTGGTCTGAGAAAATGGAAGTATTGAAAGTCAGTGGGACTTTGAAAAGTTTGAAGAAATAATAAACTTTTTAGCACTATAATTCTTTTAAAGACATCTTCAGTATAATTAACCATGTCAAAAGATATAATAAAAAGAGTTGTTGTTGAAAGCCCTTATGGAGGAACTGAT
This sequence comes from Candidatus Woesearchaeota archaeon, assembly GCA_964633605.1. GTDB lineage: Archaea > Nanobdellota > Nanobdellia > Pacearchaeales > GW2011-AR1 > CAZWGF01. Next base: position 13,404 of record CAZWGF010000005.1, read on the forward strand.
GAACAAGTCAAGCAAAATATAAAGTATGCTAGATCTTGTGTTAGAGATTGTTTGAACAGGGGGGAAGTTCCATTTGCATCCCATTTGTTATACACTCAACCAGGAATCCTAAATGATAATGTTCCTTCTGAAAGAAAATTGGGAATTGAAGCAGGTTTTGAATTAACAAATGATTTTGATCTTGTTGCAATTTACACTGATTTAGGATTAACCCATGGTATGGTGAAAGGTCTTAAGGCTAGAAAAGAACTTGGAAAAACAATAGAAGAGAGAACATTGGGAAAAGATTGGGAAGAAAAATATGATCAAAGAATAATCAAGCACTCTCACAAAGATTTATTTTAATGCTCTATAAAATGCATATCTACTGAATTCCCCCAACAATAATAACCACATTTTGGGCAATCATTTTTACATTCATAACTATTTGATTTGCTAACAATGTCTAATTGAGAAAGTGCTGCAAAAGGTAAATTCATTTTAGGAGTTGTTCGTTCAGTATCTAAACTTTCCCTAACAATAAAATTAGGTAATGAATTTAATTCTTGAATAATTTTTGTTAAATCCCTTCTTCTAGTTGTTGTTCTAAATAAAACATCTGGAGAATTCTCTGCAATTTCAATAACCTTCTTAACATATTCTTCACTATAAAAATCTCCACTAGAATGAAACCTAAAATAAGTTGGATTTCTTTTATCAATCTCATGGATCATTCTTTCCACAAAATCGTCTTTTTTTGATAATTCTAATCTTTCTCTATAACTTTTTTGGACCTTTGGAAATTTGTAATTTCCTTTCAACGCATAACAATTTTGTTCTTTTCCTTTTTTAGCTAAACACCATTTTGTGGGGGTGCAAGTAATAATTGCTGGGAGATTAAAAGCCCAAACTTTTCCATCCTTCCCCATTTTAGTGTTTCCTTTAACAATTAATTCCCTTACCATGCTCTAGGCACCAATATTAAGGTTATAAAATTTATTGTGATAACACCACCGAAACCCTTTTAAATATAAGGGCCATCTAATTTTTTAAGGAGAAAAGGAAAAGATTAAAATTATTATAAAATTCTCTAAAATTACATAAAATGGACATAAGCAAATACAATATTTTCATATGCCCACTTCGGGGAGGAGCCTAAAGTGGACATGCCAATAGATATGCAACACCAACAAATGGGTTACGACAGAACTGCAACAATGTTCTCTCCAGAAGGCCATTTACTACAGGTAGAATATGCTGAGAAAACAGTTAGATTAGGTGTTCCTAGTATTGGAATGGTTTGTTCTGATGGGGTTTTTATTCTTGCAGACAAGAAAATTTCTGAAAAGTTGATTGTTCAAAAGTCAGCTAGTAGAGTTCATGAAATTGATTCTCATATTATTTCGAGTTTAGCTGGAATTACTGCAGATGCACGTGTTCTTGTTGAAAAAGCACAATTAATGGCACAACAACACAGAATTACTTATGATTCTCCTGTTGAACCTGAATTGGTGATTAAAGAAATTTCAAATACAAAACAACAATTCACACAATATGGTGGAGCAAGACCCTTTGGTGCTTCAATGATGATTGCTGGACTTAATAACAAGAAACCAGAATTATTTACTAGCGATGTTACTGGAAATTATTTTTCATACTATACAAATGCCATTGGAGAAAACGACGAAAAAATGAAAGAAATTCTAAGAGAAAAATACAAGATGAATTTAACAATCAAAGAAGGAATTAAGCTTGCACTTGAAATTTTTAAAACAGTTCAAGGAGAAAAATTTGATTTGGATAATCTTGAACTTGCATATATTACAATAGAAGAAAGTAAATTAAATCGTCTTGAAGGCGACGATATAACTAGGTTATAAAATGAAAATGGCAGAGGAAAGGGGATCTTTTAATGAAGAAGAAGATTATTGTAATGGTTGTTTAGTTAATGAACCTAATTTATGTCAAAAAAATGATCCAACAAATTGTGAAGTATATAACGCTAATAAAAATATCCAAGAAGGAATTAAATATATTAACAAAATGAATAAAGAAAAACTTAAAGTATTTTCTGAATCCTATTTGAATGGGATAAAGCAAATGCATACTTTAGCAGAAAAAATATTAGAGGAGAATAAATAAAATGACTGAAGAAAATTATAAAGTTCTAAAAAAAGAATATTGCAAATTAGCTAATCAATGTGATTGGATTAATAATCAAAAATTTTGGGCGATTCGTGATTCTCAAAAAAAATATATTACTACAAAAAATGAGGGGTTGAAGAAATAAAATGGGAATAGAAGGAAAAAATCCCCAACCTGAAAAATATTGTAAATTTGTAGAAAAATGTAACTGGGTAAACAACGAAGTTTTTAGAAGAATATCTAATGACTCATTGAGTAATAGAAACATATTATTTTGTTTAGAAAATTGTTATAAAAGAAACTTTGATAAATGTGATCTTCGTAAAGAGTATATTAATAAAGAAAAAAATGAACAAATGAAAAAAGGATTTAAACTTTCAAGTAATATTGCGGATAGGGTTGAAGAAAGTGTTACTGGAAACTACGAAGCACATTTTATAAATTTAGAAAAAGAGGAATTAAATAGTCTTGAAGGCGACGATATAACTAGATTATAATGGGAGAAGAATACAAAATAAAAGATAAAAAAGATTTAGAAGGATTTAAAGCAATCCAAGATAATTCATTAGTGATAGAAACAAAAAGAAATGGAAAAAAATATCAACACTTATTATTATTAAAAAAAGGGTTTATTGGAGCTGAAAAAATGAATATTCAAGGATTTGAAGGAAGTAATTCTCTTGAATATAAAATTTATAATTCAATAACCAAATGTAATGAAGAAATACTAGAACAAAATCAAAAATTAAAAACATTGTATGTTCCAACTGGAATAATATACCCCATTAAAAAATGACATCAACATTAGCACGAATAACAAAAGCAAATAGGAAATTTCCATTAGCAATTCTCACAGGGGGAAGAATCTATGGGTAGTACTCTCGCGAGAATAACAAAAGCAGGAAAACATTTTGAAATTAAAGTAGACTTAGATGATGCTTTGAAATTTAAGAAAGGAGAAACTAATTTTATCGAGGCAGAAGGAGATAGAATATTTAATGATGTTAAGAAAGGAGAAGTTGCTTCGCCTTCTGATTTGAAAGATGCTTTTAAGACAGATGATACTACTGAAATCATTGGTCGTATTGTGAAGGAAGGAGAAGTTCAAACTACCCAAGAACATAGAAATGAAGAGCAAGAAAAGAAATTTAAACAGGTTGTTGACTTCTTAGCCACTAATGCTGTTGATCCTCAAACAGGTCACCCACACACAACCGAAAGGATTAAAAACGCTATTGAACAAGCTCATATTAATATAAAGAATATACCTATCGATAATCAAATTAACGATATTCTTGAAGAAATACAAAAAATCATCCCAATTAAGATTGAGACAAAAAAAGTCAAGATCACTATTCCGGCAATACACACTGGAAAAGCATATGGGGTAATTACACAATACAAAGAAAAGGAAACTTGGCTCGACGATGGAAGTCTCGAGGTTGTTGTGAATGTTCCTTCAGGAATTGTTATGGATTTTTACGATAAGTTAAATTCAGTGACGCACGGAAGTGCATTGACTGAAGAAATAAAACAAGAGGAGGAATAAATTCCTCCGTTGTCCTCCAAAATGGACGAACAAAAGAAAAATAATAAAAAATGACAGAAGAAAAAACATCACCTAACGGCGTAAGAAAAATAGTAGTTCCTGGAGAAATAATCTTCGAAGGAAACGATTACTTATCTGGAGAAGGAACTGAAAAACAAGGTGAAGCAGTTGTTGCTATAAAATATGGTTTAGCTGAAGAATTTAATGGTCTAGTAAAAGTAATTCCACTTTCTGGAGGATATCAACCTCGAAGAGGAAATGTAGTTATTGGAAAAGTTGAAATGGTAACTTTTAGAGGATGGGTTATTAATATGGGAACAGCAGATAATGGATTTTTACCTTTAACAGAAGTTCCAAGATTTGTTAGCAAAGATAGATTAGATGAAGTTATGACTATTGGGGACATGGTTGTTGTTAAACTTTGGAATGTTAGCAAACAAGGAGTTGATTTGAGTATTAAATCTAGAGGACTTGGTAGACTTGATGATGGAATGATTGTAGAAGTAAATCCCCATAAAGTTCCAAGAATAATTGGAAAAGAAGGAAGCATGATAAACTTAATAAAAGAAAATACAGGATGCGAAATTACTGTAGGTCAAAATGGACTTATCTGGGTAAAAGGCGATAAAATAGATGATGAGTTATTTGCTAAAAAAGCAATGTTATTTGTTGCTGAAAAATCTTTTGTTTCAGGTTTAACAGAAGAAGTAACTAAATGGTTTGGGGAAAATAAAAAATGAATTTAACAGGGAATACAAATCACATGGCAGAATTTGTAAAAAGATCTAAAGAAAAATGTAGTGCATATAATGAATGTTATAGTGAAAAAAGAAATGACAAGTGTTTAACTATTGATAAATTTCAAAACAGATGTTATCTTGATAGCGCCACAAAAGAAATGTTTAAAAGATTAAGGGGGATGAAAATAACACAATGACATACAAAAGAAAAGACGGAAGAAAAAATGATGAATTGCGAAGTCCTATTTTAGCAAAGGTTGGAGTTATTCCAAATGCAAATGGAAGCGCAATGTTTCAAATAGGAAAAACAATTGCTATTGCAGCTGTTTATGGTCCTAAAAAAATGCATCCTCAACATTTGCAGAATCCTAAGAGAGGGGTTTTAAGATGTACTTATAATATGAATAGTTTTTCAGTGGAAGACAGAATTAGGCCTGGACCTTCTAGAAGAAGTACTGAAATCTCAAAAATTACACAATGGGCATTAGAACCAGCAGTTATGTTGGAAGATTACCCTAATCAAGTTGTTGATGTTTATATTAATATTATTCAAGCAGATGCTGGAACTCGTTGCGCAGGAATTAATGCTGCATCAATGGCTTTGGCTCATGCAGGAATCCCAATGAGAGATTTGATCTCAAGTGTTTCTGTTGGAAAAATGGATAAAACAGTTGTTCTTGACTTAGACAAATTTGAAGATTCTGAATTCGAAGATGGAGAAGGTTCAACAGATATTCCAGTTTCAATGACTGGTAATGGGGAAATAACTCACTTACAATTAGATGGTAAGATTGGAAAAGAACAATTAAAAGAAGCAATTGACATGGCAATAAAAGCAAACAAAGAGATGTATGAAATTCAAAAGAAAGCTTTAAAAGAATTGGGAGCCCAAGAATAAAATGATTACTCCAGATATTACTGCCTATAGAATTGAAGATTATTTAAAAGAAGGAAAAAGATTTGATGAAAGATCACCAGATCAATTTAGAGATTTAATCATTGAAAAAGATGTTTCAAAGAAAGCTGAAGGTTCTGTTAGAGTTAGACTTGGAAAAACAGATGTTATGGTTGGAGTTAAAGCTAGTTTGGGAACACCTTACCCAGATTCTCCAAATAAAGGAAATTTAATGGTAACTGCAGAACTTTTACCAATGAGTTCACCAAGAGTAGAATTAGGGCCTCCAAAATTCCCTGCAATCGAGCTTGGAAGAGTTATTGATAGAGGAGTTAGAGAAAGTGGAATGATTAATGTTGAAGATTTAGTACTTAAAGCAGGAGAAAAAGTTTGGACTATCTTTGTAGATATTTATGTTATGAATGATGATGGAAACATTATTGATGCTGCAGGAATTGGAGCTTTGGCTGCATTAAAAATTGCTAAACTTCCAAAATACGACGAAGCAGAAGATAAAATTCTATACGGAGAAGACGGTGGACCAGTTCCATTGACTGGCTTAAATCCTCTCCCAGTTACTGTTCATAAAATTGGAAATAGTTTGATTGTAGACCCAACAAGAGAAGAAGAAGATGTTAGCAGCACTAGATTAACTATTGGAACTTCAGATGGAATAATCTCTTCAATGCAAAAAGGGGAAGAAAATTCAATGAGCGCAGAAGAAATTATGAAAGCTGTTGACATGGCTGAAAAGAATTGGACAGAATTATTTAAAAAGATTGAAGAACAACTGAAATAATAAGATGGATGCAAAACAATTTACAAAATATGAAACTGCAAGAATTTTAGGGGCTCGTGCCTTACAAATTGCTATGAATGCTCCTTTACTTATCAAAATTACTCCTGAAGACCTGGAAAAAATAAATTATGATTCTTTAAAAATTGCTGAAATTGAATTAAACTCAAACATTTTACCTATTTCAATCAATAAACCTTTGCCAGGAAGAAAGGAAGAAAAACTTAAACGAGCAAAAGAAAAGAAAGTTAGTGATGCTCAAATTGAAGAAAAAGAAATTGCAGAAGAACAAGAAATTGCAAAGGCAGGAGAAATTATGGAACTTGCTAATCCAGAAGATGAAGCAAATGAAAGCGAAAACGAAAATAATTCTGAATAGTGATTATTTTTTATAAATTCTATCGTGATGGTCAAAATCTGTAAACAAAATAAAGTTATTTTTTATATCAACTTTAAATGCCAACACAAATTGTTTATCTATATGAACTCGTTTAAATTCACTTAAATCATGACGTAAATTTTTATAATGATTAATAGTTTCTTCGTCACAAGTTATTATTTGTTTAACTTTTCTGTAGATAATATCTGTCTTCTTTTTATCTTTTTTAACTAATTTTTTAATTTTAAATTTTAATTCTTCAGAGAAGGAATATTTGAACATCTTACTTCTCGAAAAGAGAATTTAATTCCTTTTCATTCATGCTTTTAGTTCCATATTTTTTAAGGTGTTTGTTTGTAATGTCCATCATTTTTTTTACATATTCATCAGTTGCTTGCCTCTCCAATATATCTCCTCCATAAAGTAAAAAGAATTTATTTAATGCCTGTGATTTGTCCCTAAGTCCAAATTTTGCTTTAATCATTGAAAGAACCCTATTAGAATAATCATCTAATTCAACTCTTGCCGATATCTTTTGCATTTCCATTTTATACACATGGGATGCACATGAAGTATATAAATGTTTTTATTAAGAATAATTCAACAATTATAAAAACTCCTAATCTTTTTTTATAGTATGATAATAAAGAGTGTTGATGCTAAAAGTATCTTAGATTCTAGAAAAGAAAAAACTATTTTTATTTCTATTAAAACCGATGTTGGAAATTTTTCTGCAAGTGCTCCTACTGGAAAATCTACAGGGAAATATGAGATAAAAACCTACAAAAAAAGTTTGGATGGAGATATTGCTGCAATAAAGAGCTTCAAAGATTATTTTTCAAATGAAAATATTGAAAATTTTGATGATCTAAGAAGAATTGAAGATATTGTTGATAGACATGTTGGAGGAAATACTCTTTTTGCATTGGAATCTGCTGCATTAAAAGCATTAGCTAAAGAGAAATTCAAAACTTCTCAATCGTCCTCCAAAAATGTAGAACGAAAGAACCAAGAAAAAGATATTTGGAGGCTCATTAATTCAGATGCCAAAATACTTCCAAGACTTGTTGGAAATTGCATTGGAGGGGGAAAACATTCTGAAACAGATGGGAAAAAACCAGACTTTCAAGAATTTTTGCTTATCCCAAAATCAAATTCTGCGATTAAATCTTTTGAAAGAAATAAAGAGGCTAAAAAAAATGCAGAAATTGTTCTTAAAAAAAATGATGAAAATTTTAAAGGAAAGAAAAATGATGAAAATGCCTGGGTTACTTCTCTCGACGATAAAAGTACATTAGAAATTCTAAAAGAATTAAAAAATTCAAAAGAAAAGATTGGATTAGATTGCGGAGTTGACATTGCTGCCTCTGGATTTTATAAAAGAAAAAAATATACTTATGAAAACCCACTTTTCAAAAGAGAAATTGAAGAGCAATTATCCTATGTTTCAAATTTAGTTAAGAATTTTGATATATTATATGTTGAAGATCCTTTTGATGAAGAAGATTTTGAAGGATTTGCAAAACTACTCAAAAAATTTCCAAGCAGCATGATTGTTGGAGATGATTTAACTGTTACAAATTGTAAAAGATTGAAAAAAGCAATTGACATGAAAAGTATTAATGCAATAATTGTGAAACCAAATCAATGCGGATCACTATTGGAAGTTAAAAGGGTTTGTGAAATGGCTAAAGAAAATAATATTAAGATAATTTTTTCTCATAGAAGCGGAGAAACAGAAGAAACAATTCTTGCTGATTTGGCATTTGGGTTTGGTGCTGATTTCTTTAAATGTGGTATTGAAGGCGATAGCCGTGAAAAAAAGATTAAAAGACTCATTGAGATTGAAAAAAGCTTGTAGAATTATTTGGTAAATAAACTACCCCCCCTAAATCTGGAAATACTACTTTAAGGTTTCTAAAATAAACAAACACCTGATTGTTTACTTGATTGGCAAGGTTTAATTGGATTGATTGTTAATAGATATATGAAAACTTGGTTAAAAGGAGCAATTATTGGATTAATAATAGGAGTATTAATTATTTTACACTCTTACACTTTTGGTTGTAATCCAATACCTCTTGGAAACAATACAAATTCATGCACTGGTTCAATAGAAACAATAATTGCATTTCTAGAAGTTATTTTAATGTTGCCAGCAATGATTTTTATAAGTTGGTTTCAGTTTATTGAAACAAATGTAATTCTTTCTTTCATAGTTTCTTCTATTTACTTCTTCTTATTAGGAGCATTGATTGGTTGGATAGTTGGAAAGATTAAATCCAAAATAAACAAACACTAGTTTATTTAGTGTTTTAGTAAGGTTTAAAAGAATAAATTCAATACCTATTTGATGGGAGAAGAATATGAAGTTGTTGAAATAGAATTAAGTAATGAAGAAATGGATAGTTGGATTGAAAAATTGAAAAGAGTTAAGGAAGGTGAAGAACATGAACATTTAAAATATAAAAAAGGAGTAATTTTAGTTACTCAAAAAATAAACAAACACTAGTTTGTTTAGTGTGCAATCCCCTTGGGTTAATTTTCAAAGTAAAAACCAATAGAAACTCTTTTAAACTAATTTTTCTCTGATTCATTATGGTTGATAAAGTTGAAGAAAAATTAAAGGGAAAAGAACTAGAAGCTGCTGCAGAGAAAGAATCATTGAAAACAGAAGCTCCTAAACCAATTAAAGAAAAAACTAAAGCAGACTCTGAACAAGTTCAGACATTATCCCCTGAAGAAATAGAACAAAAGAAGAAAACTCTTTTAGAGAAAGTTGCTAAACTTAAAGGAAAGGTTGATGTTACAAGTACAGAAGAGTTGAAAGAACAAATTAAGATTAAGAAAAGAGAAGACATGCTTATTCCTCTTGAAGAATATGTTAAAGCAGGTATCTACCTTGGAACAAAAGTTGTTACCCCAGATATGAAACCATTTGTATATAGAAGGCGTGCTGATGGACTTGCTATTTTTAATACTGATTTAATTGATGAAAAACTTAAAGAAGGGATTGCATATTTATCACAATTTAATGCTGAAGATATTGTTCTTGTTTGTAAAAGGCAAGCGGGATGGAAAGCAGCAGAAATGTTTTCACACCTAACAGGAATTAGAGTTTTCACTAAAAAGTACCCTGCAGGAGTTTTGACTAATACAGAACTTCCAGACTTTTTTGAAAATGAATTAACAATTGTAACTGACTCGTGGCTTGACAAAAATGCATTAAATGATACTATGAATGTTCATAAGAAAATTTTAATGATCTCCGATACAAACAATTTTGCAAAAGGAGCACACAAAGTAATAATTGGAAATAATAAAAGCCCAAAAAGTTTAGGAGTAATTTTCTATCTTTTAGCAAGAGGTTATTGTAAGGCCAAGGGAATTAACCAAAATATTCCTGATCTAGAATGGTGGACAGAAGAATAAATCTTCTAGTCCATGTATAAAATAGACACAGTCATTTCATTGAGTGGACTGAAGAATAGAAGTCCAATGCCAAAATCGATACAATCATTTTGTCGAGTGAACTGAAGAATAAATTATACTTTAAAAAATAACCAACTCTTTTCTGGTTTGTTTCCGTATTTTGTTTTAACAAGAACATAATTTCCTTTTAACTTTTTACCTGAAATTTTTATTTCAATTTTGCCCTTAGTAAACATTTTCTTCAAAAATGTTTCGGGGTACGCCTGAGGCGTCCCATTTTCATTTTTAATCTCATAGGTTCCACTGTCCCAAATTTCAACTTTTCCTGCACCATAATTCCCTTCTGGAATTGTTCCTTTAAACTTTTCATAACCAATTGGATGATCTTCAACTTGTATTGCTAAACGTTTTGTTCCTTTTGCCTTCGGGGGTTGTTTTGGAATTGCCCAAGATTTCAAAACTCCTTTCATCTCAAGCCTTAAATCCCAATGAAGATGTGAAGCATCATGTTTCTGGATAACATAAATTAGCTTAGGCCCTTTAGGGTTATGTAGCCCACTCTTAATCTTAGGTTTAGGTTCACCTGATTTTTTGAGTTTTCTTTTTTTCAAATAAGAAGTTAATAACATGTATTTTGCAAGATAAAGAAGTATAAATGTTTTTTTATTCAACTAAAGATTTCAATAAAGAACTTTCACCAATTCTTATTTTTAGGGGATCTAAATCAATAAATCCATCAGGTACTCTTGCGGCCACATTAAGCAATTTAATCACTTGTTCTCTTGTTTTGATCCCTCCTGCAGCTTTTAATCCCCCCTTGAAATTACCTTCCATTAAATAAAAATCTCCTGGTTTAGCACCATATTTTCCAAACCCCGTAGAAGTTTTTACAAAATCAACTCCGCACTCGGTTGCATATTTGCATGCATTGACAATTCCTCCTGGGCACAATTCTGAAGTTTCTAAAATTAATTTTACTAATGCTCCTTTTTTATGTGCAACCTCTGTAACTCCTTCAATATCATTCATAACAGAAGACTTGGCTTCATGCCTATGACGATTATAATCTAATACCATATCTATCTCACTAGCCCCATGATTAATTGCAATTTCAGTTTCAGCTACCTTAAAAGCTGTTGGATACCAAGCTCCATCTGGAAAACCTACCACCGAAGCTATTTTTATTTCTGGTTTTCCCCCAATATCTAATAAACGTTTTGTATGTAAAACATCTTCAGGACGTACACAAAGAGCATAGGGAGTTAACGGAAATTCTAAAGTTTCATTTACAAATTTTAAAAAATCTTCTTGCCTTAATTGCATTGCACTTTTTTCTTGAACACAATCTTTCTTAAAATATTGTTCAGACCTAAATAAAAAAGTATGATCGCAAATAGATGCAATTTGTTCAGGAGTTATGTCCTTAATCTTTACTAAATTCATCTTATTCTTTTGAAAAAATCATTTATTAAGATTTATGTGATGGGATATATATTGGAAAACAATCTAATTTAAATAATGAAAAATAATTACAAATAAAATGAAAAAACTTTATTTTGGACATCCGGTTAATTTTTATGAAGGAAGTGATTTGAACACTCATGGGAAAGCAGAATTTAATTTAATAAAAAGAATTTCTAAAGAATTCCCAGAATATTCTATTGAAAACCCAAATCAACCCCATCATCAAGAAAATTATGTAAAATGGAAAAAAGAAAAAGGAAGTGGAATGAAATATTACTTTGAAGAAGTTCTTCCAGGAATGGATGCAGGAATTTTTCTTACTTTTGAAGACGGGATGTTTGGAGCAGGAGTTTTTGGAGAAGCAGAATTTTTAAGAGAAAACGGAAAAATATTATATGAGATAGATTATAAGGGAAAAATCTCTAACCTTGCATTGGATGATTCAAGATGTTTATCCATAGATGAAACAAGAAAAAGAGTTTATCCCAAATAAAGAATTTAATAAAATAAAATGAAAAATACTCTCTATAAAAGAATAGATTATATCAAAGACCCAAGAATTCAAAATTTTGTTAAAGAAGCTTTAGACCATGCAGACCCTGAGTTTTGGAAAGCTCCATGCAGCAGTTCTGGCCTTCACCACCCTCCTGAAGACCAAGGAAAAGAGGGATTGATTAGACATCTAATCAAATGTGCTGAGCTCTCAAAAGATTTATGTGATTATCACAATTTGAATAATTTAGATACTGACATTGCTATTGCAGGAACAATGTTGCATGACATTAAAAAAAATGGTGAACCTTGGGGAGAAAAAACAGATTATACTCACGGGGTTATTGGATTTAATTATTTAGAACAATTTCCCTTAGAAGAAACTGGAAAGAAAAACATCAAACTAAGAATTCAACAAGCAGTAAAATATCATATGGGGACATTTACTCAACCAGAAGAACTTCAAAAAGCTGCAACAAATCCTACAAAAATTCAATCAATTGTTCAAATGGCTGATTTTTTTTGTAGCAGAAATTATGCTTCTTGGCTTCCCGGAATCCAAGTGAGTAAAGAAGATATTAAAAATTTTAAATAATACCTCAAAATATACTTCACAACGATTATATTCAAACATATATTTAAAGATATATATTTTAGAGAATATATTTTATTTTGTAACTCAATTTAAAAAAGATATTTGACTGAGATTTTTATGAGTGTGAAAAAGAGTGAGGAAACAGTTGTTCCAAGGAATAATGCTTTTGAACCAAAGACCTATGTGATTACTTCTGCACAAGCGTTAGGAAGAATTAATGTTAGTAAAAAAAATCCTGAAGGAAATTTAGACAAAAATACTGATGGGACCTACAAGGGAGCTCCTGTTGAAAATTTAATTGAAGGTCTTGAAAATTATTGTAAAAGAAATGATGCTGAATTAAAAATTCTTACTATGGCAGGAATGAATGCAGGTCAAAGAGAGATGCATGATGTTTTCAAAAATAGAGGAGATGTATTAAGAGTTTCTGAAAGACAACAAAAACTTAATGATAAAATAGAATTATCAGACATGGTGGTTCCCCCTCAAAATGTTGATCCAACCACAGGAAGAGAAAGATTTGCACAAATAGATAGGACATTGATTTATGCTCATGCAAAACAAAGATTAAAACCTGTGGTAAAAAGTAATGTTAAACTTCCAAGATTATTAATCACAACAGGTGCTTGTACTTCTCCAAATTATAATAGTGGAGAATATGGAAATCACCGTGGAGATGCTGCTAAAAGAGACCATACTTTAGGAGCAGTAGTTGTAGATGTTATAGATAGAAGACTATACAATGTTAGGTTTTTACCATCTCAAAAAGATGGTAAATTTGTAGATATGGGATTAAAATATAATGGTAAGCGTAAACCAAGCAAAGCAAAAGCTGAAGCATTAGTCTTGGGGGATATTCATTGGGGGGATCATGATCCAAAATCAATTCAAGCAAATTATGAAATGATGGATTTTTTTAAACCAAAAAGATTATTTTTACATGACTTTCTTAATGGACATAGTGTTAATTATCATGAAAGCAAAAACCTAATAAGCAGAATAAAAGAATTTGAAAAAGGAAGATTAAGCATTGAAGAAGAGTTAGAAGAAGCACATGATGAACTTTGTAATCTTGCAAAAAATATGGGGAAAAGAGAAGTTAATCTTGTTGCATCAAATCATCCATTTTTTCTTAACCGTTATCTTCAAAATGGAGAATTTATGAAAGAACCTTGGAATGCTAAAATTGCTTTAAAATTAGGATATTTAATGGCAGATGGAAAAGACCCTGTTGAAGAGGGATTAAAGATGATGGGAAAAATTCCAAGCAATGTTAATTTTTTGAAACTTAAAAGCGACTATAAAGTTTGGGGATGGCAACTTGCAAGCCATGGGCATAAAGGAGCTTCTGGAACAAGAGGGAGCATAAAAAGTAGGGAACTTGCCGATGGAAAAAGTATAACAGGGCACTCTCACTCCCCAGTTATTTTAAGAAATACTGTGATGGTTGGAACAAGTACAAAATTAAATTTAAACTATACCGAAGGAGGTTCAAGTTCTTGGATGGCTGCAAATGCTATTCTTTACGAAGGAGGAGGAGTTCAACTACTTCCAATCATCAACGGTAAATGGAAAAAATGACTACAAAATTAAAAAAACCACTGCAAGCATTATTAATTGCTCCAGATGAAAAAATGAGAGAAAATATTTTAAGTGGAAAAAAGAAAATAACTATCAGAGAGGGTTGGAGAGATTATCAAAAAGGCAGTTGCATGGTATGTTGTCCTATTGAACCTTGGTGCATAGGCGTTGAAATTAATGATATAGAACATTCTTCTATTGCAGAAGTTACTCCAGAACAATATAAGGCAGACGGATATAATTCTAGAAATGAAATGATAAGTGATTTGAAAAGATTCTATTCGGATATTGGATTGGAAAGTAAAGTTACAATTATTCAATGGAATAATGCTAGTGGGAAATTAGTTGAGGAATACAAAAAATGAAAAAAGATATTTATTTAATTCATCCTGTAGCTCAAATTACTCCTGAAGAAAAAGATTTTTTTTGGGAATATGTTAGAGGAAGAGAAAAAGAAACAGGATTAAAATATCATTTTCCAATTAGAGATGTTGATCAAAATGATCCTACTGGAATGAGAATTTGTTGTGAACATCGTGATGCGGCAGAGGAAGTTAAAAATGCAGAACTATATTTTACTCCAAAAAGTAATGGCTCAATGCTTGACGCTGGGATGTTTGTTTATCAAGATAAGCCCATAGAGATAATTAATGAAAATGCTTTGAAAGGCTTAGAAAGTTTTGCTTCAGATTTTTTTAAAAATTATTCTTTTCATGATTTTACTGGTTCAGAAAGTTTTAAAAGAATATTACAAAAAAAAGAAGAAATAAAAAATTCATCTTTTGTTATATGTGAGTTTGGAAAAACTCCTGAAAAATATCTTGAAATGGGAATGGCTTTTATGAGTCGTAAACCAATTTTATTGAAAAATAGGAACGAGGTAAAACCAACATCTCACAAAAGTTATGAAAATGTTTTCTTAGAGATAGATAAAAAATCAAATCAATATTTGAGCGCTAAATGAAAAAACTTTATACAATTCTAAAATATAATGGTAAAATAAGAAGTTATATCCCGGGAAAATATGCTGGATGGGCTCCTGGAAAAATTTTTGGAAGACTTGATTGTTAATCAGGAATGAAGATGAAAAAAGAAAATCGTGTTTTCTTTCATGATTTAAAAGATGCTATTATCCAAAATTATAGGCCTTGTAAAAAGTGTCGCCCAATTGATGAAAAAGATTTTGAAAAAATAAAAAAATTAATTCCAGAAAAAACATTGAAAGAGTTCTATAATCGACGATAAATCCTTTTCCCCCGAGAGCAAAATTAAAAATTTTTCAATTGTCCTCGGTAAAGCACAATTTCCGAGAACAAAACATTTATATACCTAAATTTTCTACCTTTCTCATAACTAAGATGAGTGCTTTAAGATACATTTTACAAATTAAAGTATGAGGTATGTAGATAGCTTAGTTGTAGTTCTAATAATTATGTCAATAAATTTATTTATTGATTTTTGCTAAAGCCAATAGTTAGGAATCGTGTGAAGTGATTTGTTAATCTTATATATAACAAAATCGCGGAATTGATTATCGACACCGTCGATA
>CAZWGF010000006.1:0-11667 GCA_964633605.1 Candidatus Woesearchaeota archaeon
AATGCTTGTTGTTATTCCTGTTCCATTAATTCCACAAACCATGATTACATAGGGTTCTTTTGTTTGATCTGAAGTGGTTTCTTTAATTTTTTCAGATAATTCAAATGGCTCAACTAAAATTTCTTCTATGATTTCTTTTAGAGCATCTTTTATTTCTGTTTCAATTTCTTTTTTTAATAAACTTTGTCCAATTATTTTTTCTTTTAGTTTTTTGATTATTTGTTCGGCAACTTCTAGAGCCACATTATTTTCTAAAAGTAATAATTCAAGTTCTTCAGCATAAATATCAAATTCTTTTTCTGAAATCTTTACTTTTCCTATGCCTGAAGTAACTTTTTTGAAAAATGATTCTGTTCCCGGAGTAGGTTCTGGTTTAGGTTCTTTAGAGTCATCCCTTGTGGAAGGCTCTCCAGAGTCACTTGTGCTGGGAGTCTCATCTTCTTTCACAATTTCTTTTAATTTTTCTAAATCTGGTTCTAATTTTTGAGTTCCTGGTTCAAATTTTGTGGGGATTTCTATTTCTTTTACAGGTTTTTTTGGGATTTCTGTCTTTTCCTTTAAGGTTTCTAATACTTCTTTTACAGGTTCAGGCTCTTCTTCGCTTGATTCAGAGACCTTTGTTATCCATCCTTTTAGCTTATCTTTTAATTTTCCAAACATAAAAAAATAAAGATTAAAAGATTTATAAATATACTTGCCTTGATTTTAATAAAAATGGGGAATTATAAGATTTATTTGTTTAGGCATGGGAGAACTGATTATAATGTTAGGGGGCTTTTTTGTGGACATAAACATACAAAATTAGTTTTAAGAGGGAAGTTAGATGCGAGAAAAGTGGCAAAAAAATTAAAAAATAAGTCTATCCAAATTATGTTTCATACAAGTTTGCCACGTTCTAAAGAAACTTTGAATTATGTTTTGAAATTTCATCCTGAATGTAAAAAAATAATTGTTGATGATAGGATGATTGAGAGAAGTTATGGTATTCTTGAGGGTACTACTCATAAACAATTTACTCAAGATATTGGAAAACGTTCTTATAATTTACGTATTAAAGGAGATGCAATTGAAAATTTAGAACCTAAATTAAGAAAAAAAGTTGAAAAATTTTTGGGTGAAGAAGAATATGAAGCAATTCATAGGGGTTATGAAGTTAAAGTTCCTAAAGGAGAGAGTTTTTTAGATGTTGAAATAAGAGTAAAAAAGTTTATTAATTATCTTAAGAAGTATATTAAAAAAAATAAGGTTAATGTAGCAATTTCAGCACATGGGAATTCAATTAGATTGTTTAGAAAAATAATGGAGAATGCTAGTAGGGAAGAAACAGTAAAATGGTTTATTCCTTATGATAAATATTTTGAGTATTCTGTAAGAGTATGATTAACTGCTTAGGCAATATAAATTTTTATAAAGAGCATATGCTATGATATTTTATGAAAGGCGTGTTAGTCATTTTGGATGGAATGGGGGATTTACCTAATAAACAATTAGGGGATAAAACTCCTTTAGAAGCTGCAAATACTCCTAATTTAGATTTTTTAGCTACACGTGGAGAAATGGGATATATGGATCCTGTAAGGCCTGGTTTTGTTCCTGAATCTGATGAAGCAATTGTTTCTATTTTTGGAAATGAATTAATTTCAAGTACTCGTGGGCAATTAGAGGCGCGTGGAACTGATTTAAAATTAACTAGAGGAGATTTGGCTTTGAGAGTTAATTTTGCAACTATTGATTCTTGGAAAAAGGGGAATATTGATGATCGACGTTCTGGAAGAACTTTAACAACTGAAGAAGCAGATATTTTGGCTCAAGCAATTAATAATAGAGTTAAACTTCCTGTAAAATTTGTTTTTGAACCAACTATTCAACACCGAGCTGTACTTGTTTTTAGGGGAGGATTTTCAGATAATATTTCTGGAAATGATTTAACATATGTTGAAGGAAAAAATAAGGTGCATAATAAAGTGATTCCTTGTAAACCACAGGATGATGAAGAGAATTCTCAATATACTGCAAATGTTGTTAATGAGTTTCTTGAAAAAGCATACGAAATTCTTGATAAACATCCAATTAATGAAGAGAGAAGGAGAAAAGGATTGCTTCCTGCAAATTATTTACTTTTACGTGGAGCAGGAATTGAAGTTCCAAAATTAAAATTGTATAAAAAATGGATGTCTGCAAATTATATGCCTTTAGAAATTGGTTTTGCAAGAACTTGTGGGATGAAGAATTTTGCTTTTGATTACCCTAAATTAAAGGGTTTAGATTCATATAAGAATTTGTGGGACGGATTAAAAAAAGCATGTAAGTTTTCTATTAAAGCAATTAAGAAGAATCATAAAAATTTTGATTATGCATATATTCATATTAAAGAAACTGATTTGCCTGGCCATGATAATAAGCCTGCTGAGAAAAAATTAATGTTGGAGTATATTGATAAAACTTTTATTAAGTTTTTAAGGAAATTTGCGCCCCCAAATAAAGTTAAGGTTGTTGTAACTGCAGATCATTCTACTCCTTGTAAACTGAAAGCACATTCTGCAGATCCTGTCCCAGTCTTATTGTATAATGATTCTGTAATAAAAGAGAAACAATTTAGTGAAAAAGAAGCTCGGAAAGGTACTTTGGGAAGAATTGAAGGAAAAGAGCTTTTGAGAAAAGTTGGATTTGTTCGGTAGTTCTTAAGAATATAAATTAATATAAATGCTTGAAATTTAAAATTAAAATGTTAGATAAAGGATTAGAAGAAAAAGTTGTTGTGTGGAAGGGAGAAGGACTTGAAAAAGTGGAGTATGGCCCTTATTTTGTTCAATTAGAATCTAAGGGGGGAGTTAGATTGTTGGGTCAAACATATTCTAAAAAAGAATTTGGGTACCAGGTTTTATATTATCGGTCTGGTGTAAATGAACCAGTAATGATCGGAATTGAAGATAAAAAGATTGGTGGAAAAATTTTATCTGGGAAACTTCGTACTAAAGCTAGAAACATAGGTAATTATTCTACTAGAAAAGCTACCACAAAGAGAATTCTCAATGCTCCTAAAAAATTTTAATTATAGATATTTTGTAGCATAGTAATGGTTAAAAATGAATTAGTGTATCTTGTTTTATGATAACTTATAATGATATTTATGAAGCAGCTAGAAAAGAGAGATATGCCGAACAATTACAGCCTATACCAAAGAATTTTGTGTCAGAGGTTTCTGCTTATTTGAAAGAAAAAAAAGGTCTTGCTACAAAAGAGGATGATGATTTTTCAGATGTTGTGATAAAGACTAAAAAACAATTAGAAAATGCAATTATTTTGTTTAAGGAGTTGTTGTTAAGGAGGCGTAAGAAGATTTTGAATTTAGTATTGATTGCTGCTGAAACTGGCATTTCTAAACAGGATTTTGAGAATATGTTGGCTTTTGAGAAAGATTTATTTGAAAATATTATGAAATCTATGGATGCTTCTGATAAAAAGCTTAATGAATCTTTGAATGGGGGGACAAATGGGGATATTATCAAAAATGATTTAATTGTTTTTATTGAAGATGTTGATGAATTTGTGGGGTTGGATGGAGATAAAATGGGCCCATTTAAGAAAGCTCAAATGGCTAATTTACCTAAGGAGATTGCAAAAATTTTAGTTGATGGAAAAAATGCTGAATTTGTTGGCGAAGAGTGATATGAATAGGTATTCGAAACATTTAAATAGTATAATGAATATGTATTCATAACTAAATATGGAGAAAAAATAAAATGCCAAATGGAGATAGAACTGGACCAATGGGAAATGGAGCTAAAACAGGAAGAGCTTTAGGATATTGTGTTGGAAATGAACAACCTGGATATATGTCTAATGCAAGAGGATTTAGAGGAGGAGGAAGATTTAGAGCTCAAGGAAGAGGCCAAGGTAGAGGAATGGGTCCAGGATATGTAAATCAAGGTCAATCTTATGAATTGCTTGAAAAGATGAAAGAAACTCTTGAAAGTATGGATAAGAGATTGGGTAAATTAGAAAAAGAATAGGTTTATTAATTTATTTTTATTATTTTTATTATGAAAGAAAGAGTAGCTATCCTTTCAGTATTTGTAAATTTGTTCTTAGCTGTAGGAAAAATTGTAATTGGGATTTTTTCTAAATCTGCATCAGTTATAGCTGAAGGAGTCCATTCTGCAATGGATGTTGTTTCTTCTGGAATAAGTTTAATTGGAATAAAAATTTCTAAAAAGCCAGTTGATAAGAATCATCCCTATGGGCATTATAAATTTGAAGTTTTATCTGGGTTAATTATAACTTTTCTTTTATTTATTACAGGAATTTGGATAATTTATGAATCATATAAGGGATTTTTAAATCCTGAATTAATTTCAATTAGTTATCTTGCATTAGGAATAATGTTATTGTCTGCTGTTTTGAATGAAGTTATGGCAAGGTTGAAAATTTATTATGGAAAAAAAGAAAATTCTTTAAGTTTATTATCTGATGGAGTTCATGATAGGGTTGATGTTTATACTTCTCTTGTGGTGTTAATTGGTTTAATTTTAATGCCCTATTGGATTTATGTTGATTCTATTTTAGCATTTTTAGTAGGAATTTATATTATTAAAGAGTCTTTTTCATTAGGAAAAGAAGCCACAGATTCATTATTAGATGTTTCAGCTTCAGATGAAATAGAAAATGAAATTAGAGAAATTGTTAAAAAAGAAAAAATTCAAATTTCTGATTTAAAAACACAGAAAAAAGGTTCTATTGTAACGGCAAACATAGAATTAAAATTAGCTAAGGATTTAAGTGTTGAAAAAGCAACAAATATTTCTAGCAGATTAAGGAAAAAGTTAATTGATGAAATAAGTCCTTTAGAATATGTTTCAATTCAAATTAAAAGTCATGAAATTATTGATAGTTCTTATGAGCCCAAAGAAATTATTTCAAGAATTGGTTTTGGAAGGGGATTTGAATGGAGAAAAAAAGGAAGAATGAAATTCAAGGTTGATGATGCAAAAAGTTTAGGTCCTGGAGGAGATTGTGTGTGTAAAAAATGTGGGTATAAAATTAAACATGAAAAAGGAAAACCTTGTTCAATGATTAAATGTCCTAAATGTGATGGTTTTATGGGGAGAGTAAATGCCTAGGCCAAGGATTTGTAGGAATGTAAGATTTAATCCAAATGCAAATTATTTTAAACCCGTTGGGAAAAGAATAATTGATTTGGAAGAAGTAGTCTTGGATATTGATGAAGTTGAAGCTATTCGTTTAATTGATCATGATGGATTAGAACAAGAAAAAGCTTGTAAGATGATGCATATTTCTCAACCCACCTTATCTAGATTATTAAAATCCGCAAGGAAAAAAATTTCTCAAGCATTAATGCATGGAAAAGCTATTAAGATTGAAATTGGAAATTTTGAAAAATGAGAATATTAATTCCGATAAATGAAGATAAAGGATTTGATTCTAAATTGAGTGAACATTTTGGTCATTGTGGTTATTTTGCAATTTATGATACTAAAATAAATGATT
Source organism: Candidatus Woesearchaeota archaeon (assembly GCA_964633605.1). Classification (GTDB taxonomy): domain Archaea; phylum Nanobdellota; class Nanobdellia; order Pacearchaeales; family GW2011-AR1; genus CAZWGF01. The sequence continues at coordinate 5,509 of CAZWGF010000006.1, forward strand.
TGGAAATTGTTAAGAATAAATTAGATCATTCGGATCAAAATTTAACTCCTGTTGACCAAATTATAGAATTTAAACCAAATATTGTTTTTACATTGGGGATTGGGCAGAGAGCAATAAAATTGTTTAAAGAAGTGGGAGTTAAATTAAAAACTGGAAAGTATAAAATTGTTAAAGAAGTAATTGATAATATCAATAATCTTGAGGAATTAAAAGAGGATTGTGGGCATTAAATGATAGAGTTTGCATGTAAGAAATTTGATTTAAATGAAGTTATTCGGTGTGGGTTAAATTTAACTAAAATTGAATTTAAAATTATGGAATATTTTATAAAAAAATCTCCAAAAAAATTTACTGCTTTAGAAATTTCTAAAATATTTAAAATTGGTTTATCAACTTCTCAAAAAGCAATTAAGAAAATTTATTTTAAAGGAATATTGAATAAAAATCAAAAAAATTTAGAAAAAGGAGGATATATTTTTGTTTATTTTATTAAAGAAAAAAAATTATTAAAGAATAAAATTTTAGAGATAATTGATAATTGGACAAGGAATATTAAAAAGAGAATTAAAAATTGGTAGTGTATTCCTTTTTAGGTTCTTATACATAAATACTCCGGTTTATTTAAAAACTAATAAGTTATTTAAAGATTAATTAAATATGAATTTAAAAAATGTCAAAAATAATTGAAGTAACAAATATAAATTTTAAAAAAGAAGTTATTGATTCTAAGATTCCTGTCTTGGTTGATTTTTGGGCTCCATGGTGTCAGCCATGTTTGATGATGGTACCCATTTTAGATGAGCTTTCTGAAGAAGTAGAAGGTAAGTTAAAAATTGTTAAAATTGATACTGAAAATTCAGAAAATCAAATACTTGCAATGCAATATCAAATTCAAAGTATTCCTAATATGAAGCTTTTTAAAAATGGGAAAGTAATAAACGAATTTATTGGTTTGCGTCCAAAAGAATCTCTTAAAGAAGAACTTAGTGGCGAAATAAATTTTGGATAAAGGATAAAATGAAAAAATATAATGTAATTATAGTTGGGAGTGGACCTGCGGGATTAACTGCTGGAATTTATGCTGCAAGATATAATCTTAGTTTTTTAATAATTGGTAAACTTAATGGGGGGGCTATTTCTGAAGCTCATAAAATTTGTAATTATCCTTCTCAAAACAATATTTCTGGATTTGAATTAGCTCAAAAAATGGTGAATCATGTAAAAGAACTTGATGGAGAAATTGTTCAAGAAGAAGTTATGGAAATTAAAAAAATAAAGGATTTATTTAAAATTAAAACAAATAAACAAGAATATTTTGCAGAGAAAATAATTTTAGCAATTGGTAAGAAAAAACAAAAATTGAAAATTAAGGGGGAAGAAGAATTTTTAGGAAAAGGGGTTAGTTATTGTGCTATTTGTGATGCTGCTTTTTATGAGGATAAAATTGTTTCAGTTGTGGGAGGAGGTAATGCTGCTGTTACTGCTGCATTATTATTGGCAGAATATGCTAAAAAAGTTTATATTATTTATAGAAAGGAAAAATTTTTTAGAGTAGAACCTGCTTGGATACAACAACTTAAAAAAGAAAAAAATATTGAATCTATTTTTAAAACAAATTTATTAGAAATTTATGGAAAAGATTTTGTTCAAGGAATAAAATTAGATAATGGAAAAAAATTAAATTTAGATGGTGTTTTTGTTGAGATAGGTTCTTCTCCTGAAGAAAATTTAGTAAATGAATTAAATTTGAAAAAAGAAAATGGATATATTGTGGTGGATAAAAAACAAGAAACAAATGTTTCTGGGATTTATGCTGTGGGGGATATTTCAAATAATTCTTTAAAACAAGTAATTACTGCTTGTGCTGAAGGGGCTATAGCAATAACAACAATTTATGAAGAATTAAAATTGGGAGAAAATTAAAATGAATTTATTTAAGAAAAAATGTAATTATTGTGGAAGTAAAATTGAAAAAGGAGAAAAAGTTTTTGCAGAAGTAAAAGTTCCGGAATTTAAGGAAAAAGTAAAAAGGGTTTTTTGTAGCCAAGAACATGTAGAATTATATATAAAAAATATAAAAGGAACTTTAAGTGCAAATTCATGTCCTTATTGCAAAATTTAAAATGAAAAAAAATTATGGTAAAGAAGCTGTTAAGCTTCATAAAAAACTTAAAGGAAAAATAGAGGTAATTTTTAAACAGGATGTAAAAAATAAAAATGATCTTTCTTTAGTTTATACTCCGGGGGTTGCACAAGTTTGTAAAGAAATAGCTAAGGATAAAAGAAAGGCAAGAAATTTTACCTTGAAAAATAATACTATTGCAATTGTAAGTGATGGTTCAGCAGTTCTTGGTCTTGGAAATATAGGTCCTGAAGCAGCACTTCCAGTAATGGAGGGAAAAGCAATGCTTTTTAAAAAATTCGGAGGAATTAATGCTGTTCCTTTATGCATAAAAACTCAAAATAAAGATGAAATAATAGAATTTGTTAAAAATATTTCTCCAACTTTTGGGGGGATTAATTTAGAAGATATTTCTGCCCCAAGATGTTTTGAAATTGAAAAAAGTCTTCAAGATTTGGGGATTCCTGTTTTTCATGATGATCAACATGGAACGGCAATAGTGGTTTTAGCCGCATTAATAAATTCATTAAAATTGGCAAATAAAAATATGGAAGATATTAAGATTGTAGTTAATGGGGCGGGAGCTGCTGGGATAGCTATTGTTAATATGCTTAGTTGTGTGGGGCATAATGGTAGTAAATGTAAATCAGTGAAAGATATTATTGTTTGTGATTCAAAAGGAATAATTAGTAAGGAAAGAAAAGATTTAAAAAATAATTTATTTAAATTAAATTTATTTAATATAACTAATAAAAATAATGTTTCTGGTAAACTTTCTGATGCAATAAAAAATGCAGATGTTTTTATTGGGGTAAGTAAGGGGAATGTTTTGAAAGGGGAATTAATAAAACAAATGAGGAATAATTCAATTATTTTTGCAATGGCTAATCCAGATCCAGAGATAATGCCTGAAGAAGCTTATAAAAATGGGGCATTTATTGTAGGTACTGGAAGAAGTGATTATTTAAATCAAATAAATAATTTACTTGTTTTTCCAGGCATTTTTAAGGGAGCATTTGATTCTAATTCAAAAAAGATTACTAATGAGATGAAACTTTCTGCAGCATATGCTATAGCTGATTCTGTAAAAAACTTAAATAAAAAGAATATTCTTCCTTCTCCATTAGATGTTAAAGTTCATAGAAATGTTGCTTTAGCAGTAAAAAAAGCTTCTAAAAGAGGTAATAAAAATGGAAAATAAAAATAAAGAAGAGCATGGATTGGATAGATTAAAATATTTTTCTATATCTTTTTTAGGGATTTGTCTTGGTTTAATTGGTTTTACTCTTGCATGGCAAAAAGCAGAAATTATTCTTAATTTTCCAATTTTAATAAGTAATTATTTGCTTTATTTTACAATATGTGTAATAGTGGTAATTTTAGGAATATATTTTTTGAAATTAATTAAATATTTTGATGAAGTAAAAAAAGAATTTAACCATCCTATAAAACTTAATTTTTATCCAATTTTAGCAAAATTATTCCTTATTCTTAGTATAATTTATTTGAGTATAAATATGTTCATTTCAAAATATTTGTGGTGGGCAGGGGTTATTATTCAATTTATGTTTTCAATAATAATTCTTTCTGTTTGGATAAGGCATGAGAAATTTGAAATATCTCATTTGAATGCTTCTTGGTTTATTCCAATTGTTGGATGTATTCTTATTCCTATTGCAGGGGTTAAACATTTTTCTCCAGAACTTTCTTGGTTTTTTTTTAGCATAGGATTCTTTTGGGGGTTTATTTTAACTACATTGGTATTTAATAGAATTATTTTTCATCATCCAATTCCTGACAAATTAATTCCTACGATGTTTATTTTATTTGCCCCTCCTGCAATAGGATTTATTTCTTTAACAAAATTATTGGGGGGATTAAATGTTTTTGGGAATATGCTTTATTATTTTAGTGCGTTTTTATTTATTTTAATGTTATTTCAAGCAAAAATGTTTATTAAACTTAAATTTAATTTACCTTGGTGGGCCTATTCATTTCCTTTAGATGCTTTAACTATTGCAACCCTTTTAATGTATGCTGAAGGAGGTTTATTTTTCTTTAAAATAGCATCCTATTTCATGTTCATTTTCTTAAATTTAATTATTTTAATACTAGTTATAAAAACAATTATTGCTATAAAGAATAAGGAGTTATGTAATGAAGAAAAAGAGTAAAATAAGGTTATTAATATAAAAAAATGAAAATGGAAAATAAAATATTTATTGAATCTGCACAAAAAGCAATAAAGGGACTATGGATGGCTTTGCCAATGATTATTGGGACAATTTTACTTATTAGTCTAATTTCTGCGATGGTTCCAAAATCATTTTATGTTTTGGTTTTTAGTAAAAATTCTTTTTTAGATTCTTTTATAGGGGGTTTAATTGGAAGTATTTCTGCAGGAAATCCTATAACAAGTTATATTTTTGGGGGGGAGATGTTAAATCAGGGGGTTGGTTTAATTGCAGTAACTGCGTTTTTGGTTTCATGGGTTACGGTTGGATTGATACAATTACCTGCAGAGTCTGCAATTCTGGGTAAAAAGTTTGCAATAATAAGAAATTTTACAGCATTTATTTTTTCAATAATTGTCGCAATAATAACAGTCTTTTTAGTGAGGTTAATAGTATGAAATTTAAAGATAAATTGAAGCAGTTACCGGGTTCATGGTATTTTTTAGGAATATTGATTTTGATATATCTTTTTGTGTCAATATTTAATCAAGATATTTATCTAAAAAGTTTAAGTTATTTTACTCAAATTGTATATAAGGTAATTCCGATATTTATTATGATTTTTATATTAATGACCTTATCTAATTATTTTATTACGTCGGAATTTGTTATAAAACATTTGAAGGATAAAGGATTTAAAAAATGGTTTTTTGTAATTTTTGGAGGAATTTTATCTTCTGGACCAATTTATATGTGGTATCCTCTTTTGGCGGATTTAAAAAATAAAGGATTGAGTTATGGCTTGATTGCATGTTTTTTATATAATCGGGCGATTAAGATTCCATTGTTACCTTTAGCAATTATATATTTTAGTTGGCAATACATTTTTATACTATCTGTCGTTATGATTTTTATATCAGTTATTCAGGGAATATTAATTAATAGGATAATGGAGGTTAAAAAATGAAAATAGCTATTGCTTCTGAAGGTAAAGATGAAAATTCTGAAATAAGTCAGAGGGGTGGGCGAGCTCCATATTATTTAATTTTTGAAAATAAAAAATTAATTGAAGTTATAAAAAATCCTTTCGCAACTGGTTCTGGTGGGGCTGGTTTTTCTGTAGCGTATTTGATGGCTGAAAAGAAAGTTAATTTGGTCATTGCTGGGAAGATTGGTGGAAATATGTTGTCTGCTTTGAAAGAAAAAGGAATTGATGTTAAAGAGAAAAGTGGTGCAGTAAAAGAGGTTTTATAATCAGATAATTTTATTAACCTGTTATTGTTTATTTTTTTATGAATTTAGTAAGTAGAACTTTGGCAGGGGGAGCAATGATTATTATTGGAGTGCTTTTGATAGCTATTCCTCTCTTGATAAATCATTTAGGTCTTTTGGCATTTTGGATTTATGGTATTCCTGTATTGGTGATTGGGATTTTTCTTTTCTTTAATAAAAAGGAAGATAAAATTGAACAAATTAAATCACGTGGAGGTAAAAAATGACTGAAATGATTATAACTACTGGTAATGAAGTTCCTGATAGAAAAATTGTCCAAGTTCTTGGAGTTGTTAGGGGAAGTACTGTTCGTGCGAGAAATATTGGTCGTGATATTGGTGCTGGTTTTAAGAATCTTATTGGAGGAGAAATTAAGACTTATACAGAAATGGCAGACAATGCAAGAGATGAATCTTTTAATCGAATGGCTAATCAAGCAATTGAAGCTGGAGCAGATGCAATTATTGGAACAAGATTTATGACATCAATGATAATGCAAGGAGCTAGTGAAATGTTGGCTTATGGAACTGCTGTTAAACTTAAGTGAATCTTGCACTGATGAATTAGATGCTCATGAAGATACATTTCGCA
>CAZWGF010000006.1:11767-25130 GCA_964633605.1 Candidatus Woesearchaeota archaeon
TAATGAAACTGATGAATAAGATGCTCATGAAGATACATTTCGCATAATGAAACTGATGAATAAGATGCTCATGAAGATACATTTCGCATAATGAAACTGCTGTAAAATTGAAATAAACTTATAAATAACATTTAATTTATTTTAATATGGTAGCAATAAGTTATCTTTTGGTAATTGGAGCATTTTTGATTTATTATTTAGCAATCTTATTTTTTGAGAGAAAGATAGTGGATCAACCCACAGATATTCTTGAAAAGTTTTTAGCAATAACTCTTATTTTTGCTGGAATTTCTTTGATTTATTATTCTATTACTGGAAATCCTTTTTTAGTTGAAAGTGCTGAGGATTATAATGTTTATATTTTTCTAATAGGATTTATTGCAGTATTGTGGGCAATTCCTAATTTGCTTTCTGAGTTTACTTTTTATAAGAATTTTTTTAAGAAGAAAAAGAAAAAGTGATTATTCTTCTTTTTTGTAAATATGATGATTATCAAATAAGATTGGAGTAACTAATTTTCCATTATTAGCGTCTCTAACTTTTTGTTCAGCATGTTTAACTAAATAATCGTCTACATGTATTAGATAATTATTTGATTCTTTTGTTTCTTGTTCCATTTTTAAAAAAGCCTGTGACCGGATTCTAACCGGCGACCTATTGCTCGCTTGTTAATTTATCATGAATATGATTTCTTAAGTACAAGGCAATTGCTCTAACACTGAGCTACACAGGCATAAAATAATTAGAATAATTTGGTTTAAAAGATTTGTTATTCTTTCTTTTCTTCTTTAGGTTTAGCTTCTTCCTTTTTTTCAGCAATTTCTTCCTTCTTAGGAGCTTCTATGCTTTCTTTAGAAGGTACATCTTTAGGTGTTGGAGTTGATTCTAGTTCTTTAGTTTGGCTTTTAGACGGACTAGCTAAATGTTCTTCATTTTCGCTTTCAACTCTTAAAATTCTTATTTCACAAAGTGATAATGGGTAAATCTTTTTCAATTTCAAACTTAATTCTTTTTGTATTTTGTTTGTTAAAATATCTGCAAATAAATACTCTGAATTTTGGTTTTCACAGTATTTGATTAATTCTTCTTTTGCTTTATTTCTAAGAGCTTTTCTTACTGCCCTTGAAACTTTTCTTCTTGTAACTAAAAATGGCTTGATTCTTATTTGTGCATCTTTACAATTTGTTGAGAATGAATCTTCAACATAGTTTGTTCCTTTTCTAACCATTCTTTTTAGAAAGAAAGATAATAGTTGAGTTTGTTTTGGGCTTGCAATTGCTTTTCCATCAATAACTTTAACTTTAAGTTGTAATAACATTCCTTTTCCTCTCATTGTTCTTGTTAAATCATATTTGATATGTTTTCCTTCTAATTCTTCAATGTCGTATGCTTGTAGCTGTGTTTGCTTGCCAATTATGGGCATTTCTACGTCAAAAAATTTTTTTTTTCTTTTTGCTATTGCCATTTTATTCTTGTACTACTTTCCCTGCTCTTTGTCCTTTTTTCTGGTATTTAGACTTATTGCATTCTTTACAGGTATACATAAAGTTAGTTTTTTTAGTTGTTTTTGATTTTCTTTTGTGTTTTGTTTGAGCTGGTTTAGATCCCCATTTTCCTAAGTTTCCAATACCTCTTGCTAATCCCCTTAGTTTTGCTCTTGATTTTGAACCTCTAGTTAATGTACCTCTTGTAAAACCAGTACCAACTGCTTTTATTTTTTGTTCTGTTTTCTTTTTACAATACGGACAAAATCTGTTTGTAGTTTTTGGAACTTTCATAATAAGACAGATAGAAATTGCTTTATAAAGTTATTTATAGTGGTGGTCCCGCAGTTATGTATGGGAAGAATACAATTTAAGAAAGATGGTCTTCAAAGAGATTTTTTGCAGAGGGTTTTAGTAAGTATTAATTGTCCTTCTTTGAGGGAATTGATTAATAGGGGTTTTGATGTGCCCTATTCTACTTTAAAGAATTATTATTCTGAACAGAGGTTATTGCCTGAGAATTTGTTTAAGGATTTATGTTATGTTGCAAAGATCGACGAGTCTTCTTTAGATGTGGAATATCTTGAAAGTAATTTTGGGCAGGTTAAAGGTGGATTGAAAAGTAAAAAATGAGTAGCATAATGGTCCTGCACAGAATCGAGCCTCACTGGGGTTGTGAAGTTCGACTTAATACAAATCGACACAGTCATTTGCATTAAACTACGTTCGAGTTTTATGGTCCTGCACAGAATCGAACTGTGATTTTATCCAAGTCAAGGATGCGTCTTAGCCATTGGACTACAGGACCCTTGATTTTGAGCAATTAGAAATATTTAAATATAATCTTTCACAAGATTATTTATGGGAAAAAGAGGGAAAGAAGAATATTTTGAAAAAGGTCATGTGAATTGGATTATTTTTTTGGTTTACATTGTATTTGGAGTATATTTTTTAAATTACCCTTTAAAATATTTTAAAATTCCTGAGATGATTTCTAATTTTGATATTTGGATTATCTTTGCAGGAGGAATTCTTATGTTGTTCGGGGCCATAAATTATTTTAGAGCTAGTAGATAATTGAGATTAGAGCTTTAATTTCCATTCCTAATCCTAATAATAAAATAATTAATCCAGAAATTTTTTTAAGAGAGAATTCATTAAGTTTATTTGCATATGTTGAAGTTATTGCTCCTGCAAAAAGTGCAACAATTCCAGCAGTTAATAGGTCTGAGATAGAAAATGGAATATTAATGTAATGAAATAGTGATCCAAAAAAAGCAATAAAAATCATTGCTAAAACAGATGTTCCAATTGCCTTATGAATTTTAAAGTTGAATATTGAAATTAGTAAGATTAAAATCATTAAACCTCCTCCTCCTCCAAAAAATCCTGCAATTAATCCGATAATCATGCTCCCTAAAAAGACAAATAATTTTTTGTGTTTTGAAATAAATTTATGGGCGTGAAGTGAAGAAGTTTCTTTTTTTAATAATCCTTTTTTGAATAAATCAAATCCAATAAAACTTATTCCCACTCCCACCAAAATTGTTAAGTAATCTGAAGGGATGAAATTTCCGAAATGACTCCCTAAGAATACCCCAATTAATGAAAATAGGACTATTATTGCTGCGGGTTTCCAACTTGTTTTTCCTTTTTTCCAATAAATAATGCTAGATGAAATTGAAGCAAAAACATCAATTCCCAATGCCAATCCAATTGCAATATAAATGGGATAGCCTAAAAAAATAACTAACAGGGGGGCAACAATGTTTACTGCACTCAATCCAATTAGCCCAGTAACTATTCCTGCACCTAATCCGGAAAGTAATAAAATAATGAGTTCATACATCTTATAGGTATTTATTCAATGTGATTTATAAATTCAATGCCTGTCCTGTTGGCTTTTAGTTTATATTATAGTTTTAACCCCATTAGATTCTACTTAGTAACTTACTAAGTAAGTTAGTTAATTATTAAGAAACATTTATATATTGAAATTTCTTTAGGAAAATAATGTTTAGGTCTTACTGGGTAACTGAGGTGTTTAAATGAAGAAATATTTACTTCTTGTAGAAGATGAAAAGCTTTGGGAAAAGTTTAAGTTGACTATACAAAAGGATATTAACACCGAAATAATCAATTTGATAAAGAAAAAACTTGGGATGGATGTTAAAAAATGATGATGAATAAAAAAGCACAGGTGACGATATTTATTATAATTGCAATACTTCTTGTGGCAGTGGTTACTGGTTATTTTATTTTTAGAGAGGATATGAGTAAAACAACACTTCCTGTTAGCATTCAACCTGTTTATGAAACATTTTTATCTTGTTTAGAAGAAGATGTTTTTAATGGAATTAGTATTTTAGAGTCTCAGGCAGGATATATTTCTTTACCGGATTTTGAACCAGGTTCTTCTTATATGCCATTTTCTTCAGAACTTAATTTTGTAGGAAGCTCTGTTCCCTATTGGTATTATGTTTCTGGGAATAATATTCAGAAAGAACAAGTTCCTTCATTGAGGTTTATGGAAAAGGAACTTGAAGCATTTGTGGCTGGAAGAATAAATCAATGTAAGTTTGATTCTTATTATGAAGAAGGTTTTGAGATTAGTGTTGGAGATGCAAGTGCAAATGTGAATATAAAAGATAATATTGTTGAAATTAATTTGAATATGGATTTAGAAGTTGTTAAGGGGGAAGATAGTGCTGTATTAAATAACCATAATGTGGTTGTGAATTCTAAATTAGGTAAACTTTATAATTCTGCAAGAAAAGTTTATGATGCTGAACAGGATACTTTATTTTTGGAAAATTATGCTGTAGATATTTTGAGAACCTATGCTCCTGTTGATGGTGTTGAATTAACTTGTTCTCCATTGGTTTGGAATGCTGATGAAGTTTTCGACGAATTGCAAGAAGCAATTGAAGAAAATACTTTGGCTTTAAAATCAAAAGAAGGAGAGTATACGTTGAAGGATAAAAAAGATAAATATTTTATTACTGATGTTGAAGTTGAAGAGACTGTTAGATATTTGACTTCTAAAGATTGGCCACATAGTTTTGAAGTTAATCCAAGTGATGAAAGTATGATGATTTCAAAGCCAGTTGGGAATCAACCTGGAATGGGTATTTTAGGATTTTGTTATGTTCCTTATCATTTTGTTTATAATGTAAAATATCCTGTATTGGTACAAGTTTATTCTGAAGGAAGCGATGAAATATTTCAGTTCCCTCTTGCAGTTGTATTGCAAGGCAATACTCCCCGGGAACCATTGGCTAGTGTAGATACTGGAGAAACAGTTGGGTTACCTGAATTATGTTCTAATAAAAATATAATGCTTGAGGTAAATACCTATGATACTCAGTTAAATTCAATTGATGCGGATGTTTCTTATGAATGTTTTGGGACAACTTGCATGATTGGTCAAACAGAGCAAGGAAATATTAAAACAATGTTCCCTCAATGTGTGAATGGATTTGTAAGGGCTAGGGCAGAAGGTTATGCAGATGCTAAATATCTTTATTCAACTACTGTGGAAGAAGGATCTATTGATGTTATTATGGATAAGATGTATGAATTGGAGATTAATTTAAAGAAAGACCATGTTGATTATGATCGTTATGCAATAATTACTTTTAGTTCTGATAAAAATTCTCAAACAGTTATTTATCCTTCTCAGAAAACAGTGGAACTTATTGAAGGAGATTATGAAATTCAAGTACAAACCTATAGAAATTCTTCTTTAAGATTCCAAGAAAGTGTTACAGAAGAATGTGTTGATGCTCCTAGTTCTGGATTGGGAGGATTGGTGGGGGCAACAGAAGAAAAGTGTTTTGAAATTGTGATTCCTGAACAAATTATTTCTAATGCTTTATCTGGTGGAGGAACTCAACAATATTATATTTTAGAATCTGAATTGTCTGGAGCTAGTTCAATTGTAATTAATGGTCGTGGTTTGCCAACCCCAGATTCTCTTGAGACATTGCAAGATAATTATTTATTATTTGAAGAAAAAGATTTGGATGTGTATTTTGAATGAAAATTAATAACCAAAGGTCATACCCGAAGGGCACAAGAACCTTTTCAAGGCGAGAACCTCTTCGAGGTAAAAAAATAATGGTTGGAATGGTTTTGGTAGTTGGAATTTTATTAGTTAGTTCTTTTGTTTCTGCCCTTTATACTCGTACAAGTTCTAGTTATACTCGTTTTAATTATGGAGGTTCATCTTTTACAGGAGATAATTGGAATATTGATGAAGAAATGTGTGAATCTGGACAAGATATTATTATGCAAATTACTCCATTCGGATGTACTCCTGCAGTGGTTAGAAGTGATTTACTTGAAGAACAAGATGTTCCTGTTTTTTGTCAACTAGGCGCTACAAAAATTAATCCAATGGTGGATGTAGAATTAATTGAACATATTGATTTTGGAGGACGACACCCTGAGGGAATTAGTAGGATTGGTTTTCATCCTGCAAAAGCTGCATTGGGCGCATTAGATGATAAAAGAGTAAGTGGTTGGGGAGCAACAATGGATACTCCTATTTTGAATAATATTGGTTATGCAGTTATTATTTTAGAACAAAATAGAAATGAATCTTCAATGCCTGATTCAATTGAAGGCCATATGCAAGCAACTTTAAGATATGATATTAAAAATGCTTATGGGATTGGGCAAGATACAAAATATTTACCTGAATTATCTAATGAAGAATGGGAAGAGTCTTTTTCTCAATATGGGTTTTGGAATGGTCGAGGATATTTGAGGGCTGAAAATGTTGATGAAGAAGGTGCAACAATTGCAATTTATGCAGATGATAGTTATAGTGATTCTCGTGAAAGTTTTAATAAAAGACTTATACAAAAAGTTAAAATTTCTAAGGGAGGTACTTCTGAAGATATTCGTTTGCCTGGTTTTGATTGTCTTGTTGGAATGCAATTAAAACTTGATGGATTGGCAACTCCTGCCACAAGAGCAAAAATTATGGTTGATGGAGAAACATTGGAATTAAGTAAAGATGAAAAGTTCTTAGATAATAAATGTAGAATTGTTGGTGAACCTACAAAGATTGGACTTTTTGAGCAAGTTAAAATTAAGTGTGAAACTACTGACAATGAAGGGACTTTTACATTGAGCTTTGATCCTAGTGGAGAAGTTAAGGTTGATGGGGTTTCTAAAAATGGAACTGTTGGAACTTTGCTATATTATGATTCTAAAATAAAGAGGAATGTTTTTATTGGATATATTGGTGAAGAAGATGGAAAGAAATTTATTGTTCCTATTTTGGGGAAAGGAACTACAAAAGAAGAATTTTTGAAACTTACTTCTAAAGATGAATTGGAAGCATATGCTACTTGTAGGGACCTTTTTCCTGGACAAACTTGTCAAGATATTAAAATATTTTTAGGAGAACCTGCAAAAGAAGTGAAATTTGTGAATTTTAATGTTGGGGAATATGATCCTAAGAAAATAGAATTTACAACTCTTGCAAGTCCTGAAGATGCTGATGGGGGAGTTGTTTCAAGTATTAATTATGAAAATGCTATGAATGATTATGAAACCATTTCAGATAGTTATTCAACAGAAGAATCTGTTTCAAAGAGTAAAAGTTTTGGGGAGTTGGCTCTTCGCGCAAGAATTTCTTTAGCAAGATTTTTTGAACAAGAAAAATTATCTGCTGAATTGTGTGAGGATTTTAATGAAAAATATTTTGGTCCTTTAGATAATCCTTGTAATGAAATTTCTAAAATTTCTAATTCTAAAGTTTCAAGTAGGAGTATTCTGGTTGATGGGCGTATTAGAACAATTACTTTGAAAGGTGTTTCTGAACCTAACTCTGATGAATTGGGGGCTAAAATTATTGTTAAAGGAATAGAAGGTTTTTCAGAAAAACCATTTGATTTGAAGATGGGCAAAAAAGTTAAATTTTCAGGTGAAGAATGGATTGAATTAAAAACAGTTCGTGAAGATTATATTAGGGTTGATACAAGTACTAAGGTGGTGAAAGATAAAGAAGTAGAATATGTTTCTAAGTCTTATACTATTAAATCAAATGAACATATTTCTTTGGGGGAGAAGAATCAATATGAGATTAGTGTTGCAGATATTAAATTAGAAAAAATTGCACAAGTTCAGATAATTCCTAGTGTGAAGAATTCAGAATCTAAAACTAATTTTACTTTTAAGATTGGTATTGAAAAAAGAGAAAAGGGTTTATTACCAGATAATGTTGAGGATAAAATTGAAGATTTAGACGACACAATTGAAAAGTGGGAAGAACGTTCTGAAAACTTAGGGGATGTTGTTAAGGGTATGAAAGGTGCTTGTCTTGGAGTTGGTGCTACATTGGCGGTAAAGAATTTCCTTGAAAGTTCAATTTCTAATCCTGGAGAATCAATTGCTAGAAGAAATGTTATGAGTGGGGAAAATGGATGGATTGAAAGATGTGCTAATATGGGATATGCTAGTACAGAGGATTGTTTATTGGATAAACAAGTAGAGATTGAGGCAGATATCCAAAAAGCAACCAAATATTATACTGATGTAAATGATAAAATTGAAACAATTCAAGAAGGATGTAAGATGGAAGGGGGTTCTATATTTAGTTTTATTGGGGGAAAAAGTTATGATCAAGATTGTATTACAGATAAATATCTGGGGGAAAAAGGTTCTGAAGTTAGGCAGAATATAAAAGATGGATTTGGAAGGTTGGATGAGGATAATGATGGGTTTGCCATGATTAATAATGAATTAGTTAATATTAGCAAGTTTGTAAATGAATTGAATCCTAAAGATTTAACATTAAGCGAATTAAAAGAACTTGAATTATATTCTCAAATGGGTGGAGAGTTACCTGATTTAGCTAATGCAGAATTAAAAGGAACTTTTGAGAGTGTTTGGAATAGGAATAAAGCCACTAAGGAGGCAGAATCATATGAAGAAAGAACTGGATTTGGGGAGGTTAATTATTTACAATCTGCAGGAGTTACAAAATTTGAGGTTAGTTCTTATCCCCAATTTAAATCTAAGATGTCTAAATATGCTAATGCTAATACAGTGGGAATTGATCCAGATGCATATGTGCAATCAATGAAAGAATCTAAGGGAGGAGAATATCTTGTGGTTTTAGATTCAGAATCTAAAGAAGTTAATGCTACTTATCAAATTGTTACTAGTGATGGGAAGAGCACTTTAGTTGAATATACTGGTAAGCATGGAGATACTGTGGTTAGTGGAACTGTTCTTACTCCTGATGAAAAAAATCCATTTAGAGTAGGTTTTGAGAAAAAAGAAAAAGAAGCTTATCAGCATATAATGAAATCAACTTCTGGGGATTCTGATATTCGTGTTAAGTATTATGAAACAGAACCCTATGCTGGTTATCCTGCTATTGTTCCTGTTGATGTGGATAATGGATGGTATGCTGCTATAAGGCAAACCTTGCCTGTTGGAGGGGCAATTAAATCTTATGGTGATTCTGGAAGAGTTGAGAGTTTCTCTCTTTGTAATGTTGGAGAAGATGGTCGTGAAGAATTTTTATCTGGAAATGATAAATGTCGGGTGATTTATCCTACTCGAGAAATTAATGATAAAAGTTTTTATGGATTGGATAATAAAGAGTTGAAGAAATATGCTGAATGTGCTTTACAATCAATTGAACAAGCTTCTCGGGCTTATGGAAAACCTCCAGTTAGCATTAATACTAATTGTGCAAAACCAAAATCATTTGAGGTTGGAACTCCTCTTGCTGATATCTCTGAGTTTGAATGTTATAATTCAATGTCTATTAAAGAATGTCAAATTTTGTTTAATGTTTGTGATCCTGTTATTTGTCCGTCGAGTAGGTGTGATTTTGGAGGAGCTTATCCTGTAAAGGATGTTGTACAGTCAGGAATTATTGGAGGGATTGCTCTTTGTCTTCCAAACTTTAATTTAGATTATACTAAGGGAGTAATTATTCCTGTTTGTTTAACTGGGATAAAAGCAGGAATTGATAGTTTGCTTTCTGTTTTCCAAAACTATAGAGATTGTTTACAAGAGAGTTTAGATACTGGACAGATGGTTGGAATTTGTGATGAAATTTATAGTGTGCATTTATGTGAGTTTTTCTGGAGGCAATCAATTCCTTTGACAAAGATTGCAATTCCTAAATTAGTTGGATTTGCGACAGGACAGAATTCTCGTGGGGGAGGAGAGTATATGTTTGTCCAAGAGGCTTGGAATAATGCACAAAGTTCTGTGAGTTACTTTACTCAATTTTATGCTTCTAATTCATTTAAGGCATTTAAGGCAAGGACATCGGAAGAGGTTGGAAGTGAAGTTTGTAATAGTTTTCAATCAGTTACTTATCCAGAAGGAGGAAGTTTATTAGATTCATTGGTAGAACCTGATTCGCCTCCCCAATTCCATGGAAGATTTGACGAGATTCCTTTTACAGATGTAACAAATCCTCCAATTTCACATTATAAGGTGTTTTATCATATATTTGCTGGAAAAGATTCTAGGGCATATTATAATGTTTATTTGAAGCCTTCTGCAGGAGGATCATACTATCAAGATGCTTCTCAAAGAAGAATTGTTGATTCTGGTTATATTGCTAAGGGAGGATATGCTTCAGAGACAATGGATTTTACAGCTCCAGCTGGATATAGGGAAATGTGCATAAATGTTAATGGTCAAGAAGAATGTGGGTTTAGAGAAACTTCAACATCATTTGCTATTAATTATATGGAAGATCAATATGTTAAGGAACAAGCTAGTCAAACAGATATTAAAACAGAAACAGGGTGTATTGCTGGAACTCCTAGTTTGTATAGTTTAGCAACTCTTAATCCTCAGAGTGCTGCAGAGGATTTACTTAATCCTTCAATTTACAAGGAAGGTCTTGTGAGAGTTTGTTCAACAGAAAATCCTGGAAAAGGAACAGATGGAAGTTTAGATACTCGATGGCATGAAGTAGGTTATTGCGGAGATACTAATATGAAATGTTGGCTTGACGGCCAAAGTGTAAAAGATGCTGCGAAGTTTAATTCAACTTCTTCAGAAGTTTTGGAAGCTCAAAGTAAAAGAACTCAGGACATGTTGCTTGGAAAAGAATATTTGACTGAAGATAAATTTAAAGCTAGAATGGATGAGCTTAATGAATTGAATGATATAGATTATCAGGAAAAATTAAATTTGATTACTACAACTCTTGGAGAGGTTTTATTTCATAATCAAAAAGCAGAGCTTTATTATTTGAGAGGAGAGATTTATGATAGTTTGGCGAGGGTGGAAGATGCTAAGAAACCTTTGCCTCCAAGTGATATTTCTTCTGAAGATGCAGGGGAAAGTGGAGATAGTGATGATGGTAGTGGAAGTGAGGGTGAAAGTGGAAGTGATGATGGTA
Source organism: Candidatus Woesearchaeota archaeon (assembly GCA_964633605.1). GTDB lineage: Archaea > Nanobdellota > Nanobdellia > Pacearchaeales > GW2011-AR1 > CAZWGF01. The sequence continues at coordinate 22,646 of CAZWGF010000006.1, forward strand.
GTGGTGAAAAAACAGTGGAAAGTGTTTCACCTTTCCTTGATTATGACGGATGTTTTATTAGGTTTATGGATAGTTCTGGAAATGAGGTGAAAAGTCTTGGAGTAGATGACAGATTATTTTTAGAAATAAGAAATATTAAAGAATGTAGTGAATTGGGAGATAATCTTGAAATTGTAAGTTTATATGAAAAAACAAATATCGGAGCTAAAAATACTAAAACTCTTGATAAAGATGGAGTCTATGAACTTATTGCCGATATAACTGAAGGGCATATTGAACTTGATATTAGTTTAAGAGAATTTATTATTGAAGATCTTTTAAGAAATAATTTGGGAAGTGTTGATATTAGTCCTGTAAGTGCTAGGGAGTATTATATTACTGTTGAAGATAGAAATGATTTTTATGCAGAATTAGGAACCATTACAAGTTCAAGACCTTCTACAGCCTTACCACAAGGTTGTGATGCTTGTGGCCAAGGGGTATTTGATTTATGTAAGGTGGGAGAGTGTTTAAGTCTTGGAGATTGTGAATTTGAAGATGTGTTTTGGGGTGGAGGAAAATGTACTGAAAAACCATTAGTTCCAGTATTGAATGATGTAAGATTTACTCTTGGAGATAGCATTATTGATGTCCAAGGAACTAAATCAGATTATGAAACTGTGGTTCAACAAGGGTTGTTTATAAAAATTATTGATCGTGGGCAAAATATTCCTATTGCAACAGATCTTTATTTTGGAAACACTAATTTGGGAGAACTTTCCCCAGGAGAATATCAAATTTCTATTAATAAAAATCGTCTTCCTGGATTTGTTCATGGAAAAATTCCTTATGAGATTTTTTATGTGTATATGGGTGGTAAACAAGATTCATTAGAAACATATGAATTTGAAATAGAATCTGATTTTCCACTTTATGTCAAAATTGAAAAAATAATTTAATTCTAAAGCTTTTTATATTGGTAATTTGTAATTTTATTGTATGCGGGGATGCCGGAGTGGTCAAACGGGACAGGTTTAGGACCTGTTAGCTTAGTGCTTACGAGGGTTCGAATCCTTCTTCCCGCATTTATCTTTATTTAGAATTCACAAATTTTAAAAACAACATTTTGTTGTTTTAAGTATGCCATTTAAAAGAGATGATAAAAAATTAATAATAATTTCTGCAATTGTGTTAATTGTATTTTTTATTGCATTGTGGGGCGTTGTAAAATACCATAATATTTTTGTAAATGAGGGGTTGGTTGATTTTTGTACTGAAAAATGTGGGAATTTAGAATTAGCATTTTTTATTAATAATTCTGATTTTCTTTATCTTGAATGTAATTGTATTGAAGAGGGTGTTCAAATAGATCATTATTTTGATTCATTAACAATGGAAGAATTAACTAAAGAAGAAATTGATGAAAGAATTGCTCACGGATAATTTTTTAAGAATTTTTATTTCTTTTTTTTACTCATTTCTTTTTCTTTTTGTTTGATTTTGTCTTCAAGTTTTAATTTTTCAATTAATTCCTTGTAACGATTTCTAATTGTAACTTCTGTAATTCCTGCGATGTCTGCAACTTCTCTTTGAGTTTTTTTCTCGTCGTTCATTAATGCAGCAACATATAATGCAGCAGCAGCGATTCCTGCTGGCCCTCTCCCTGAAGTTAGTTCAACTTCTTCTGCTTGTCTTAGAACCTTTAATGCATCGTTTTGAGTTTTTGGGGATAACTTAAGTACTGATGAAAATCTTGAAACATAATCTTTTGGAGAACTTTGTTTAACTTTAATTTTTAATTTTCTAATTATGAATCTATAGGTTCTTCCGATTTCTTTTCTTTCAACATCTGAAGCAGTAGCCATTTCATCAAGGGTCCTTGGTATATTGTAAGAACGACATGCAGCGTATAAACAAGCGGCAATTACTGATTCCATGCTTCTTCCTCTTACTAACCCTCTTTGAAGAACATAATTGTAAATTCTAGCTGCTTCATCTCTTACAACATTTGGTAAAGTCAGATAAGAAGATATAACTCTAAGTTCTGCCATAGCTAATCTTAAATTTCTTTCAATACTTGTAGAAACTCTTTCTTGCCATTTCTTTAATCTTAAGAATTTTCGTGTTTGTCCTGGTTCTAATTTATAGATATCTGAAATCTCTCCAACATTTGTAGTTAATCCTTTATCGAATTTTTGCATACTCATTGGAGCACCACTTCTTCCTTTTTTATCGTCTTTATCGAATTTTCCTGATAAATCTATTCCTGTATCAACCATTTTTTCGTCAATTACAAGGCCACAATCATTACAGATTATTTCTCCCAAGTGGGGATCATAGGTTAAATTAATACTATCGCATTCTGGGCATTTTTTTATATTTGACATCTTAAAATAAGCGTTTATAAGTTATACGCAAGGCTTATAAAGAGTTTCCTTTTATAAAGGTTTCGTTTTTTATTGTCATGTTTGAAAAGTAAAAATAAGAGGATTTTTAAATTTCCTTG
>CAZWGF010000007.1:0-22131 GCA_964633605.1 Candidatus Woesearchaeota archaeon
CCACAAGCCAAACAATGCACAAAAGACAATCTATCTTCTTTTAAAATTTCAGTATCTGGTTTTCCACATTCCTTACATAAAACAAATTCTTTAACATACTGCTCAACCTTTTGATTTATCTTTGCACTAGGAACTTTAAGATTCAATACAAGTCTATCTCCTTCTTTTTGTCCTGAAGCAGCTAATTCCTTCAAAAGATATTTTTGAAAATGCTCAGGAGTTCTTCTCAGATGCGAAGATATTTGAAAAAAATTAGTAAGTATTGTCTTCTTACCTTCAAAGTGTCCTTCAACCTTTGGTATCTCAAATCTCTCGCCAGAAGAGTCAGCTTGCTTAACATTTTCATATGCAGTTTCCAATAATTTCTCATAATCATCCATATTTTAACCTCGATAGAATACTTTATAAATCTTTTACCCCTCTTTTTTTCATGGGAATTAAAGAAGTTGTGATAGGAATAGCAATCATAATTTTAACAAGCTTTGTAGCAGTTTATGGAATAAGTATGTTCTACCCCGAAGTAGAATACAATGATTTTTGTGGAGAAATGAAAACTCAAGAATTAATTGAAACCCAAGAAAGATGTGAAGAGATAGGAGGGGGATGGGAAGCCATAGAAACCATCAAAATTCCTGAATCAGATGAAATGACTGGTTTTTGTGACAGAAATTATCAATGTAGACAAGATTATGATGAAGCAAGAAAAATAAGATCAAAAAAAATATTTATTTTTTCAATACCTCTAGGAATAATCATAATTGCTTTAGGAGCATTTTTATTTAGTTTAGAATCAGTTGGAGCAGGATTAATGGGTGGAGGAGCATTCACCTTGGTTTATGGAGCTGGAAATTACTGGAGATATGGTGAAGACTGGTTCAGATTTTTACTTTCATTAATTGGATTAATAGCAGTTATTTTAATTGCATATTGGTTCAACAAAAAGTTTGACAAGAAACGACAATAAACAAATAAATTCTACAACTCATTAAAATGTTTAACAATGTAAAAAAATCAGAATATGATTTAAATAATTGTGTAGCTGAAGAAAAAAATAAAGAAGTGGACTACATTATTAGGATTTGTGAGGAAAATTATCCAAGATTAATTAGAATTTTTGCTAGAGAAGAAAAAAACAAAAAAACAATTGAGGAAAAAGTTTACCAAGGAACAAAACAAGCAATAGAATCAATTGAAACATATTGTACCCAAATAGAAGTATATGAACCAAAAAATTGCTCAAAACCAGAAATGAGAATGGGCTGGGTTACAGAAAAAAAAGATAATGGAACAAACATCTTTCAAGCCTCAAACGAAAAAGAAGGTATTTGTCCATACTCTCCAACAAAAAAAGGATTTAAAGTTTCAGAAGGTTTGAAAAACATTAGAGAAAAATATAAAGAATCAGCCTAAGAAGATTTTATAAACTAATTCTAATCAAATCCAATATGAATGAAACTAGAACATATTATAAAATTGCAGAAAGAGTATTAGGAAATCATTTAGGGATAGCAGATAAATTATTAATTAAAAAAAATATTTTTGATAGAACCTTTTATGATACTGAAGTAGCGCAAGAATCAAGAATTCATTTTAACAGATTTGGGTATGACAATAAACACCTACAAACAAAAAATAATAACTCAAAAAAATTATTAAAAGCACGTTACAAGGAAGAAAAAGATCATTGGAAAAGAAGTTAATTTCATCTTAACCTAAATATCTAACTCTACCTGGCCTAGGTTCAAAAACAATTCCCTCTTCAATAAACTTCTGAATTTCTTGATTAATTATTTCTGGAGAAAGGTCCTGTAAACTTAAAATTATTTTATCCACATCAATTCCACCATCTTCCTCTGAATTTTTAATTGATCCAAGAATTCTATCTTTAACTGCAACAATTTGTTCACGTGGAATTGGTTCAGCAGCACTACTTTTTTCTTGTTCAATCTCTAATTTTCTAACAAGTAAATATTTTGGATCCTGTTCCTTAATGATTTCAGGAGCAATATAAGTTGCATTATTAAAACTCCTCAAAAGACCAACAATAAGAACTGTTTTACCCTGAGTAATATCCTTATACTTTTCAACATCATCTCCAAAAATTCTCAACTGAATCTGTCCAGAACCATCATCCAATGTCAAAAAAGTATATTTGCTATCTCCCTCATTATCATATCTATCAACAATATTTCCAAGAACATTAATTCGAGTAATCTTTCTAACACCTAATTCCACAAAAGTAAATTTATCTCCATCAAAAACAGGTTTCCCCATTAGAATCTCTCCAATTCTTACTTTAAATGCAATATGTCGTTTAAATTGTTCATCAGCCATTTTTTTTCTTATATATTTTTACCAAATCAATAACCCTATTTAAAGATTCATATTCTTGAATAGGAATATTTAACTTTTTAATTAAATGATTAAAACTTCCCTCAATTTCTCTTTGCCAATTTATATCTACACTCCTTATTTTATTCTCTGTTAATTTTCCATTTGAAAGAGGGACACGAAATAATAAATCATAACTTTTCATATAGTCCTCCACAAAAGCTTCCTTAGTTTTATCCTCTCCAAAAGCATTATAAGAATAAACATAATTATCCAATAGGCTTCTGTCACAAACTAAAATATCACATTTAGATTTTAAAGTCATTTCCTCTAAAGCAAGTGCATGAAAAAGCCAATTTTGTGCATCCTCTGTTGTTCCCTCATTTATAGGAAAAGGACACTTATTAGTCATCTCTCCACGAAAATCAGCATCATAACTTTGTTCTTTTAATGCTGAAATTAATTTATGCACAAGAGTAGTCTTTCCTGTTCCATGTGTTCCAATAAATGCTACCTTCATTCAAAATAACCTCCAATAGATTTTTGGATGAATGGAAATTTTATATTTGCTTTCATTTTACATCCTCTGGATATACCCTCTCCTTGGTTTAAATATTTCAGAATTAATAACTAACTTATTGATTGCCTCATCAATTTCAGCTTTTTCCATTTTTCCTTCAAGTTCCTTTTCAAGTTCTTCCATAGGAATCATTTTTCCTAATCTACTTTCAAGTTCAATAATCACATCCCTAACTTCAAAAATTTTACCTCTTTGGGAACTTGAAAATTTACTTCCAATCCTATCAATATCAATTGTCTTTGATTCATAATCATAACCTACTTGCATCAAATAATATTTCATAATATCAATTGCTTTTTCTGCATCATTAATATCCACTACCTTACTCAATCTTAATTTTGCAGATGCTTCTGCCATACGCACTAATGCCTGCAATTGACGAGCAGAAATTGGAATGGGTTTCATAGCACTCTCAGAAGCAACAGGTTTATTTCTTAAATCAACATAAAACTTTTTTATCACTGCAACTGCTTCTTCACTTAAATCAGGTTTTATTCTTTGCTTTGCATATGCAACATATTTTCTAAAAAGCTCTCTAGGAATTAACATGTCTTCTCCTTTTTTCTGATGCTCATGTAAAACATGGCCAGCAATTCTTTCATCTTTTTCTCTATCTGGAATATCTCTTAAAGTAAAAATAATATCAAAACGATTAATTAATGTTGGAGGCAAATCAATTTGTTGAGCAATAGATTGGTAGGGATCAAATCTCCCAAATTTAGGATTTGCCGCAGCTAACACAGATGTTTCTGCACGTAATGAAGCCTGAACATTTGCTTTACTAATTGTAACTGTCTGTTGCTCCATGGCCTCATGCATCGCACTTCTATCTTGAGGGTCCATCTTTTCCAACTCATCAATACAAACCAATCCTTTGTTTGCAAGAACCATTGCCCCTGCTTCAAGACTCCACCCCTTCAAATACTCATCTCTAACCACTGTAGCAGTTAAACCAGCACCTGAAGCCGACTTACCAACAACATAACGCCCCTTAGGAGAAATCTTGGCCATAAACCCTAACATAACTGATTTCGCCACACCTGGGTCCCCAATTAACAAAATATGAATATCTCCCCTACTTTTCTGACCATCTATATGAGTTTTCTCAGAACCACCAAACAATTGTAAAACCATGGACCTCTTTATTTCTTCATATCCCCAAACACTTGGAGAAATACTCTTTGCAAGATTATCAAAAATCTTTGGATTTTCTGCAAGCTCTAAGATATGTCTTTCATCTTCTTCTGTAATATCAAGCTCTTCAAAAGTTTCTTCCATTGGAATAATATTATTTGCTTCAATGGCCAATTCAAAACGAGTAGATAATCCTCCTGTAGGAAGTGGAACAGGAACCTCTTTCAAAACCCCAATGGTTTTAACCCGTGCACCAGGAGTTGTTTTCTCTTCCATTCGTGGCTCAACCAAATCTTCTTTAACAAAAACATTAATTCTTTTTGGCTGTTCCCCTCCAGACAAAGATTCAGGAGACTCTTCAATAACTAATCTCTGAGTATCCACCATTTCTTTTGAAATTAATTTAAATCCTCCACGTCTCCCACACGAACACCTTGAAGGTTCTCTAAACTTCTTCTCCATTTGCAAAACAGAAATAACAGTCCCACAACTTGGACATTCAAATTTGGCATTCACAACCTGTGGCCTAACATCAGAAGCCTGTCGAATAATTCCTTCAATAACAATCATTTCATCTAAATGTCTTGAACGAATATTTCTAACTTTAATCTCCTGACTTTTAGGAACATTATCTAATCTAACCCGAATATTACTAACCAATCCAGATTCTTCAATAGCTAATTCAACAAGTCTCAAAGTATCTTCAGGATTAGCAAGAATCTCATCAGAAAGAACATTAGAAAATTCAGTAAGTTTCATAAAATCAAGATAAATCACATTATCTCCCTTACGAATTGAATCTCCAAATTCTACTTTATGGGCATCAAAAAAGTTTTTAGCTTCACTTATCAACTCCTCATTCTTACTTCTCTTTTCACCTTCTTCTTCCATGAATTGAAAAACAGAATTCTCTTTTTATAGATTTATATAAATTATTAAGTGGTTTTCAAAAATAAGCATTAATTTGCAGGAGTAAAATTTACAATCTAGGAAGAAATCCCTTATTCACTATCACAACAATTATTGATAAAACTATTGTTACAACATTAATTATCATAAAAAACACATTTTTCTTCCTTAAATAAATTTGATCTGATTCAATTCCTTTTACTGCAAAAAAAGACCAAATTACAGAAACCAATGCAACTATCCAATAAAAGAAAAATAAAATCATCCAAGGAGCAATAGAATATGCTAAATAATAACCAGATTGGAATAATCCTCCCTCAATAATACCTTCTACAAGAAAAAAATAAACAGACCATGCAACCATTAACCACCAAGTTGGAAATAAAATTTGAACTAATAAAGCTAAAATTGCCACCCCAATAAAAATATTTTTCTTATTCATTTTATTTCTTATAATTTTTCAAAGCTTGCTTAACATTCTTCAAAAGCTGAACCATACTATCTTCAAGTTGCTTTTTGTTCTTTGTTCCAGTACAAACAAGCTTACCATTACTAAAAAGCAAGAAAGTCGCATTAGGTTCAATCAACTTGTAAACCAATCCAGGAAATTGCTCTGGCTCATATTCTGTATTCTCCATTTCAAGAGCTAAGAAATTCAAATTCAATTTCAAATCAATTGTTCCAGAAGCTACAATATTTTGAACAGTAATAATTGGTTTAGTTGTGATGTTAACATTAATCTTTCTCAATTGCTTAATCACAGCTTGGATAACTTCCCTAACTTGTGAAACAGATTTTGTTCCAGTACAAACAAGATTACCAGAAGAAAAAACAAGAACAGCTGACTTGGGTTCTTTAATTCTTAAAACAAGTCCTGGAAAAGTTTCAGGATTATATTCTGTGTTTGGTTGAGTTCGCGCCAATTTTGTCAAAGGCACTGGCTTTTCCAAAGAAGTTGTTGCTACAATATTTTGTATTTTGTAACTACTTTTTGCTTTAGTCATGTTATATTACAGAAAAATCCATTTATAAAGGTTTTCTAGGAAGATTTGAGTTAATTTTCTTTACTTCTACAATAATTAAAGAAATTACAAAAGCAATCATAAGCAAAACCATGGACACAATTACCCAAAACATCCACCCAAAATTTTCAACATAATTACAAAGTTTTGAAGTTGGAGGCATTCCTTCAATCCCCCCACAATTATTCAAATCAGCACAATCAATTGTAATATATTCTCCTTTAGAACAACCATCTTCAGGCCACTCAGTACAATCCCAATCAGGAACACAGCCACTTCCACAGGTTTGATTTTCAGCAGGTTTATCAGAATCATCTCCACAAATATTCAAATCAACACAACTTCTAATTTGCAAATCATTTAAACAGTCAGACCAATTAGTGCAAGTCCAATTGGAAACACAATTTAAAGTACATCCCCAAGTTAAATCAGGAATTGTGGAATCATTCTCACAACCATTCCAATCGTAACAATCTTGAGTTTTAGTTCCATTTATACATGCAGAAATATTCTTACAATGCCAATCAGGGACACATGCTGCTTCAACAACCTTAATAGAAATATTCTTGGAATATATGAAAGTTGAATTTGTTACATCGACAATTAGCTCATAAGTCCCATTAGACACTGTAGAAGAATTTGCACTAAACCAAAAATATTTCATATCTGTTCCATTAATCACATAACTAGAAGAACTCCAAATTAAATTATTCCCAGAATTTGAAAAAACTCCAGAAGAATTAGTTCCATCAGAACCAACAACAAAAACAAAACCACTTGGAAGAGTTATATTTACTTGAGTAATATTTTCAAAATAAGAAATATCATTAGTTATAGAAATATTATAAAAAGAAATATTTGCTTCAGGAACAGAATAGGAAGTTCCATTAGAAGGAGCAATTGTTGGGACCGCACTTACAAATTGCAAAAGCACTACTAAAAACAAAATTACCATCAACCTCTTCATAAATTAACTAAAGATTCAGAAGTTATAAATGTTTTTTAACCATACTTCCAATTACGATGTTGATTAACTAAATCTTTTTCAACTTCTTTTAAAGTTGTTATCTCACTCAAAGGTTTATCAGGACGTAACGCAGTAAATCTAGGAAATCTTAATGCAAAACCAGATTCATAATTAGGAGACTTTTGAATTTCTTGATAGGTTACAGAAACAACAATCTTTGGTTTAACATTAACCAACTTACCTTTTTCCTTAAGAATCAAAGGTTTAATTTTATTAGTTAATTCTTCAAAAGAAATTCCTAACTCACTTTTTTCCTTAATTCCTGTTCCAACTTTTCCAATCTCCAAATATTTCTTTGTCTTCTCATCAAAACACGAAAGAATAAAACTAGACAACCATCCAGAACGTTTTCCCTTACCATATTCTGCACCAGTTATAACCAAATCTAAATCTCTCTCAGAAGGTTTCATCTTTAACATATGCCCAACACGACTACCTGGTTTATATTTGGCCTCAAGATTTTTCATCATAATTCCTTCTTGATTATCTTTCAAAGCCTTCTTGTAAAACTCTTTTGTTTTTTTAACATCTCCAGTAATAATTTGTTTAGCCTTAATAATTTTGTAAGGATGATCTTTCACAATCTTTTTTATTAACGCTGTTCTTTTTTCAAAACTTTCATCAAGTTGAGATTTTCCATTATAAAATAAAATATCAAAAACATTCACTTCAACAGGAAGTTCATTTTGCAATTTTTCAACATTATATTTCCTACGAATCCTTTGACTAATTGCTTGAAAATCAGTATACTTTTTTGTCTTTCGATTAAATCCAACAGCCTCGGAATCTAAGATAAAAGAATTCCCTTTAACATTCTTCAAAATATATTCTGCAACCTCTGGAAATTGTTTAGTTACATTTTCTAAACTTCTAGTAAATAAAATAATCTCTTTTCCCTTTTTATGAACCAATAATCTAAATCCATCATACTTATATTCAACAGCACAGGGAGATCCTAATTTCTTAAAACCATCTTCAATACTAGTTGCTTTTTGAGCAAGCATTGCCTTAATAGGTTTTCCAATCTCAATAGTAATTTTTCCAAAATCCTTAAGCTTTCCTTTACTTGCAATATCAAAAACAATTGCAATATCATTTGACTCGTCAATTGCTTTTTGAATTTTTTCTACTGCTTCAGGAGAACCCTTAAAAAATGCAGCAGCCATGGAACTTCTAATTGTGCTTTCCTTTAAACCAATTCTCAAATCCCCAATTATTGTTCGGACCAAATATAATGCTTCAACAGGAGAAGCAGAAGTCAATAACTCAGTTATCAAAGCCAACTTTTTCCCAACAGTTCCTTTACCTTCTAATTCGGGAAGTTTACGCAAATTTTCTAAAACTTTCTCAGTGGTCAAAACATGTGAAACCAAAGTTGCTTGTTTTTTAGTTGTGATTAATTTTTCAGCAACTTTTCCAAGATCCCCCAGTGATTTCCATTCCTTCACCACCTTTGCATTTTCAACCCCAGTAGCTTTTGAAATAGCCTTAAGTGCAAGTTGATTACTAATTCCAATTCTTCTATCGTCATATTCAGGATAAATATCTCCCAATAACAAATACATAACATCACGATCAGAAGCAGAAACTAAATTCAAAAACTTCGCAAGAATCTTTATTTTCTCGAGCCGCTTAGTAGTTCCAGAAGCTTCCTCATAAAATTCTGCTAATTTTTTATACCTCATTTTTACAAACTCCTTAAGAAATAAAAGTTTTTAAGACTTAGGGAAGCCCCCTAAAGAAACTATTCTAGTCAAATTCCTGGGAGGCCATTCCAAATTAACCCCAATATCCTTCATTAAAGAATCAACATTAATTCCATGTGCCTCAGGACATTTATTAAATTCAAGTCCAGGATATTTTTCTAAAAAATTATCTAACTCAAGATTATGTTCTTTCCTTGCTCCCTGTTGCCAATAACGAGGATTATAACATTGTTTATCAGTCCAACCAGGATGTTTTTCCCTTATGTGTTTTGCAAACCTTCCAACATTAAATTCAGTATAAATTAAATAAATATTTTCTCTAAAATCAAAAACATTGTCTATCATAGGCTGATTTGGGGGACAACCTTCTTTAACACCATAATTTGGACATCCATGAGAAAAAGAACCTCCCTTCTTCAAACATAATTTTTGAACCCCCTTAGAAAAATTAATAATTTTTGGATTTATTTTAATTATCATTTTACTTGCCAGCTAATTTTTTTAAAAGCAAATAACTTTTTTAAAATATTTTAAAATGTAATATTACATATTCCAGAACAATTATTATTATAAATGGTAATTTCTTAAAAAACTTGTAAAAATGAAAGAAGAATCTAAAATTACAAAAGCTTTAAAAGAAATTGGTGTTGATGACGCTAACGACATGGACCCCCTAAAATTATCAGAATTAATAGATAATAGAATAACTATGCCAAAAAGAGATATTTCTGTTTTAGAAAAATTTTGTCTTATTCCTTCTGGACCTGGGTTTGAAAAACAAGTTCAAGACAAATTAATATCAAGATATACAAATTTAGATTTAAAATCATCTAAAGGTCCGGAACAAAAATATCCTTGTCACTTTTCAGATGACAGGGGAAACTTATATGCAAAATTTCCAGGGAACAAAAATTTACCTTCCATAGGATATCTTGCTCATGCTGATTCTCCAGCATTTATGATCACCTCAATAAACCCTGAAGGATTTATATCTGCCAGACCAATGGGATGGGCTATTGATAGAAGACTTGCCCAAGGTTCATCAGTTGTAATTGGTGCCAAAGATAACACTACAATTCCTGGAGCATTTACTACAAAACATACTCATATAATGTATGAGGGCGAAGAAGAAGACACAGAATTAGAAAAAGATATTATTCTTGATTGCGGGGGAATAAATAAAGAAATACTAGCAAAAGAAGGGGTTGATATCGGAAGCCCAGTTTATTTTAGGCCAAGATTTGACATGCTTTTAGATGAAGAAATGTGTCAAGGAACTAACCTAGACGATCGGGCAGGAACAATGGTGTTATACAATATGGCTAAACATTTAATTAATAATCCAAAAGGAAGAGGAGATGTTTACTTAATTTCAACAGTTTCTGAAGAAATGGAACCTCAAGGAAGTCAATTAGCAGCCAAAAAAATGGCTCCTTATTTAGATGCTGCAATTGCAATCGACACTACTGCTTCAATTGATTATATTGCCGGAGGAGATCCAGCAAATCCAAAAGAATTTGATCTAGAAATTGAATTATCAAAAGGACCAGTTATGAAAAGAGCAGGATTTAATGAAAGCATAATGTCAAATGTTTTAAAAAAAATTGCTAAAAACAATGATATTAAAATTCAGATAGAATCAGACCATAAACCAACTTACACAGATGAAATTTGGTTTAAAAATGAAGGTATGCCTACTAGTGCACTATATGTTCCAACAAGAAATTTACACAGCGCAGTAGAAACAATTGACACATGTGATTTAGAAAAAACAATAAGAATTGCAACAGAAAGTGCTTATGCTTTAGCAGATGATAAAAAATTTCTAGGACACATTAAATCTATTTTTAGATAAAAATATTTATTGCAAAAAAATATCTATTTTCCTCTTCTTTTTCCAGCTCTTACTGAAGGTCTAACTTTTGAAGTTGGATCCTTATTTCTCAAACCACGTGATTTCTTTGCTGCACTTGTTAAACCCCTCATTGGTCTTTTCTTATTTCCAGGCTTAGCAATCCAAGCCATTGTTTTATCATTAGTTATTTCTGGTCTAGCAGGATCTACACAGATTACTTCAAAGAAATAATTCATTCCATCCTTTCCAATCATATAAGAATTCAAAACTTCAAGATTTTTGTATTTTCTAGAAACTCTTTGTTCTGCAATCCACTTATAACTCATCTTAAGAACTTTTCTTGTGTGAAGTCTCTTACTTCTACGCCCCTTGTTTGGTCTAGGCCTCTTATGACCTCCTCTCTTAACTCTTATTCTAATTATTACAAAACCTTTCTTATTTTTATATCCAAGAGATCTAGCCCTATCTAATCTTAATGGATTTTCAACACGAGTAAAAACCTCTGATTTTCTCCATTCAACCATTCTTTCCCTAAGAGTTTTCTTATCAGGCTTTTTCCATGCTTGTCTTAAATAATGATATAATCCTTTAACCATAAATTAATTAGAAAAAATTGGTTTAAAAGTTCTTCGGTTACAATTTAAAGAAATTTTACGTCGAACTTATACTTTAGTGAGGCATAAAAAGGTTAACATTCACCATTCACAAAGCTTATAAATAATATGATTCTTTGATTTTTGTATGAGCGAGCCTGTAGCTCAGCCTGGTAGAGCACTACTCTGATAAGGTAGGGGTCCACGGTTCAAATCCGTGCAGGCTCATATTCTTTCTAGATTTGAACTAGTTTAGTAACTAAATACTAATTTGGGTGCTACGTAGAAAATTTATTTTCTGCACAAATCCGTGCAGGCTCATACTTTTAATTTTTAGCTTCAAATTCAAGAAGAAGTTTATCTTTAGAAAAACTATTGGAAACTAAATCAAGTTTCATGGGGAATATCTTAACATAGACTTTATCTTTTGCCATAGCTTTTATCTCAATACTATCTTCTAATCTCAAGATAGAAATATCATTAATTGATTTTACCCCGGGCATGACAATTTCATAAATAACTCTGTTTGAAAGTCTTCGAATATTTGTAGAAGGTTCTTCTCTTTGGAGCTTGGAGAATTTCTTAAGTTGTTCTTCAGAAAAATGAGAAGAAACAAATTTCTTTTTTGCAGGAACTTTTGTTTTTCCATTTGCAACAGGTTGAGACATTGAAGCTCCCCCCACATCAACTTTTTTTCCATTTATGAATAATTGAAAATTAGACTTTGGTTGACTTGCATTTTGTTTCATTTCTTTTTGCATTTCTTTTTCAAGCATCTTCATTGCACTATTAAACATTCCTCCCAACATCTTTCCTCCCACGCCTCCAAAAAGATTGGACATATCATCAACTTCATTCATACGATCATCTTTTCCCAACATCCCCCAATCTTCTCCTCCAGAATTATTTAGAGACTTCCCACAATGAGGACAAAATTCGTACTTACTACTTATTTTCTTTCCACATTTTGAACAATCTTTTTTATCAAACATAAATAAAAAATAGTTAGATGAATTTAAAAGCTCTTCGGTTAAGAATTACTTCATTCCAATATATCCCTTAATAGACATAATCTCATGAACATCTTCCACAAGTGTTGGTTTTGCTTCTTTCAAAATAATATCTTCGAATCCCCTAAATCCCCCAACTTTTTCAGTTTCTCTAACTTCTCTTATAAGGGGTAATCCAATTGCTACAACTAAAATCCTGATTATCCCCCCAATTATAAAAATCAAAACAATTGGTTCAATAAAACTTGTTTCCACAAACTTAATTAAAAAAGCACCAACACTTGCCCCAAAAAGAACTCCTATCCCAGTCAACATATTAAAATATGAAACAACAATCCCTCTTTTTTGAGAATCCACATTATCATAAATAAAATTTCCAGATGAAAGCCCAAACGCTGCAACAAAAATTCCTCCCAGTGTTGAAGGAACTAAAATCAAATAAAAAGGTGACTTAAACAAGATCCACAAGATAGGAGTAATTGAAGTTGCAATACAAGAAATTGCAAAAAGTCGATAATTTCCATATTTATCTGCAAATTTCCCCCACAATTGTAAAACAAATAATGAAAGTAAAGCCCCTGCAAGAGTGATCACAATATACATTTTATAACTAAATCCCAGATTTCTAAGCAAATAAACTGCAATCAATGAAGATGAAATGGTAATTGCAAAGGCATATACTGCCCTAAAAATTGCAAACTTTCCAAAATTATTTTTAGGAGCATTAATAATAAAATCCCAAAAAGAAAAATAATATCCTTTCTTAAGTTTTATTTTAGGCTCATATTGTTTTTTAAATAAACTAACACAAAAAAACCTAAGTAAAAATGCTATTGAAAACAAAATCATAAACCCAAACATAATCCAACCTTGTTTCTTAAAATAATCTAAGAAAAATGAAATTAATATTGCAAGAATAATTGAAACAAATCCAGTGATCATCATTCTTTTAGCAAACCATCTTCCCCGATATTCTTTATCTACAAGATCTCCTACCCAAGAAAAAAAAGCAGGATGCCCAAGATGTGCAAAAAAAGTAATAAATGCGAAAGCAAGTAAAAGTAAAAATGGCAGGCCTTGAACAAAAATTCCATTATAAAATAAAACAGCTATGGCTACAAAAGATAACCATGCTAAAGATTCAAAAAATACTGTTTTAAGAAGGACTTTTTTTCTAGAACTTTTCTCAATTAATCTTGATCCAAAAATTTGACTCAAAGGACCTAAAAAACCAACAATAGAACTTAACATAGCAACAATTGAATTACTTGAATTAATTGCTATTGCAAAAGGAGAAACATAATAATCCCCAAAGGCAAGCTTACTATGTGCAAAAATACCTTCTTTAATACTATAACGTCTTCCCTCGTGTTTCTTTTTTACTAAGCCTCTTTCTTTCACCATAATTATCAAATGCAAATATCCTTAATAAATCTTATCAGGGTTAAATTTTTATATCACCTTTTACTCCTCAAAATATGACAAAGAAATTTTATGTTACAACGGCAATAGACTATGTAAATGCAGAACCACACATTGGCCATGCATATCAGAAAATTGTAGCAGATGCTCTAGCACGTTGGCATAAACAAAAAGGAGATGAAGTATTTTTTCTAACTGGAACAGATGAACATGGGAAAAAAGTTGAGACTGCTGCAAAAAATGCAGGAAAAGATCC
Source organism: Candidatus Woesearchaeota archaeon (assembly GCA_964633605.1). Taxonomy (GTDB): domain Archaea; phylum Nanobdellota; class Nanobdellia; order Pacearchaeales; family GW2011-AR1; genus CAZWGF01. The sequence continues at coordinate 13,846 of CAZWGF010000007.1, forward strand.
TAAAAAATTCGTAGATGAAATTTCTAAAAAATTCAAAGAAGCTTGGAAAAAATTAAACATTCAACCAGATAGATTCATTAGAACAACTGATCCAGATCATAAAAAAGTGGTTGAAGAAATTATAAAAAAATGTGAAAAAGCAGGAGACATCTATAAGGGAAATTATGAGGGCCTTTATTGTACAGGCTGTGAAGCCTATTACACTGAAAAAGACTGCCCAGACAAAATATGTAAATTGCATAATAAACCTCTTGAAAACATAAAAGAAGAAACATATTTTTTCAAACTTTCTAAATATCAAAAATTCCTATTAAATCTCTACAAAAAAAATCCAGAATTCATTCTACCAAAAGCCAGAAGAAATGAAATAATAAACAGAGTTAAAGAAGGATTAAAAGATTTGAGCATAACTAGAACTTCATTTGATTGGGGGATTCCATTTCCATTAGATAAAAAACACGTAACATATGTTTGGTTTGATGCATTAATCAATTATTATACTGCAACAAGGGAAAAAGGGAAAGAAAAATTCTGGGGAAAACCAACAATACATTTGCTTGGGAAAGACAATACTTGGTTCCACACAGTTTATTGGCCAGCAATGCTAAAATCAGCAGGAATTGAACTTCCAAAAACAACATTCAATCATGGATTCTTATCTTTCAATGGAAAAAAGATTTCAAAATCATTGGGAAATTCAATCTCTCCAGTAACCCTTGTAAAAAAATACGGAGCAGACTCAGTTAGATACTTTTGCTTAAGACAATTCCCATTTGCAGAAGGTAATGATGGAGATTTTGATGAAAAAGCATTAATTGAAAAACATAATGGAGAATTAGCAAACAAATTGGGAAATTTAGTTAGTCGTGTTGCGGGCCTTATTGAAAAAAATGGAATAACAAAAACTCCGAACACTTTAATTAAAAAACTAAAAGAGAGAAAAATAGAAAAATTTGTTGAAAATTATGAATTAGATAAAGCACTTTCAGAAATTTTTGCATTCATAGACATCTGCAACGAATATGTTCAAAGTAAAAAACCATGGGAAACCAAAGATAAAAAAGTTCTCTATGAATTAAAAGAAGCCATCCTAAAAATTGCAGAATTACTATGGTCATTTATTCCAGAATCCTCTGAAAAGATAACAAAACAATTTAATGCTAAAAATATTAAAAAGGAAGGAATCCTATTTAAGAAAATAGAATGAAAGAAACAATTGAATACCCCGATTTTGAAAAACTTGACCTAAGAGTTGCACAAATAAAAAAAATAGAAAAAATTGAAGGAGCAGACAAACTTTACAAATTAACTCTTGATGTTGGAGAATTAGGAGAAAGAATAATTTGTGCAGGAATAAAACAAAACTACTCCGAAGAAGAATTAGAAAATAAACAAATAATCATCGTAGCAAACCTTGCATCAAGAAAACTTCGAGGAATTGAAAGCCATGGAATGTTACTTGCAGCATCAAATGAGGATCATTCAAAAATAATTTTACTTAACCCAGAAAAAGAAATTGAAAACGGAAGTTTAGTTGGTTAAATTACTTCCCTGAAAAGAAATTTTATTAGATTCTGATTTCTTATATTTCCTCAAAGAATTAATTCCATACCCAAAAATAATTATTCCAAAGACCATCTGAATAAGATAATAATTTTTAAAAGATTCAATAAAAAACAAAATAATGTTTATTAAAATAAAAATCCCTCCTCCAAAAATATAAACATAGGCTAACCACCTTGGACCCCCCCATTTTTTTATTCTTTCTATTTTCTCAGGATCTTTTATCCTAAATTTATAACCAATAAACCCAAAAAAACCTACTACTAAAAATGTTCCAAGAATAATCATTAATATTTTTTTAATTCCATATGCAACCAAATTACCTTTAATTAAAATAAGCATAAAGATTAACATCATTCCAAGAAGAATTAAAACTATTTTTAAACCAACCCTCATAGCGATAATCCTATCTTTTTTTTCGTCCCCTGTATAATACTCTTGCATAATCAAATAACATTTCACAACCTTATAAAATTAATCACTTACTCAAACCTAATCTCTGAAGAACTCTCTTCACCAATCTTTCTCGATCTTTATCAGAATCATATTCAACATCAAGAAGTTTAGCAGCAATTTCTTTATATGCTCTTGAAGGATTACTTTTTGGAAAACTATGGACAACCGCATCTTTAGTATTCAATGATTCAGAAATAGAAATATCTTCAGGAATCATCCCTAAAACAGGAACTTCCAACATATCTTTAACAGTCTCGGGAGACATTTCAATTTTATTTTTTTTAACACGAGTCATAATAACTCCTATAACCTTCTTTTTCATTTGCTCTGCAAGTTTAATAGTTTTCAAAGCATCTGTAATTGCAGGCATTTCAGGATTGGTAACTAAAATTACTTCGTCAGCAATTTCAATTGCAGAAATAGCCTCATTTCCAAGCCCAGCAGCACTATCCACAATAACATAGTCTGAAACTTTCTTAAAATCATGTTTATAATTCTTTAATCTTTCTGGCTTTATCTTTTTTAACTCGCTCAAGGATAAAGAAGAAGGAAGTATTTTCATTCCAGATTCATGCTCATAAATAGATTCAAAAATATCAGCTTTTCCAGCAAGTAAATGATTCAAACTTACAGGAACCTCTGGAGCATTCAAATGAATCCCCACATTGGGAGTTGTTAAATTTCCATCAACAACAAGAACATCTTTTCCAAAATAATTTATAGCCGCACCTAAGTTTATTGCGCTAGTAGTTTTACCAACACCTCCCTTGCCAGATGTAATAACGATTATTTTTGCCATTTTTAACAAATAACTAGTTTATCTTAAAAGAAATTGCTTAGTTGTGCTTATAAACTTTTCTAACTTTTCTGCATATATTTTAAGTTGTTCCAAATTAATATCTATCTCTTTTCCTCGATAGGTAACTTTTAAATTAACATTTTTTCTAAATTCTCCAATCCTCTCACACCTCAAATTATTAATTCTCTTAAACATTTCATACAAATCAATAACATCTAAAAATTCTTTATCCTTTTTGAAAAGTTTTCTTATTTGCTCAACTCTACCAACAGGATTTGAAGGAATTGAAGCAATTTTCTTTTTCTTTTTAGCATGTTTCAAGATTGCTTCCATAGAAGTTTCAATCATTTTTGCCCATCTAAGAAGCAAATTAGCAATTACATCGCAGGTTTTAGTATACTTCAAGCTAACATAAAGTAAATGATCTGCGCTTATTTTTTCTTGTATTATGTCTTCCATTTTAATTCATTCCCCCTAAATTAAGATGTATGAAAAATTTTATTTTTTCTTCCATATTCGTATCTTAAAATTAGATAATTTAGAATTAAAAATAACAAAGGGAGGATAGTTTTTATACTTTTCTTAAAGATGCTCTTCCATATGGGTTTTAGATTTCCTCAAAAGGTTCTTAGATAATGCTAAAAATTCCTTAATTTCCTCAATTCCAAGGGTCTTTGGCTTTAAACTCTCTGACAAAATAACTAACATGTCATCTTTTACAAATTCCATTGCACTTACCTTATGTTTTTCAACAATATCAAAAAGTTCAACAACTAATTTAATCTCTTCACGAGTAATATCATATCTAACAGCACATTTATTTTCAAAACTATTAAAATTAGATTTAGCATTCCCATATAAAGTAACTCTTTTGAAAAGATACTCATATTGAAGGATTGCATTAATGACTTTCCCAATAGCAGTCTTCAACTCCAAAAGTAATTTCAATAAAATCTTTTTATCATTAACTAAAGGAAATGTGACATAGGCCATATGATCCGCAGTTCTAATAATTTTATCTGCTTCTGCAAGATTTTCAATGAATTTTTGCATAAAAAACAATAGACTTTAAACTTGATATAGATTTTGGTGATAGAAATTAACTACTCACTCAGCTCTAAAATAGTTTCAGCTAAATCACCTGTTTGCTCTAAAACTTCCCTAACTCTTTCTTCAGTAGAACCAGTCTTTTCTATAACTGTTTGAACGTCTTCTTCTGAAACTCCAACCTCAGCACTTTCTTCAGTAATGTCTCCAGTAACTTGAAATGTTTCTTGACCTTGCATTTCAATCTTTGTAACATTAGGATTTTCAATAATTATCTTAGTCTCGTCCCCTCTTTCAATAATAACTCTTGATGCAGAAATTTCTTCTTGAGACATTCCCATCTGTTTCATCATTGCATTAACTTGTTTAGGGTTAACACCGCCAAACATTTTATTTCCTTCCCTCAATTTCTAATCTAGCTTTATTAAATGATTTAGTTACAATATCCACACCCATCTGATAATACTTATTAACTTTTTCTGGTTTTGGTCCATCATTACTATAATACTCTTGGTATTCTTTCATAGAATTAAACACAACATCCACCATTATCCAAAAATAACCCCCAATCCAATTCTCATAACAATGATTAAAACTACAAATGCAATTACATGGGTTGGTTTCAAATTGATATAACTAGTATATTCTTCATTGAATCTCATTAACCCGCCAAATCCAGCAGGCATATTTACGCCACTATCTGCCATAGATTATTGAAATACAGATAGTTTTTAAAAGTTGCTGTGAGTTATTTTTGCATGGCAAAGGATAAGCTTAACCTGGCAGAAATGGAAAAAAAATGGAAAAAATTCTGGGAAGAAAAGAAAATTTACAAATTTGACCCAAAGAAAAAGACAAAAGCATATAGCATAGACACCCCGCCACCGTATATTTCTGGAAAAATGCACATTGGGCACGCATTCTCATATTCTCAGCAAGATTTCATAGCAAGATTCCAAAGAATGTTCACTGGAAATGTATTTTACCCTTTTGGAACAGATGATAATGGATTGCCCACAGAAAGATTCATTGAAAAAACAAATAATGTAAAAAGTAAAAACATGGGGAGATCAGAATTCATCAAACTTTGTCTAAAAACATTAAAAGAAGTTGCTCCAGATTGCATTGAAGATTTCAAAAATTTGGGTATCTCTGCAGACTACAAAATATCTTATTCAACAATAGATGAAAACTCTCAAAAAATTTCTCAAAAATCTTTCATAGATTTAGTTAAAGATAAACAAGCCTACAAAACAAATTATCCAACAATTTGGTGTCCTGAATGCCAAACAAGCATAGCCCAAGCAGAATTAGAAGATAAAGAATTTCAAAGTTTATTCTCCACACTAAAATTCAAAGCAGATGGGAAAGATTTATTGATTGCCACAACTCGTCCAGAATTACTTCCAGCATGTGTAGCAGTTTTTGTAAATCCAAAAGACAAAAGATACAAAAAATTAGTTGGTAAAAAAGCAAAAGTTCCTTTATTCAACCAAGAAGTTCCAATTATCGAAGATGAAAGTGCAGAAATAGAAAAAGGGACAGGAGTCTTAATGATTTGTAGCTATGGGGATAAATTCGATGTAGATGCAATAAACAAACACAAACTAACTCCAAAAATAGTTCTTGAAAAAAATGGTACATTAAACATTAAAGGATATGATGGATTAAAAATAAAAGATGCTAGAAAAAAAATACTTGAAGATTTAGAAAAAGAAAAATTAATAACAGAAACAAAACAAATTCAACACGCTGTTAATTGCCATGACAAATGTGGAACAGAAATAGAATTCTTACCCACAAAACAATGGTTCATAAAAATTCTTGATAAAAAAACAAAATTATTGGACCAAGCAAAAAAAATAAAATGGTATCCTGAATTTATGAAAAAAAGATATGATAATTGGGTAAAGGGATTAGATTTAGATTGGAGCATTTCAAGAAATAGACATTTTGGGATTCCAATACCTGTTTGGGAATGTGAAGAATGCAATGAAATAATCCTCCCATTAGAAAAAGAACTTCCAATAGATCCACTTCAAACCAAAAAATTCTGTCCTAAATGTAAAAAAGAAGCTACGCCAGAAAAAATGGTTTTAGATACTTGGGCAACTTCATCGTTAACTCCTCAAATTGCTTCATCATTAGTTAATAACAAAATACAAATCCCATTTTCATTAAGGCCTCAAGGGCATGACATTATTAGAACTTGGGCATTCTATACAATTGTGAAGGCTCATCTACATTCTAAAAAAATTCCCTGGGAAGATATAATAATTTCAGGAAATGTTTCTCTGGGAGGAGAAAAAATGTCAAAATCAAAAGGAAATGTTGTAAAACCTCAAGATGTAATGCATAACTATGGGGCAGATGCACTAAGATTCTGGGCAGCAGGTTCTAAACTTGGAAACGACCTTAACTATCAAGAAAAAGATTTAGTTACAGGTAAAAAATTCATAAATAAATTAACAAATGCTTCAAAATTTGTTTTTATGAATTTAAAAGACTACAAAAATACAAAGCCAAAGAAATTAGAAAAAATTGATGAACTATTTTTAAGAAAATTAAATTCAATAATAGAAGAATCAACAAAAAACTTCAAAAATTATGAATACTCGAAAGTAAAACTAGATGTTGAAAACTTTTTCTGGAAAGATTTTTGTGACAATTATTTAGAAACAGTAAAAAAAAGAGTTTATCAAGGAACAGGAAACAAAAGACTCTCTGCACAATACACACTATACCAAGCACTTTTAACAATTTCAAAACTCTTTGCACCAATAATGCCATTCATAACAGAAGAAATTTATCAAAATTACTTTCAAAAAACAGAAAAAGACAAAAGTATCCACATCTCTGAATGGCCAAAAGCAGAAAAAACAAAAGAATTCGAAAAACTAAATTTATTTTATAAAATAGTATCGCAAATACGTCAAGAAAAAACAAAGGCTCAAAAACCAATGAACTCAGAAATAATTCTAAATCTTGATAAAAAAACAAAAACAGAAATAAAAGACATACTAGAAGATTTACAGGATGTTATGAATATTAAAGAAATTAAAGAAGGAAAATTCAAGGTTGAATTTATATAAAATGTTTAATAAAAACCTAAACGAAATTATTGATGCAGAAACCCCTTTTGCAAAAGATGAAATTACAAAAGAACAATTTGGACACTATGGCGGGGGAAGAAAATCTTTCACCACAAAAGAATACCAAGAAAAAAAACAAAGAATTATGAACGCCCCAATTCCAGGATACAAACAATAACCACAAATAATTTTATAAACATCTCCTACTTCTAATTAACATGGACCTAAACAAAGCAATTCAATCAAGAAAGAGTGTAAAAAAATTCACAACAGAAAAACCAAACTGGAGAGATATCATTGAATGTGTAGATTCTGCAAGATATGCTCCAATGGCAGGAAATAATTATTCTTTAAAATTCATAATTCTTGATGATAAAGAAACAATACAAAAAATATCAGAATACTGTCAACAACCATTTGTTGCACAAACCCATTACATGGTGGTTGTTTGTTCAGATCCAAGAAGACAACTAAACGCTTTTGAAGAAAAAGGCAGAGTTTTTCTTCGTCAACAAGCAGGTGCAGCAATACAAAATTTCTTATTAAAAATAGAAGAAAAAGGTCTAGCAACATGTTGGGTAGGATATTTTGTAGAAGGATTAATTAAAGACAAATTAAAAATTCCTGCAAATATAATTATTGAAGCGCTTTTCCCAATAGGCTATGAAGCGCCAAATAATAAAGAAAAAAGAACAAAAATCGAATTAGATAGAATTCTGTATTTTAACAAATACGGAAACAAAAAAATGAAAAAAGAAAGAATTCTTGAAGTTTAAAAATAAAAAAAATAAAAAAAATAAAAAGGGGAAAAAATCATCCCTAAAATTAACCTAGCACTTCTATACCTAGATCAGAAATTTCTTTAGACACGGGTAAAGCTTGTTGTTCAACTGGTTTACCTAATACATATGGAGACTTAACTCCAGTCATGATAGTTATCACTCGAACTTTTCCAGTAAATTCCTTGCTAATTCTAGCCCCAATAATCACCTGGGCTTCTGCATTCAAATTTTCAGAAACAGTTCTTCCAACCACATCAAATTCTTCAAGCTTAAAGTCAGGTCCACAAGTAACATGTATTAAAGCGCCAGTAGCACCTTGATAATCCACGTCAAGTAGAGGATGAGTAAGTGCTTGCTTTACGGCTTCATTAACACGATCTTGAGTATCTGCTTCACCTATTCCAATAACAGCAACTCCACCATTTCTCATGATTGACGAAACATCAGCATAATCCAAGTTAATTAAACTCGGTAAAGTAATTGTTTCTACAATTCCTTTAATCATTGTGCTCACTAATTCATTAGCAACAGCAAAAGCTTGTTCAAT
>CAZWGF010000008.1:0-21407 GCA_964633605.1 Candidatus Woesearchaeota archaeon
GAATTGATGTTTTTCCATGGTCCACATGACCGCAGACAGTTACAATTGGTTGTCTGATTTTCATAATAAGAAAGAGAGATGATAGATTAAAAGGTTTTTGGGCTATATGATTTATTATAATAATCCTTAAATAAAAGTGGTGCTAGATTAATTTTACTTTTAAAAAAGAGTGTGATGAATTTGTAACTAAAAGTTTAAAAACTCATTTGTCTCAAAAAATATTCATTAAAATGGGAATTGAAAAAAACGATATAATTTATTGTTCAAAAGAAACAGAAGAAAATCCTGAGTTTGTAAACATATTTGGAAATGGGACAGGACCTAAGAAGATAATTGTTTCTCAAAATGATTTAGAAAGATTATGTGTTAATATTCTTTGTACTGGTGGAAAAAGATATCCTTTGTCTGAAGAATTGGTTGCAAAAGATGTTTCTTATGGGGGAGCAAATTTTACTTATATTCGGGGGGAGCATCATAATCATAATTCTGCTGTTTGGGTTAGAAATATTGATGAAAATAATATTCAAAGGGTAGAGGGTTTACTGGGTTATAAAAATAATAAATAATTTAAACTAATTCTGTTTAATTAAATTATGAAAAGAAAAACAATTATTGCAATTATTATTGTTGTAGCGATTTTACTTACAATTTCATTATTTTATGGTAGAATGACTGGGAGAGTAATTGATGTGAATGATGAAGCTCTTATTGGGAATATTACTAATAATCCTTCTGTTGATTGTATGCATGATTGTATTGTAGAGGGATGTGATCTTTTAGATTCTGAATGTCAAGCAGAAAATATTGAATCTTGCGAAAATGAGTGTTTGGTGGATAAAGAGTTTTTTAAGGGATTGTTTGAAGGAAATTAGAAAATAGTAAAGTATAGAATTCTGGGAAAAATAATAAAAAAATAAAAAAAATAAAAAAGTTTGTTCTTGTTTTTAAGGTTGATTAGTTTCTGTTGAAACCGCCACCACGATTACCGCCTCTATTGTTATTGAAACCTCCACCTCCACGGTTTCCGTCTCTAGAGTCTCTTCGTGGTCTATCTGGGTCCATTGGCTTTGCTTCTGAAACTTTAAGCGGTCTTCCGTCAATATCTTTCTCGTTCATCGCTTCAATAGCTTTCTTAGCTGCTTCGTCATCATCAATTGTTACGAAACCAAAACCTTTTGATCTACCTGAAAACTTATCCTTGATTAAAGTTGCTTCTGAAACTTCGTATCCTTCGAAAAGTTTTTTCAAACCTTCATCGTCAACACTCCAAGGCAAATTACCTACATATATCTTCATTTGTATTATTCCTCCCTTACACTTGTCTAAATAGAACTAGATTTCCTGTACTCCAAATTTAACTAACATAAAAAAGCTTATGAATGAGGTTTTAAAAGGTCTTCGGTTAGCATTGCGGACTATCTATCACCAAAAACTTTAAATACTAGAATTCTCTCTTAATAATGTCTAATTTCGGTTAGATAGAGGTAAGGAGCTTCGGTTTTTTGCCTCTTTATTTTCTTTTGAAAATTATTATCTTTTTTGGATAATATTATTTTCTCTAAAAATTTAAAAGTGTTATATACGTGGTTTTTTTATGAAAAAATTCACAATAAATGAAATTGAAGAGAAATATGATCTTAATTTAGCTAAAGTTATTTCTGAGATTAAGTCTAAGAAAGCTAAGTTGGTATTATTGCAGTTTCCTGATGGATTAAAGATTTATGCTACTAGTCTTGTTGATTATTTGGAGCAAGAAATAAATTCTTGTACTGTATCTTCCAAGAATGGAAGACACAAGGAAAAAACAAATGTGGTGTTTTTAATTTGGCTTGGAAGTTGTTTTGGAGCTTGTGATACGCCTGTTTTACCAAAAGATGTTGAAAAGAAAGTAGATTTAGTTATTCAGTTTGGGCATAATGAATTAATGCCTAATCTTTGAAAGTTATTATTTCACTGGGTTTTTTTATGAATCTTAATTTGATGTCAGTATTTTTTAAATATTCTTTTGCAATTTCATCTGGATATTGTCCATAGGTTATGAATTCTTCTATATCTAAGTTTCCTAACATTTTTGCGCAAATTGAACATGGGGGTAGGGTGCAATATACTTTTGAATTTTTTATTGAAATCCCATCTCTTGCTGCTTGTATTATTCCATTTTGTTCTGCATGAACTGCCCTACATATTTCATGTTTTTCTCCAGAAGGGATTCCTAATTCATCTCTTAAACATCCTAATTCAAGACAATCTTTAGTATTTGAATTTGCTCCATTGTATCCAGTCACTAAAACTCTTTTATCTCTTACAAAAAGTGCACCAACATGATGTCTTATGCAAGTACTTCGTTCTGCAACAAGTGCTGTTTGTTTCATAAAATATTCATCCCAGCCTGGTCTTTTTGTCATTTTTCAAACAAATTCAAAATATTTTTAGTTTGAATTAAGAATTCTTTTTCTGCTTTTTCTTTTGTCGAATAATTATTTATGAAAACATAATCTGCTTTTTCCATACAAGCTTTTACTTGTTGTCCGTTTTTTATGTCTGCTTCTTTTTCAATTCCCAAATCTCTTTTATTCATTTTAAGAAATTCTTCCCATGTTTTTGGATCACTTGGTCTTGCTCTTTTGATTAATCTATCATATCTTATTTTTTCATCAGAATCAACTGCAATCAAAACAAAATTATCATAACTTTTTAGAGTATTTATTTCTCCAAGGTTTCTTATGCCATCTATTATACAATTCTCTATTCCATTAAGTTTGCCTATTGTCATTTTTGCAAGAACTCCTAATCCATATTCTTGTCTTAGTTCATTTCCAATGTCTTGCAAATCTTTTAGTTTGTAATTTTTCAATCCCCTATTTTCTGCTTCTTCTCTAATCCTATCTGAGGTTGAAGAATATTTGAATCCCCTATCTATTAATAAATCTGCAATAAATCCTTTTCCAGAAGCCGTAGTTCCTGTTAAACCAATAATCATTATGTAAATTAGTTTAATGTTTATATAAGGATTTATATATTATTATGGAGTTTTCCATAGAATAGATAGTTTGTCAATATTTCCTAATCCTATTACTACTACTACTCCTAGAAATAATAATATAATTATTATGGCAAAGATTATTTTCCAAATGTCCTTTTTTTGTTTTTTAATCATTTATTATAACCAACCCATTAATAGTGCTAGACCAACTAAGAACAATAATGATCCTGCGATTAGGTGAAGCATTCTAATGTTTCTTTCTTTCCATCCGGAGACTTCATCTATTTTTGCAAATCCCCAGTATACTATTCCAACAATTATTATCATTGGAATTACAAATAAAAGATTATAATAAAGTAACCAAGGAAGTGATTTTATTATTCCTAAGGGGGCAAGAAGTCCTGAAGCAATTATATAAGGTCCAATTGTGCATGGAAGTAAAAAGATTGTTACTAGGAAACCTATTATGAATGCTCCTGTTGGCGAAGTTATTTTTCCAATTATTTTTTTAACTTTTGGCCTCATAAAAATTGGCATTTCTGTTGCAAGGCTTCCTGGTTTGTATCTAAAATAATCTCTTACATTTAAAGCTCCCATAATCATTGCAAATATTGCTAGGCCTGTGTAAAGTATCCCTGAATTAGCTCTTAATGTTTCTGAAAATGTTCTGAAAAAATAAATCATTATTGTACCATAAAATAAATATCCTAGGTAAATAGAACTTATGAAAGCAAGTCCTGCAAATAAAATGTTTTTTCTTTTATCTGGGTTTTGAATTAAAATTGATACAAGTACCATTGTTAGGACTGCAATTGCACAGGGGTTTACAGAATCTGCTAATGCAAGTGCGGTTATTTGAGTTAGGTTTAATATATCAGCCATTTAACATCCAGTAAGTTCTTTTAATTTTTTAATTGATTTTAATCCTGCTTGTTTTTCTCCGTTGATTATCCAAGTAGGAGTTCCAAGAATTCCTAGTTCTTGACAGGTTTCCCAATTATCTTTATTGCAAATAAAATTATTAATGTATTTTGAATTTTCTCCAAATAGATCTGTTTGCATATCACAGTAGTGGCAACCTATTTGAGTATAGAGGGTTGCTTTTTCTCCAATACATTTTGTAATTTCTTCAGAAGTTTCTGGAATAGGTTTTGTTTTTACATAAACTGCAAATGCAAGAATTAATATTATAATTGCTATTGTAATTAGATTACTCTTTTTCATATTTTATAAAATGAAAATACCTTTTAAAATGTTTCGGGGGAATTAGTTACAAATTAATAATCAGGCATTCCTTCAGAGTCAGAGTCAGAAGCAGGTGTGCTTTCTGTTGGTTCCTTTGGAGCTTCTTCAGCAGGTTCTGCTGGTGCAGCAGGTTCAGCTTCTTTGATGTCATCGTCTGTTATTGAATTAATCATTTCTTTGAATTTTGGGAAATGTTCTGCTGGAATTCTTAATCCTTTTTTAGTAGGCCCTGTATATTTGTCACTTGCAACAAATTCTCTTATATCTATTCCTACTTTTCCATTGTATTCCCTAACTCCAATAACGATTTCAGTAACAGTTCCTTGAAATTCTCCTTTTTGTATTTTTCCAATGTCTTTTTCCATGATTATTTTTGTAAAGTGTTGTTTTTAAGTTTTTAGCTTGTCGTGAACATATTGTTTTCTTTGAATTTTTCTTTTTCTAAGTTCTTTGTGAAGCGAAGATAAATCATATAGAGATTCTGTTAATTTTGATTTTGTTCTTGGTACTTTTTGGGAGAATTCTTTTTCAAGACGTCTTTTTTTAATATGGTAAATAATGGGGCTATTAGAAAGATTGTATGGGTTTTTTGGTTCTGTCATTTTAAATTTTTAGTTTGTTTTTAACTTGAGTATAAACTTCTCTTGATATTTGTTTAGGGGTTTTTAGAGTGTCTATTGTTGTTCCTGTAGCACAATCTATTTTTGTCCAATTAAGGTAATCTGTCAATTCTAAGAATGTTTTGTTTGCTCTTTTTAAATGTCCAATATTATTTTCATGTCCATCTGGTTTTTCACCAGTTATTTTTTCTCTTTTTTCCCTTAGTTCAATTGCAATTTCTGTTGGCATATATAGGAAGGTTGTCATATCTTCTTTTGGTATTTTTAATAGTTCTAACTCTAATGTTTGAAGCCAATTAATCATTTCTAATCTTTCTTTTTTTGTTTTTAATTTTCCTCCTTGGTGGGCCATATTATCTTGATAATATCTATCTAAAATTAAATTAGTTCCAGAATTTAATATATTTTCCATTTTTGGTTTTGAGAATAATCTATCTCCTGCATAATATAATGCTGCAATTTTAGGATTAACTTTGTCTGAGTCTCCGAACCATGATCCTTGTCCAAATCCAAAATCTTTTCCAAGATAACATTGACCAACTATTTTTCCGGTGGGAGTATTGTATTGTGGAAAGTCCATTGATTTACAATTAATTCCATCTTTTTGAAAATTTTCTAAAAGTAATTTTGTTTGAGTTTCTTTCCCAGAACTATCTGATCCTACAATGCAGATTAATTTCCCCTTTTCCATCTAAACCATCCTTTCTAAAGCATGTTTTCCTGTCCAAATACATGAACCAGCACATTTTAATCCCTGGATACATTTTGGTTCAAGTGCTTTTTTATATTCTTCTTGGTATTGTTTATAGTCGGTAGCAGTTTCTGTGGTGTTTTCCATTATTTCATGTTGGGCATGCCCACACATCCTCAATATTGCTTTTGAACGGAAATCTTCAATTGTTCCTCTTTCATTTACTCCCAATAATTGTGCTTGAGGAAAATCATATTTTGATATTTCATTTGCATCTTTGTACCACTCTGATTTTAATTTTATATTATCCCGTATTATTTTTGGAGTAAAAAATCCTAATGGAGCGTCTAATTCTGCACCCTCACTAATATGATAATTTATTGTTCTGTGCCGATGGGCTTGGGCTAATCCTGCAAAACTCATTTCATAGGATGTGGAGTAAGTGTCTCCAAAATGTTCTTCAACTTCTCTTTGAGAAAATAATGACATATGCCTATCTGTTTGGTTTTCTAATCCAGGTATTTGTAATGGGCTTAAAATATTATTTACTTCAATTAATTCTTTTCCCAATCTTTGTTTCATGTTTTTATCACATGCCTCATTTGTTTTTGCATTTTGAAATTCATTGAAAGATTGCATTAGAAAATTTATTTGTCTTAAATTAACAGTGTGTACCATTTTTGTGGGGGTAAAAACGCTTGTCATGTATCTTGCATTTTCTTGAGCTAGTTTGCCAATTGCTTCTTTTCTTTTTTCATCCTCCTCCATTATGGGATAAATTTTGTCTATCTCTGGAATTAATATTTCCATCCATTTATCATATTTTTCTTTCTGATTAGGTTCTATATTTTTCATTTGAGTATATCTTGCAGATTTTTCAGAAGTAGCATATTGTTTTTCATTATTAAAGACCATGGCAACTATTTTTGGGATTCCCTTCATGTTAAATGTAAGGTTGATGTGTTCGAAAACACTATGATGCCCCCTATCAAGTAATCCTTTCACAAAGTCTGCATTATAGGGTTCGAATTGTAATTCAGAAAAATCTTTTTGAGTATAACAAACTCTTGCACAATCTTGTCCAAATTTTTTCAAATTTGTTTGTACTTGTTTTTTGTATTGTAATGATTCTCCTTCTAAAATATCATTAATTGCTGTAAGATTATTTGTCGCCCCTTTTAATTGAATTTGCATATATAATTAAATTAGTTTTATTTTATAAAATAAGTAATAGATAGAAAGCATATAATCCAATATATATGTTGTAAAGTATATAATCAATCCTTCATTTCAATTTTTATGTTAACGCTTTTTGGAATCTGCATCCTCATAATGTGATGAAGAATTTTTTCGTTTGCAGGAAGATCAATTAGTCTTTTATGGATTCTCATTTCAAATCTATCGAATGTAGCTGTACCATCTCCGCATGGAGATTTTCTTGTTGTAACCTTTAATTTCTTAGTTGGCAAAGGTACTGGACCACTTACTGTGATTCCTGATTTTTTAGCAACATCTCTAATAGAATTACAAATATCATTAAGTTTTTCTATATCTACACTATTTAATTTGATTCTTACTTTTGCCATGAAATAAGATTTGAAAAATAGTTTAAAAACCTTTTTATAGTATTATTAATTATTAAAAGAAGAAAAGAGGAAAGATATGGAACCAATTTTTATCCAATTAGCAATAATACTGTTTACAGCATTCATAGTGTCCTATGTAGTTAGAATGTTCAATCAACCAATTATCATTGGATATATTCTTACTGGGATGATTATTAGTCCTTTTATTTTAGATTTTGGAGCGTCACAGGACGTTATTAATATTTTTTCTGACTTTGGAATAGCGTTTTTGCTTTTTATGGTTGGATTGCATATGAATCCTAAAGTGATTAAGGAGGTTGGAGCCTCTGCTTTATTAATTGGATTGGCTCAGATGGGTTTGACTTTTGTTCTTGCATTTTTAGTTGCCTTGAAAATTCTTGGTTTTGGTATTGTTGCATCTTCTTATATTGGTATTGCACTTATGTTTAGCAGTACAATTATTGTTATGAAATTGCTTTCAGATAGAAGGCAACTTGATTCACTTTATGGAAAGATTTCTATTGGGATTTTAATTATTCAGGACTTAGTTGCTGTTGCTGTTTTAATGTTTATTTCTTCAATGGCTGGGGGAACAAGTTTCAGTAGTTTTGCTGTTCGTGGGTTGTTTGCTGGTACAGGATTGATTGTTGTTTTGTTTGCATTTGGATATTATATTTTACCTCATCTTACCCGGAGCATTGCTAGATCTCAAGAATTATTATTTTTGTTTTCAATTTGTTGGTGTTTTCTAATTGCTGCATTGTTTAGTTATTTTGGATTTTCAATTGAAATAGGTGCTTTGTTGGCAGGAGTTGTTTTGTCCATATGTCCTTATAGTACTGAGATAAGTTCAAAGATTAGGCCGCTGCGTGATTTCTTTTTGATAATCTTTTTTATTATTCTTGGATTGAATATTCCTATCGCAAGTATTGGTTCAATTGTGGTGGGGGCAATAGTTCTTTCTTTGATTGCTTTACTCTTCAAACCATTTATTTTAATGTTGTTTATGATGATGTTTGGTTATACAAAAAGAACTAATTTTTTAGTTGGTACGACTCTTGCACAAATTTCAGAGTTCTCTTTAGTGATCCTTGCCTTAGGGGTTGCAATGGGACATATTAATATAGAGATTATGTCTATGGTAACTTTGACAGGAGTTATTACAATTACTTTATCCACATATATGATTATGTATTCACAGGGGTTGTTTGAAAAATTGTCTTGGTTTGTTTCTTTTTTTGAAAAGAAAAATATCCATAAGCAAAGAAAAGTAAAGAAAAAATATGATGCAATACTTTTTGGGTATAATCGAATTGGGTTTAGCATTTTACGTTCGTTGAAAAAGATTAAGAAAGATTATTTGGTTGTTGATTTTAATCCAGATACTATCGATGATTTGACAAAGTTTAGAGTTCCTTCGTTGTATGGGGATGCCTACGATTCAGATCTTTTACATGAGTTGCCGTTGGATAAAATTCAATTAGCTGTTTCAACCATCCCTGAATTTGAAATAAATGTTCTTTTGATTGATGCCATTAGGGAAGTTAATCCAGACGCAGTGATTATTGTTAGGGCCCATCAAATTAAAGAAGCACTTGAATTGTATAAACGTGGTGCTAGTTATGTTTTGACTCCTCACTTTTTAGGGGGAGAATATGTTGCTAATATGATTTCTGATTTAAAGACTAAGGAGAAAGATTATGATGGTGAACGTGCTAAGCATATTAAGACTTTAAAAGGGATTATGGGTAAGGGTAAGGATCACCCTGAAGTTGAGAAAAATTAATTATTCTTCAAGTTCTTCATCCACTTCTTCTAGACCAAATAAAGAAAATATAAAATCAAAGAATCTTAATACTGCTTCAAGAATAATTATGAATACTAAATAATATAATATGTCCCCAAAGAAATTAGGAATTAAATTAAATTGTGTAAATATATTTTCAAGGTAATGAAATTGTGTAAAGTTATTTGGATTTAATACTGCTACTCCTAAAAGTGTGAATGGAAGAAGTTTTGCAATGTCTTGTGATAAACTTTCTTTATAATATGCTGTTGCTCTTATTGCTGCTATGACTACTGCAGACACCATAAGTATTTGGGAGACTTCTCCTTGGCTCATTGCTATTAAGAATAGAGTGAATACAGCAAAGATCATAAATATTAGGAAAGGTAAAAGAATGATGTATTCTAGGAAATAGAGGGTTGATTCAATTATTTTAGAACCAGATATATCTTCTCTTTTTTCATATTTACTAAGTGTTAATCCTAAAGGATTTTTTTTAGAAATGAATTTGTAGAATTTCCATATGAACATTACATAAAGAACTATGACTAAAACTAGTATTAGAAAATTGAAAAATGTTCCAACATAAGGGGGGAAAAATGAAATGAATTCGTTGTAGAACCCAATTACTTCTGTGCTTAAATTTTCTATCACCCTTACCATGAATTACCTTGGGGAATGTTATTTATAAATTTTGGCGTATGAAACTCGGGACAAAGTTCCTAAAATTTACATCATCCAAAATGACTCTGCGGAATCCAAATATTTTGGACGTTAAAAGTTTTTAGAATTGATTATAATCCTCTTGCCTTATACACTTCTTTTATTGCTAAGTTGAGAAGATCTGGGTTTTCGTCTTCATAGGCAGTATTAATATATTCTTGGGCGAATTCTTTATTTTTGAGTCTTTTCAAAAAGCTTCCCTTATAGTCATCATATAATATTGGTTCATTATTGCCTATTTTAATAATTTTTTTTGCTCCAAGCAAATCACAAATTTCTTTTGAAGAAATTTTCTTTTGTTTTTCCCCAGAGTGTTTTATTTGTTTCATAGTTTATTCAATATTAATTATCTAATTGTATTTTGTTTTCTATGCCATTGGCTTCACATACATTCCTTATTGCTAAATTCATGCCTTTCATATTTTCAGCTTTAAGTCCTGCTTCATATGAGGCATTAAGATATCCCTTCGCATATTCTGGGTCTTTAAGTTCTTTTAATAAATATTCTTTATGATCTAATTGTTTCATAGGATTTTATGATTGTTAGTACTTATAATAATTTATGTGTTGTGTTTCTAATAAACTTTAAATAGAATGCTTTATTGGTTGTTCTATGATTGATATTAAGTTAATTCGTGACAATCCAAAATTGGTGAAGGAGAATATTAAAGCTAAATTTCAGAAAGATAAAGTTGCTTTGGTTGATGAAATCATTAAGTTAGATGGAGAGTGGAGAAAATTAAAGTATGATGAAGATACTTTAAGAAGTGAGAGGAATAGAATTTCTGAAGGAATTAATAAGGCTAAGAAAGAAAAAAAAGATGTTGGGGCTTTGATAAAAAAAGCAAAAGCCATTCCAGGAAAAATTGAAAAGATTGGTGAGAAAAGAAAAAAACTTGGGGATGAAATTAAAAAAATCATGTATAAGATTCCAAATATAATTCATAAAAGTGTTCCAATCGGAAAAGATGATTCTGAGAATAAAGAGATTAAAAAAATTGGAAAGCCAAATAAGTTTAATTTTGAAATTAAAAGTCATGCAGAACTAGGGGAAGCTTTGGATATGCTTGATTTTGATACTTCTGCGAAGGTTTCTGGAAAAGGATTTTATTATTTGAAAGGAGATTTAGCGTTGATGAATATGGCTTTGATAAATTTTGCACGAGATTATATGGTTGAAAATAAATTTTTGTATGTTGAACCTCCCTTGATGATTAGAAAGGATGTTCTTGATGGAGTTTATTCTACAGCAGAAATAGATTCAATGGCTTACAAGGTTGAAGATGAAGATTTGTATTTAATTGCAACGTCAGAACATCCATTAATTGGACAATTTATCAATAAAACTATTCCTAAAAAGGATTTACCTATTTTGCAAACTGGCTATAGCATGTGTTTTAGAAAAGAAATTGGAAGCCATGGTATTGATGAAAAAGGAATTTATCGAACCCATCAATTCAATAAACAAGAAATGATTGTTGTTTGTGACCCTAAAGATTCTTACAAGTGGTATGATGAGATGCTTAAATATTCAATTGGATTATTTAAAAAATTAGAAATTCCAATTAGGGTTTTAGAATGTTGTTCTGGAGATTTGGCTGATTTAAAGGCAAAGTCTTGTGATTTAGAAGCATGGAGCCCTAGACAGAAAAAGTATTTTGAGATAACTTCTTTAACAAATATGGAATCTGCACAAGCACGTAGATTAAATATTAAAATTGAAGATAAGGGTGAAAGATATTTTGCACATACTTTGAATAATACTGCTATTGCTACATCAAGGGCGTTGGTGGCTATTATGGAAAATAATCAACAAAAAGATGGTTCTATTAAGATACCCAAGGTTTTACAGAAGTATATGGGTGGAAAAAAGAAGATTGAGGTGAAGAAATGAAGAAAGTAAATAAGTTTGATGAATGGTTTTTAATTAGTTGGAGAAAACTTTGGATAATTGTGGTTACTGGTTTTGTTTCAATATTATTGCATAATTCTATTTCAGCATTATTTAATTTTGAAGAAGCATTATTTTTGATTATTGCAGTGTTTTTGATCCCCTTGTATTTTTTAATTATTTTAGTTTATAGTTTAATTAAATTGATCATTAAAAAAATTAAATAAATGGAGGTTAAAATGAATGAAGAAGATCGTGGAAAGTATGCTTTAGCAGCAATGGGTGTTATTTTGATTCTTGTGGTTGGAGTTATCATGTGGGGAGTCCCAAGATATAAAGTTTATTCAAGAGAATTGAATGGTAAGGCACAACTTAAGGAAGCAGAATGGAATAGGCAAATTGCTATTCAAGAAGCTACTGCTGAAAAAGAAAGTGCAAAGTTAAAGGCTGAAGCAGAAGTAATTCGAGCAAAGGGTATTGCAGAAGCAAATGAAATAATTGCAGGAAGTCTAACTGAAAATTATATTAGATATAAATTTGTAGAAGGGCTTAATGATGGGAATACAGAAGTAATTTATGTTCCTACTGAAGCGAATTTACCAATTTTAGAAGCAAGAGGTTAGAATTATTTTTTTTATTTTTATTTTTTTAGTAAGTTATAAAAGGGATTGTATTTAAGGGAATTGTATGAAAATTAAGTATGGAGATAATGATAAAATTGAAGAACAAGTTTATCAAGATATTTCAATATTAGGTAAAAAGCTTGTTAAGGGAGTTGGAGAAGTTGAAAATTGCCCAACCGCAATTAAAGTTGTTGATAAAGAAGGCATTGAAAGTTATATTGACACTTTTGGAGATTTTGGTTGTTAAATTAATTATTTTCCAAACAATATTTTTGCTTCATTTAATAATTTTTCAATTGTATGTTTCTTTAATTCTGTTTTTTTCATTATTTCATCTACAGAATGATTTGCTAGGTCTTTTGCAAGAATTATTTTTGCACTAAATAATTTTTCTTTTACTTTTTTTGGAAGACATCTTAATACTGTTATTGGATAAAGTGATTTTTTTTCAATTATGTTTTGGAGGTTTTGTCCTTTTGAAGGATATGCCCATCCAATAATTTTCAATCCAACTCCTTTTCCATATTCTATGGCGTTCCTACTGCATCTTGTATTTGTAACTAACCATGGTTCATCAAATTTGTTTTTTGGATTTGAGTTTATATCTAAAAATCTAGCATAGGTGTACATGGCAACTTTACCTTTAGTATAAATTCCTATTTGATTGTGGTATTTTGCTTCAATCATTATTCTTTTTTTCTTTTCAGCGATGATATCTATTTCTTGCAGGACTCTTTTTCCTTTTACCATGGTTCCTGTTTTTGTTTTATATCCATAATTGGTTAATATTTGTGCAAAGAATTCTTCAAACACATATCCTTCAGGACCCAATTCCATGATTGCTCTTTTTAGATTATATTTCATTGCAACTTCTGGATCTTTTTTTAATTCATCAAGAGTTAGCATTAATACTTTTTGAGTGCTCATGTCTTTGCTAATTTTTCTTTCAACATTTCTAGCAGTTTGTTTTGCAAATGAGTTTGAACCCCCTGCTCTTAGAATACTTTTTTCAATGTGCTTTTTTTCAAAAGGAACTTTATCCCCAGATGCTTTTATTATTTGCATGTTTCACCTCTATGATATTAAGAGAATTAGTTATTTAATTGTTTTGGGGGAGATTATTGAGATAATCCTTCTTCTAAGGTGTAATCAAGGTTATAATTAACTTCTGAAATTTTAAGTTTTCTTTCCTTATCTTCAGGCAAATCTTCAATAATTTTTTCTAATTCTGCTTTTAATTCCCCTACTGATTCTGGATTTCCAATATCATATTTTGTTCCCATGAATATCTTAATTGTGTAATCTTCTTTTTCCATTATATAATTTGAGTAATTATTATCTTTAAAAATATTATGTTGTTACAATTAATTGTCAAACCAACTTAGCTTCTTGTTTCGAGGTAGTTGTTTGATAGCATATTCACATTTGCAAGCGTCTGATTTATCTTTACATGGTTGAGCCCTAAGTAATTGTTTGAATCCTTTTTTGTAAACATATTTGCTTCCTTTTCCTGTTGCATGTGCTTCCATTCTTGCATCAACATTATTTGTTACTCCAGTATAATATGAACCATCCATGCATTCTAGAATATATACCACCCATTGTGCTCCCATGTTATTTATTGGACCCATAGCCTTAAATGCCTTACTAAAGTTCGACGTAAAATCTCTTTAATTTAAACCCATAGCCTTTTAAAGCTATTTTTACATAAAATAATATTACTAATGTGGTAAGCCTTGAGCATATGTCTCGAAAGGCTTAATGTTCAAGAAAAGATTTCTTGAGAAAATATTACTAATTAAAATAAGAAAATGAATAAATTTGAAAAGCTTGGGCTTAGTCCCGAAGTCATTTCTGTTTTATCTAAGATGGATATCACAGAGCCGACTGAAATACAAGAGAAAGCAATACCTTTAGCTATGGCTGGGGAAGATATCATCGGTGGTTCTGCCACTGGTTCTGGTAAAACTTTAGCATTTGCAGCACCAATCATGGAAAAAATGTTTCCAAATGATTTTGTTCAGGCATTGATTCTTACTCCCACAAGGGAATTAGCAGATCAAGTAGCCACTTCAGTTAGAAAATTTTCAAAAAATAAAGGTTTAGAAGTTCTTGCTGTTTATGGTGGAGTAGATATTCAAAGACAAATTAGAAAAATAGGACAAACAGATATTTTGGTTGGAACTCCTGGAAGAGTTTTAGATCATTTGAATAGAAAAACATTAAGATTAGATCATGTTAACTTTCTTGTTTTAGATGAAGTTGATAGAATGTTTGATATGGGATTTCAAAGAGATGTAGAAAGAATACTTGATCAATGTCAAAAAGATCGTCAGACAATGCTTTTTTCTGCAACAATTTCTGCAGATATTAATCATCTTGCACAAAAACATACTAGGAATGCTAAAGAAGTTGCTGTTCAATCAAATGTAGATCCAAAGAAGTTGAAACAAGTTTATTATGATGTTGAGACAAATCAGAAATTTTCTTTATTAGCGCATTTGTTAAGGCAAGAAAAATCAAATCTTGTTATGGTTTTTTGTTCAACAAGAAGGAATACTGATTTTGTTGCTAAACATTTGTGGGATTCTGGAGTAAAAGCAAAAGCAATTCATGGTGGACTTATTCAATCTAAGAGAACAAGGATAATTAAGGATTTCCAAGATAATATTGTTAATGTGCTTGTATGTACAGATGTTGCTGCTCGAGGTTTAGACATAAAGGGTGTAAGCCATGTTTACAATTATGATTTGCCAAAAGAATCTAATGATTATATTCATAGAATTGGTAGAACTGCTAGAGCAGGGGAAGAAGGTATTGCAATAAATATTGTTTCTAATAGAGATTATGATAATTTTTCTAGAATTATAGCTAGAGAAGATGTTAATATTATTCCTATTGAACTTCCAAAGTTTGACAGAGTAATGATTCGAATGGATTCTTCTAGAGATTCAAGAGATAATCGAGGTCCAAGAAGAGATTCAGGTAGATCTGGATATGGAAGTAGAGATGGTGGTTCAAGTAGAGGTCCAAGAAGAGATAGTAGAGGACCTAGACAAGATAGTAGGGGCCCACGAAGAGATTCAGGGAGATCTGAAGGAAGAAGTGATAGTAGGCCAAGATCTGGTGGAAGAGATGGTGGTTCACAATCAAGATTTGGAAATAAAGATGGTGGTTCAAGCAGGGGGCCAAGAAGAGATTCAAGACCTTCAAGTAGATCTGGTGGAAGTAGAGATAGTAGGCCAAGATCTGGAAGTAGAGATGGCGGTTCACGATCAAGAGGATCTGGAGGAAGGGATTCAAGTAGCAGAGGTCCAAGAAGAGATTCAAGACCTTCAAGTAGATCTGGTGGACGTAATGATAGTAGGCCAAGATCTGGAAATAGGAACAGAAGATAATTAATTTTAAAGATATTTGTAAGACTTACGTTGATTTTTTTGAAGCCTATGGAAAAGAGTAAAAAATAAAAAATAAAATTTCTTGTATGTGTGGGTTATGCCGGGTTGGTTGTATAGACTTACCACCTTCTTTGACCCCACCTATTAAACTGGGGCCTGCCATATTTGTCTCTTTCCGAACCTTTTTTTCTAGATCCAACAACACTTGCCGCCAGCCCAATTAATCCTATGCCATATTCTATAGGATATTTGTTAGCTTGGGAATCTTGCATAATCCCATAAAGGCCATAGCCCATTAGACATAAAGATGAAATAGCGCCTATTGCGCGAAGTTTTTTAATCAACTTAGATTGTTTCTTTTTTATTCCACCCTCTCTATTATTCTTCTCATTATATGCTTCTATTTCATCTTCTAAAATATTTTTATTTTTCATTTTTATTCCACCTCCTTTCAATCAATATAAAATGAGGCAGATTTGCAGAATTCCAATTACAAATAAGTGGGACATTGAGCACATTTGTATGCTCTTACTTTCATTTTGTTTTTTATTCTGTTTTTCATTTCGTTTCCCTTCCTAGGTTTTTTAACCACTCTAGGATAGTAATATACAGAAATATGACTATATAAAACTTTTCAATAAAGAATAGAAAAAATTTTCTAATTAAAAAATAAACAAACACTAGTTTATTTAATCGTGCTCTAAAAAGTTATTTAAACAAATATTTCTTTAATTTAATATGGCACAAGGATATAATGGACCAAAACACATACCATTGACCGAGGATGAAGTTAAACAAAGATATGTAGATATTCAAGATGAACTTAAAGAAGTTTTTGAGTGGAAAAAAGAAGAGGAAGCTAAGTTAGCTGATAAAAAATCTTCACCCCAGAAAAAGGGTGCAGCTAAAAGAGCATTGAAAAAAGTTACTCGTAGAATTGATACTGTTAATGGGCAAATAATTTATTGGAAAATGCGAGTTGCTGGTGAAAGTCATTTTAAATCAAGTTTAGAGATGAATGAATATTGGGCAAGTTGTAGGGAGAGAGTTGAAGAAGAACAAAAGAAGAAGGAAGATGCAGAGATGCCTGATTTGTTAAAAGTCAAAAAATTATAGATTTTTAACTCAACAAAGCAATCTAAAGATTCTTCATTGAAAGAAGTTGTAATTATTTTTTGTATTTTTTGTATAGTGTAATTGTTAGTATTGTAAAAAATATCATTGTTATTGAATAATAAAGGAAGTTTGTTTCTGGTTCTGGGAAAAAGAATAAGGTTATTAGTCCGATGATTAAAGAGTATATCCAAAGATTTTTCATTTTTGCAATTTAAACATATTTTTAAAATAAGGCCAATGCCAGATCATATGGAATATTGAAATTAGGGTCATTCCAATTCCAGTTTCAACATGCCAAAATAACATATTAAATGGAAGATTAAAGGTCATCCCAAAATTTATTTTTATTACAAGTAAAAGTCCAAGTATTGCAGAACTAAGGAAAGTGATTAATAATAAAATGTTCCATATTTTTCTATGTTTAACAACACTTATGATATTTTTTTTAGATAGTATGTGGCTAATAAGATATAGAATTATCAGAGCCATGGAAATTGGAATGAAATGATAAACCCTATTGCTTTTGGAATTTGCTTTTAGAATAATTTCTTCTGAATTTGTTGGAGGGTCTTCTTTAAGGGTAATTTGTGAATCACTTGGATCTTGGAGAGAATGGTCGCATTCCCCATCTGCATTGGCATCAACATATAATCCGCATGGCATATCACAATCAATTTCTCCTCTTGGGCAATCTCCTGCTTCAGCTAAAATAGTTGGGGTTATTAAAATACAGATTAGTAAGGCAATTATTATTTTATTCATAGTTATATGATTGAAAAAGAATTTATAAAACTAATTAAAAGTTGAAAAAGAGAATTTAAATAACATAAATCACTATTTATTTTATGGATAAAAAGAAGGTGATCAAGGCATTATTATTAATTTTGAATGTTTTGGTTGTGGTGTTATTGATTTGGAGTTTGATTAATTATAAATTTCTAAATAATGAGGTTACAAATGCTGTACAAATCTGGGGGTTGTTGGCAATGGTTTTGTTTGTATTTGTTTTAGAAGGGGCTCCAGTGTTTGTTGGAGGAAGTGTTGCTGTTGCATCTGTATTGGCCATGGCTACTTTTAATCCTTGGTTGATTTTATTTTTGTTTCTTGCATCAGCGATTCTTGGTAATGTTGCTTACTATTATCTTGGACATCATTTTGGGTTAAAGGTTTTGAAGTATTTTGATAGAAGGGATGTTAGAAAATACAAAAGACTTTTTCATGAACATGGAAGAACTGCAATGATTGTTATGGCTTTGTCTCCAATTCCTTATCTGCCCACATTGGCTGGCGCCTTTAGGATGGATAAATTTTATATGTTTGTAGAAATAATGGGGCTTAGAATTATTAGACATATAATTGTATTCCTTTTTTGGTATTTTTTGTTGGTTGGAATTTAGGAATCTTTATTAACTATATTCTATTAATTGATTTATGGTAAAAAGAAAGAAGGTGAAGAAAAAAATGGCCAAAAAAGAATTTAGTTGTAAGATGGGAGATGGTAGTTGTAAAGGTTGTGGATATTTCTTAGGATTTATTGGTGCAGCAGTATACTATATCTCTACAGCAACAGGTTTTTGGAATGGTGTCTTGGGCGTATTGAAGGCATTGGTATGGCCAGCATTTTTGGTCTTTGAGATTTTGAAATATCTAGCAATGTAAATAGAAATATTTTATTTTTTTGAATTGGATTTATGTAGTGGTAATTTTAAGCTGTTAATTGAAGATATTTAGTCAAATATAAGCATATATAAAGGGAGATGATGATGTCTTTTCATGGTAAAAGCTGAATCAAACAAACAAATTTCAAAGAAAAAATGTTTTGGGACAAAAGAATGGTCTCAAAATTCTGGAATCTGTAAAAGATGTAAGTTGCAAGATGCTTGTGGAATTAAGGCAAAAAAGATTAATCCCTTGATATCTTAGAAATTTAATTAAAAATTAATTTATAAAAAAAATAAGCGCTCACGCTAAAAGTTATATTGGTAAGCTAAGGTTAAAATTATTTCTTAACTTTAACTGCTTTCATTCCTTTGTCGCCTTTTTCTGCTTCAAATGTAACTGTATCTTCTTTATCAATAGTTACACCTTCTTCAAGGCCTGTCTTATGCACAAAATATTCTTTTCCATCTTCACCAGTTATGAAACCAAATTCCTTTTGCATATCGAAAAATTTTACTGTTCCTTTCATTATTTTTTTCCTCCAATAAGATATAATTAATTTTGGAAGTTTAAAAAACCTTTTATTTGCTTTAACTGGGGTTGGTGCGGGAGCAAGACTATTTTTGGGATACAGTTAGGCTAATTTCAATGTCAAGTTCTTCTCTACAAATATTTGCATGAACAAAAATTCCATTTCGGAATGCAGGATATTTGCATTTAATACGTTCTTTGATTTGTTCAAAGCCTTCTTTATTTTTAATATAAATTATTTTTTCAAGGTTAAATTTCTTGGATTCTAAGACATTTATATCTAGGTTTGCTTGTTTGATCATAATTTCAATGTTTTCTATGGTGGTGTCGAGTTGTTTGAATTCATTTCCAGTATTGATTGATTCATGTCCTTTGATGCTTGCTGTACCTGAAATGAAAAGTATTTCTTTATTGTTAATTTTTGCCTTGCTTGCCCGAGCAAAGTTTGGAGCTTTTACTCCATATTGTTTTGGATAATTGTATGGTTCTATCTGCGAGGGGTTGGTAAAATGTGTTACCGGGTCTTTTGTTGCGATAAACACTGTGACAATTTTTTCTCCAAAAATATCTACTGCGGTTGCAGCAGGCATTAGGAAATTTGGGTTTTGAGAAAACTCATTAAATGCTTTTGATCTCCCTTTGTTATATGTTTGATAGATTTCTTCTCTCCCCATTATTTTGTTGATTTTTGGAATAAAATTCCATGCTCGGCATAAATTGTATCCATTGGATTTTGCAAATATGTTTCTATAGATCTTGAATGTTTTCTCTTCTAATTTTTTATCTAACTTTTCTATAAAGATCCCCCCTATGATTCTGCTATTTCCAAAAATTATTTTAGTCTGAGATTCTTTTATTATTGAAATTCCTTTTAGGACATTCCATTCTTTTCTTTTGTCTAAAATAGTTGATTTAAGATTAAGTTTCAAAGAGTCTTTTTCAACTTTGAAAGATGTTTTTTTTGAACCAAATATAAATTTTAAATCCATAATCAATATAAGAATTAATGTCTTTTAAACTTTACTAAGAAATAGTTCTATACCTAGGGCTGAACCCTTTAGTTTCTATCCTCAAACCTCATATAACAACCCTCTAAGATTAATTTCAATTATTACCTAAAAGTGATAAAAAAGGAAAAATTTATAACGGGTGGCTTTTTTCCTTTGTGATGGAAAAAGCAAAACAATCAGATTTTTTTGAAAAACTAGCTCAGCTTGGATTAAATGATAGGCAAATTTCAATATTTTGTAAAAACATTAATGAGAAATATTGGAAAAAATCAATTCAAGTATATAAAAAACTTAATATAACAAGAAAAAGTTTAGATGATAAAGACAAAATCTATGTATTAATTAGGGATGGAGATAAAAGCTACGATGTAAATCTTGAAATAATAAATTCTGAACTAGTTTGTTTCTGCAACTGTGCAGATAGGGATGATTCGCAAGGTTGTTCGCATTTTGGAGCAGTTCTAATTTATAAGATGCTCCAAGAGAGAAGAAATGATTTTAATCTAAAACTAAGCACGGTAGAAAAGGTAAAAGAAAAGAAAAGCGATCTGACTTATTTTAAAAATTTATTCCCGAAAAACCTGGAAAATCTCAGAAAATATATGATTTACTTTAATTTTGAAAATTTTAATGACGATAGGCAAATTCTAAATATTGAAAGAGGAGTAATAAAAAATGATGGTGGGGCTGGAGCCCCTGTTAAATTTAACACTAAAACTTTTCATTCAGATAAATGGGAAATAAGCAAAAAGACAAAAAAAGTTTTAAATTTCATGAGTGGGGGAGACAACTATGGGATGAAATATTCTTCATCGGGGCTTTCTAAAAGCATATTCTATGATATAAACAGCGACTTAATGATGCCATTGTTACAGGAAATATATTTTGAAGAGCCAGAAATAATTTTGGGAGCAACATTTTCAAAAGAAAAATTCAATATACTGTGGGAAGTAAAAAAATCAAACGAGGATAAATATCTTTTGGAACCATTTTTTCTTTTGGGAAAAAAGAAAACAAGTCTTTTGAAAATGGACCTATTAGAAATGGGAAATACTTCCCTTTGGATTTTTGATTATGATAAGAGATGTTTTTCAGGATTTAAAAATGATCACGATGTTGAAATTGCAAGAAATGTAGTAAGATTCCCAAAAAGATTGGTCTTAGATAAAAACGAATTATTAGAATTTTTCAAAGAATATTATCAAAAAACTATAAACAATTTCAAGTTTAATTTGTCAAATGATCTAATAAGAGAATCTAAGTGTGTAACTCCTATTCCTAAACTCTATTTGGAAAAGTCTGGAACAGGAATAAATTTTAATCTAAAATTTAATTATGCAGCAAAAGAAATTGATTATTTTTCTTTAAATAAAGAAATAATGGATATAGAAAAAGACACTATTTACGAAATTTCAAGGGATCTAGAGATTGAAGATTCTATCGTGGATATATTAAATGCAAATAAAGTTGTATTGCATGATAATTTAGATAAATTCGTTTTGGAAGGAGACCTCATAGATTTTGTAACAACGAACAT
Organism: Candidatus Woesearchaeota archaeon; assembly: GCA_964633605.1. GTDB lineage: Archaea > Nanobdellota > Nanobdellia > Pacearchaeales > GW2011-AR1 > CAZWGF01. The sequence continues at coordinate 21,400 of CAZWGF010000008.1, forward strand.
ACCAAAAA
>CAZWGF010000009.1:0-18023 GCA_964633605.1 Candidatus Woesearchaeota archaeon
AAGCAGATGCATTAACTCCAGAAGCTCAACAAGCATTAAGAAGAACAATGGAAAACTATTCTGCAACATGTAGATTTGTAATGTCATGTAATTATTCAAGCAAAATAATTGATCCAATTCAATCAAGATGTGCTATTTCAAGATTCAAACTTTTAGAAAAAAAAGACATGGAAAGAATTATTGAAAAAATTGCTGCTCAAGAAAACTTAACAATAAATCCAGAAGCAGTAGAATTATTATATGAGGGAAGTGAAGGAGACTGTAGACGATGCATAAACATCATTCAATCAACAGCTTCAATTTCCCCATCAATAACTCCTGAGCTTGTTACAACAATGATTTCAAATGCAAAACCCAAAGACATCAAAGTAGTTCTTGATTATGCTCTTTCAGGAGACTTTCAAAAATCACGAGAAAAACTTTTAGACATCATGTTAAAAGAAAGTATCTCAGGACAAGATGTGATTAAAGCAATACAAAAAGAAATCTGGAACCTTCCAGTAGAACCAGAAATAAAAGTCAAACTCACAGAAAAAACAGGTGAATCTGAATTCAGAATTGTGGAAGGGTCTGACCCATTTATTCAACTGCAGGCACTTCTTGCAAGTTTTGTCCTTGCAGGATTGGGAAAAGAATAATGATATCCACAATTGCAAGGATGGCAGGTTTAAGGAAGAAATAAAATGCTAACAAAAAAAGAATTTGATAAACTTCCGACAGAAGAAGGAGTTTATTTAGCAAAAGGTGTTTGGGCAAGTTATAATGAAGAACAAGAAATAGACGTATATGAACATCCAGTAAAAGGTCTTTGTTGTTTCTCAGAAGATTTTGGAAGTGCAGGAACAGGAGTAGATGATAGATATGATTGTCATGTTTCAGTTCAATGCACAGGACTAATATTTACAAAAAAAGTAAGGAAGTTCAATTAAAATGCAATGGACAGAAAAATACAGACCAAAAACATTTCTAGAAGTTAAGGGACAAGATTTAGCAGTTGAACAAATAAAAAAATTTGTTGAAGAATTTCATTTAGGAAAATTAATGAAAAAAAGTAAAAAAGCATTACTTCTTCATGGAACTCCTGGAACAGGAAAAACAACCATAGTTCATGTTGCTGCAAAAGCAACAAACTCTGAAATATTTGAATTAAATGCTTCTGACCTAAGAAATAAAGGAAAATTGCATGAGGTATTAAAACCTGCACTTGAACAACAATCTCTAATTAAAAAAAATAAAGTAATTCTTGTAGATGAAGTTGATGGAATTTCAGGAGTAGACAGGGGAGGACTTACAGAATTAATCTCATTAATCTATGATACACCTTACCCAGTAATAATAACTGCAAATGATGCTTGGAGTAAAAAATTAAGTCCATTGAGAAAAAAAGTAGAATTGATCAACCTAAAAGAAGTACATTACAACCTCATCAAAGATATCTTATTAGATATCCTAAGAAAAGAAAATATATTTATTGAAAATGATATTGTAACAAGAATTGCAATAGGTGCAAAAGGAGACATACGAGCTGCAATAAATGATTTGCAATCAATCTCTCAAATAAAAGAACTTCCACAAGTAGATGAAAGAAACAAAGAAACAGACATCTTCAACGCACTTAAAATTATTTTCAAGACAAAGCCCACAAATGAAACTTTAAGAGTGCTAGACTCTGTTAAAATGCCATTAGACGAAGTTATGCTATGGGTTGAAGAAAACATTCCTGCAGAATACAGTGGAGTAGAATTAGCAAAAGCATATGATGCCTTAAGCAAGACAGATATTTTCAAAGGAAGAATTTACAAACAACAATATTGGAGATTCATGGTTTATGAAAACATATTCTTAACCTATGGAATTGCAGCTGCAAAAAAAGAAAACAAACCAGGGTTCACTAGTTACAAAAGACCAACAAGAATTCTTCAGATATGGCTTAATAATCAAAAGACAGCTAAGAAAAAAACAATTGCAATAAAGTACGCAAGATATGCACATGTAGGAATAAAAAGAGCAATGGGCGAATATCCAATCATAAAACAAATTCTAAAATCAAATCCAGTGGCTCAAAGAGAACTTAAATTGAGCGAAGAAGAAATTGAATATTTAGAAAGATAAATCTTCTTTTGAATTAAAAATTTCACAACTCTTAATTTTAAGGGGTTTTGGGAAAGTTACTTCATTGCATCCAGGATTCCATCTTCTATCTAAACAATAATCTGTTTCAAAATTAGATTCTGCAAATTGCCTAGAATTATCTGGATATACTTCAAAGGGATCAAGTTTTTTAAAAAATTCCTTAAAGTCTTTTTTGAAATCTTCTGACGTAGGATATTTATTCAACATCTCCCCTAATGAAGAAAAAATAAATTTTTCATGTCCTGGAATCCAATTTCCTGCCCTCATAAGATCCAAGGTATCTACTGGACAAGCATAAGCTACTGGAACATCTGTTTCAAACATAATTCCTTCCCTATCTCCATAAGTTTCCTTATACCCTGCACAAAGATAACTGCAAAAAGACAAGGGATGGCCCTTAAACCTTGGGGTTTGAGAACCTAGAGGATTTGAATCCTTACCAATCACCAAAGATTCCACTATCTTGTTTAAATCTTCTTTTCCATGCAATGTTGTTTGAACTAATATTCCATCCATTTTCTAACTAAAAAAACAATAAACTAGCGATTTAAAAACATTTCTAATAAGAATAAATTAAATTAAACTATCCAATACAACAACTTTAATATCTTCTGACTGAAATGCATCTATATCATGATCATCCAATCTAGTAGTTATAATGGGATCATCCTCATCACATTCATATGTAAGCCCTAGAAATGAAGAATCCCTAGGAATATCTCCAGTATAAATTTTAGAAATTTTATGATCTTTCAAACAGCTTATAGCAGAAGATTCATCATATACAAAATCCCTACTCCCGGGAACAAGAAACTCTTCTAACCTATCTCCTTGCCTTAAACGAAGTTCTACACCTTCTCCCCCATAGCTACCTTGGTTTGCAGCACATGAATCCCATATATGAAAACCATATATTTTTCCATCTAATTTTAATTTTCCAATTGCATCCAATCCCTGTAAAGCATTTTGAAATTCTTTTGGGGGAATTGTTAAAAGATTATTAGAATTTAGATATTCAAGGGTTGCCTTTAAATGTGCTATATCTTTTTCCCCAAAACCAAAAGACAATTTTTCTAAAGATTTTTTATCTATTTTAAACATGTAATTTAAGAAGAATATTCATTTATAAAATTAACAACTTCCACTAGCTGCAGCAGTTGTTGCGCTTAAAGCTTCATCACAAGCACCAGGAGCAGTATTAAACGCACTACAAACAGCTTGTTTGTATGCTTCAGAATTCCTAGCAGCATTAATCTTGACTCCATTAATCATTAAAGTTGGTGAACCAGTGACACCTAAAGACTTAGCCTGTGCAGAATCTGCTGCAATTAAATCAGCACCTTCAGAATCAACACAAGACATAATACTTGAAGAATCAATTCCCAATGAATCCATTAACTTAATTGATTCTGTTTTATCACAATCAATATCTCTTGATTGACCACAATTAGGTTCAATATCTTTTACAAATCCAGCGGCATAATCCCAATATTTATCTTGAGCATTTTTTTGAATACATGCTTGAATTTTATTTTGTTGTTCTTCATATGGACCATGGCCAGCATAATACATTATTGCTTTGAAATCAGCAGTTCCCTTAAGTAATGATGCAACTTCAGCCAAAGGACCTTGAGCTAAAACCCCATAAGGACAATAAGACCAAATAAACAATTCAACTTCTGGTTTATCTGATTTGGGAGCTTCAGTAGCTTCAGGAGCAGGTGTAGAAGGAGAATCAAGCTCTTCATTCAAAGGAACAATCCCTTGAACATAATATTCTCCATCTTTTGTAACATAAACAGGAATTTCTCTTTCCTCATAAGAAACCATTACTTCATATAAATTTCCAAAATCTTCAGTAGAAACATATTCTACTCCGCCACCAGTTTGTTTATTTAAGAAACCAACTATACTCTCGCTAGCATCATCAACTCCAATAGCTCCACCAGTAATTGTAAAACCAGTAGCGCCACCAAAATTAGCAACTAAAAATATTAAAACCAAAACCCCTAAAACCAATGTTGAAAGAATCCAAGGATTTTCTCTAAACTTTGAAACTAAATTTTCGTTATTAACATGTGCTTCATGAGTAGGAGGACTACTCTCTCGAGGGATATTGTGTTCCGACCCATGATCATTTTCGTTTTCCATGATTAGTTTATGAAAAAGTCCTTTAAAAATATTTTGGTGAAATTAATCACATTTATGATCATACAACCATAAATTAGTCTCAAGAATGCCTTGACAAAGTTTTCTAACTCGATCTGATTTAAGCTTCCCAAAACCCCCATAAACAGTATCAAGATCATAACCAAAAAGCATACTATTTTCAGAAGTTACTGCAAAAGAAATAGTATCAATAGTTGTAGAATCTAAAAAAGAAATAAAATCGCTGGGTTCAATTCCCCCATCCAATCCCTTGTAAAAAGACTTTTCAAAATTCTCTTTTAAAACTCCTAAATTAGAGATTGGTGTTCCATTCATTACTTTTTTAATGGCTTCAAAATAAGGAATAAGATTAATTAATTCTCCCACTAAAAACAATAGTCATTAAAATTTATAAAGATTTATATAAAATATCTCCTAACTAATGCTATGAGTAAAAATCTAATAAGAATTATTTGGAGTGAAGAATTAGAAAGTCTAGTAGAATTTAAAAATCAAGAAAAAAAAATTAACGCAAAAATAATAAGAGATAAAAAAAGAAAACCAATTTTATATATGTCAAAATACAACAATACAACAAAAATAAAATCAAATGCTCCAACAAATGCAGAATTTTATTCAAAAGGGCAATTACATGCTCCAAAGAGATGTGTCATACAATACTACGAACAAAACAATTAAAAATCTCCTTCACTATTTTTATTCATGCCATATGAGATAATTACAGGAAGAAGCAAATCAGATAAAAAAGCATTGGGAGATAAAGGACTTGTACTTCTAGGAAAAGGGTATGTTAAAATGGGACAATATACTTCCATGAGCAATAAAATATTCATGGATGTTGCAAGAAGCCATGTTGTGCTAGTTGCAGGAAAAAGAGGTTCTGGTAAATCATATACTTTGGGGGTTATTGCAGAAGAATTATCAAATCTCCCAAAAGAGGTAAGCCAAAACATTGCATCATTAATATTCGACACAATGGGAATCTACTGGACAATGAAATATGCAAATGAAAAAGACAAGGTATTATTACAAGACTGGGAATTAAAATCAAAAAAACTTCCTGTGAAAATATTTGTTCCATTTGGACATTATGATTCATACACTGCAAAAGGAATTTTTGCAGACAGAAAATTTGCATTGGATGTAACAGAAATGAACCCAGAAGACTGGATACTTACATTTGGGTTAAACATTGTAAATCCAGTTGCAGTTTTAATTGAAAGAACAATAACAAAATTAAAACAAATTGGAAGTTTCAACATTAAAGGAATAATTTCAGCAATGGAAAAAGATGAAAAAACTCCTCAAGAAACTAAAAACGCAGCAATGGGATTATTTGAAGCAGCAGAAACATGGGGAGTATTTGCACAAAAAAGCACAGAAGCAACTCAAGTAAAAGATTTGACCACTGCAGGAACAACTTCTGTTTTGGATTTAAGCGTCTATAATTCAATTGGAGCATTTAATGTTAGGGCATTGGTAATTAGCTTAGTCTCAAGAAAAATATTCAATCAAAGAATGGATGCAAGAAAAAAAGAAGAAATTGATGCTGTTGCAAAAGGTTTTGAATTAATGGCAAGTCAAGAAAAAAGAGAAACTCCATTAATTTGGATGTTCATTGATGAGGCCCACGAATTTCTTCCAAAAGAAGGTAAAACAATTGCCACAGATGCACTTGTTCAATTATTGAGGGAGGGTAGACAACCCGGAGTATCTCTTGTGCTTGCAACCCAGCAACCCGGACAAATCCATAGAGATGTTATGACTCAATCAGACATAGTAATTTCCCACAGAGTAACTTCTGCTTCAGACCTAGAAGCACTTAATCAAATAATGCAAAGTTATCTTTTAGACAGCATAAAAGGTTACATGGATGATCTTCCAGACCTAAAGGGTTCTGCAATAATTCTTGATGACAATTCAGAAAGAATTTATCCAATGAGAATAAGGCCCAGATTCACATGGCATGGTGGGGAAGCACCAATGGCGGTTAAAATTGAAAAAGGATTATAATATACAAATTCTTAAAAACTAAAAATCTACCTAAATAACATGGATTACAAAGAAATTCAACAAGGAGTATATGAAGTTTTATCAAATAGATTCAATTTAAACAATTTAGAATCCACTCTTGAAGAAATGGGTTGTAATTCACTAGACCTTGCAGAATTAGAAGTAACTATTGAAGAAAAATTTGGAATAGAAACAGATAATAATTTAGAAATGATGGACCTTTCAAAATATTCCAACTCAATGAAATTAACATATAATGATATTGTGGAGTATGTGGCAAATAAAAAATCTATAACACCTTAAAATCAACCCTAACTCTAATCTTATAGGGAGCTATCTCTCCAGCTGATTTTGTTTTCAAAATCTTAATCTTCTTTTTTGCTTTTTTTGCATCTGCTTTAATCTTCTCAACAATTAAATCAACATCCTCAATCCTACAAAAATCATAATAATAAATTCTAGTTCCTTTTTTTGAAACCTTAAATGCACTTTCTAAAAAAGTGTCTTTCAACTGAGGTCTTGGCATAACAATAACATCAAAACTCTCCTTAATTTTTCCCACAACTTTCTTAACATCTCCTCCAACAATCTCTACCTTCTCCTTTAACTTATTTAATTCTACATTTAACTTAGCATATTTATTTGCTTCACGATTTAATTCATTGGACACAACTCTTTTAGCTTTTGATTGTTTAGCAATAACAATAGAAAAAGGTGCAACTCCTGCAAACATCACCAACACATTTTCATTTTTCTTTATTTTAGAAGCAATTTCTTTTCTCTCATTGCTCAACCTAGGAGAAAAATAACTAGTATCAATATTAAAACGAAAAACACAACCATTTTCCCTATACAAAACTTCTTTTGTTTTTTCACCAGCAATATACTTAGTCTGCATTTTACGCAAACGTCCAGCAAACTTTCCTGACTTTTCTAAAATAGTTTTCACAGAAGGATGATCTTTCAAAATCTTATTTGCAAATCTTTTTTTTGCCTCTAGTAAAGATTTTCGGCTCATTTTTGATTCATGAAAATTTTTCGAGGTACGGCTTTGGCGTCCTACTTTTCCAAATCCATCTGAAAAATTTACAATAGCAAGATTTCCTAAAACATTATATGCACGTTGCTTAACCATAACTAATTGAATCAAAAAGAGAATTTAAAGTTTGGGGTTAAAACCACTTACCCAATCCAGTTTGTTTTTTCTTCTCTTCAAGGGCCCTTAATTTTTCTAATTGTTTTTCAACCCTTTCTGCAGAAAAATCATGCCTAGTAACTAAAATATCTTTAATCTTATCTTCATTAACCTTTTCAAACTCAAATTCAAAGTCAGCAACATTTGGCCTATGAAACAATTCAAAAATCTCTTGCCAATTAAATCTATCTACTTCAGGCAAAACCCTAATTTGTTCTTCAACACTTTTGAAAATTAAAACAGGTTGCACATGTTTCTTAACAATATCCAAAGCCCTTTTTTGTCCAATTCCGGGAATTCCTTTTGGATTATAATCTGTTCCAATAAGAATCCCTAAACAAATTAATTGGTCAAGATTTATTTCTAAGGTATCTAAAACTTTTTTCAATTCAATAATCTCTGGGTTTACTTCAACAAATCCTGAAAAAGTTTTTCTCTTTTTTGAAACAGTTAAATTACGAATTAAATTAGGAACTCCAAACAACAAACTATCAAAATCTTGACTCACACTTGCAAAAACATCTTCCTTAATTCTACAAAGATAAGCAGCCTCTGCCTCCCCCTCACCAGGAGCCTGCACAACTGCAATTCCCATGGCCTTCAAAAGTTCTTTACTCTCTTCAATTATTATATCATCCAACCTAACAAGTTGACTACTATATCTCTTCATGGCCCCTAAATCTTCTTCTTGTTTTGCTTCTTCATATCTTTGATTTGCCAATTCACGTCCAGCCAACCTTTTCTCATGAATCTTTGACTTTAATTTAGGAGGTTCACCATCAAACACATAAACCAACTTCATCCCTTCTGAAAGCAAAGAAATATTCCTATAAAAGATTCCAGATAAATGACTTGTAATCCTTTTCTGATTATCCATCAAAGGAGTTCCATCCATTTGCCTAATTGTAGACAAAAACTGATACAAAATGTTAAATGCATCTACACAAACTGTCTTTCCATTTAAATTTGAAGCATCAATTTCCTTTGAAGAAATGATCTCGCGTATGTTTAATCCCATGATAATTGTAAGTAAAAGAAATATTTATATTTATTGTTTAAGGTAATCCTTTGCCCCATAAAATTCTCCCTGAAAATAAAGATCAACAGCAAATCTATCCATCTCAGAAACTTTTGATCTTCCCAAAGATTCATATTTATTCCCAAAATATTTATCAAGAATCTCTCTTTTTTTCTCACTATCTTTTCCCACATGTAAATTTATTCCTTTAGAATCTTCAAAAAATTCTTTATAGTTGGGAACAAAAGAATCAGCCCCAACTTCCTTTTCTAAATTTCCTTGCCTTTTTTTTGCTTCCCAAATCCTATCAGCATTTCCCCTTTCTTTTTCCTCTTCCTTAGGATCTGGATTCTCTCCATAATTACCGCCCATATAATAACCTTACCTCAAAATTATATAAACTTAATTATAATTCATTACTACCTTCTCCAATATGCTAAATACAACTAATAAAGCTTAAATAATTCCAACTTCTTCTAAATATATGAAAACCTCTTTTATCCCAATAGATTATGATTACTTTGATTTTCAAGGAAGAAACTATGTGAAAATAGTTGGACGAGACAATAAAGGCAAAAGGCTATGTATAATCGACACTTGTCCTGTTTATTTTTGGGCAGTCTTAAAGGAAAAACTAACTCTAAAGGAAATAAGCAAAGTTGTAGAAAAAATCAAGAAAATTAAACTTGATGTAAAAGGAAGAAAAACAAAGGTTGAGGCAGTTGAAGTTCAAGATAAAAATTACTTGGGAAAGAAAGTCAAGGCATTAAAGATATTTGCAACAAATTACAAAGACCTACATGATATTGCAACCCATCTTGGCATGAAAGAAATAGAAAAAAGAAGAGGATATGATTTAGGATACATCACCCATTATATTATTGAGAAAAAAATATCTCCATTAAATTGGTATGAAGTTTCAGGAGAACTATTAAACAATTCGCAGGAATTCGGAGGAATTGATATGGCAATGGATGTTGACTTTTGTATAAAACTAGAATCTTTCAAAGAAATAAAAGAAGAAAAATTCACTCCAAAAGTTTTAGCCTATGATATTGAAACAGATGAACTAAAAATAGGTGAAGGAGAAATATTAATGATTTCATTGGTTTCAAAAGATTTCAAAAAAGTTATCACTTGGAAAAAATCAAAGAAAAAACAAGACTATGTTGAATATGTAGAAGATGAAGCAGAACTTATTGAAAAATTCAAAGAATATGTTAAAAAAGTATCTCCTGATTTTTTGGTAGGATATTACTCAGATGGATTTGATATGCCCTACATAAAAGCAAGAGCAGAAAAATTCAATATTAAACTTTCATTAGGATTAGATGGAACTCAACCAAAATTCTCAAGAGGAACACAACTCACTGCAAAAATAAAAGGCATAACTCACGTAGATATCTTAAAATTCATTAGAACTGCCTATGCACAATATATGAAATCGGAAACACTTTCACTTAATGAAGTTTCAAAAGAATTTCTAAATGATACAAAAAAAGATTTTGTATTCCAACACTCTTCAACAATAAAAGATGATGGATGGGAAAAATACTATGAATACAATCTACACGATTCTGTTTTAACATTAGGATTATTTGAAAAATTCTGGCCAGACCTTTTAGAATTCACAAAAACAATTCAAGAACCAACCTTTGACCTTTCACGTGCAGGACTTTCAAAATATGTGGAGTCCTATGTTCTTCATAATTTAGAAAAATTCAATGAAATCCCTGAAAAACGACCAGGATATAATGAAATTGCAGAAAGAAAAAACCTACAGGTTGAAGGAGCCTTTGTTCTTGAACCAACCCCCGGACTTTATGAAAACATTGCTATGTTTGACTTCTCATCTATGCATACAAGCATAATAATAACACACAACCTTTCAAAAGCAACTCTCCTAGAAAAAAAACAACCAAATTCATATGAATCTCCTGAAATAGATAACAAAGGTGAAAAAGTAAAATACTATTTTTCAAAAGAACCAGGATTCTTTCCAGAATTACTTCATGAAATTCTTGAAAAAAGAAAACAATACAAAAAAGAATATCAAAAAAATTCAAATGTGATTACCAAAGCAAGAAGCAATGCATTCAAAGTTCTTTCAGCTTCTGTCCACGGATATATTGGATTTTTTGGAGCAAGATATTATTCCCATGAAACCTCTGCAGCAATTCTCGCATATGTAAGAAAATTCAATAAAGAAACAATAGCCAAAGTCCAAAAAGAAGGATATCAAGTTATTTTTGGAGATACAGATTCGGTTGCATTTCTAAGAAATAAAAAATCAAAAGATGAAATAAAAAAACTCCTAAAGAAATTAAATTCAGAACTTCCAGGAGTTATGGAACTTGAACTTGAAGATTTTTACAAAAGAGGTATTTGGGTTACAACCAGAGCAGGAACAACAGGAGCCAAAAAGAAATACGCAATGATTGATGAAAAAGACAAAATAAAGATTCGTGGTTTTGAAACAGTTAGAAGAGATTGGTGTAAACTTTCAAGAGAAACTCAAAACTATACAATAAGACAAATTCTAAAGGATGGGAATGAAAAAAAAGCACTTGAATATGTAAAAAATATAATTAAAAAAATAAAAAAGAGAGAAGTTGACCAAAAGGATTTAATTATTAAAACACAATTAAAAAAACCCATCTCAGAATACAAGGCAATTTCTCCACATGTTGTGGCTGCAAAGAAAATGCATGAACAAGAAATCCCAGTAAGTCAAGGAAATCTCATAGAATACTATATAGCAGAAACACAAGGTAAATGTAAACTAGTAAGAGATAAGGTAAAACTCCCCCATGAAAAAGGCGAATACAATATTGAATATTATTTAGAAAGACAAATACTTCCTGCAGTGGAAAACATTTTTCAAGTCTTTGATGTTAATATAAAAGAAATAGTTGAAGGCAAAAAACAAACTACCTTAGGAGATTTTTAAAAAATCATTTAGAACAATGGAAAATTTATTCTCTATATTTTCTCTTGCAAAATCTCCAGAAAGAAGTTCTATTGATGAAGTCATTGGACGAACAATTTCATCTGTAGGCCTCATTGAAACATATAATCCACTTTTATTTTTATTGAAATCTAAATTCAATATTTTTCTATTATCCTTAAAAGAAATATATTCAAAATCATCAGAAACAGTAGACTTAACGTCTCCAAATTCAGGCATATAAAAAAAAGAATTTAACATTTTCCCTTGCACGCCAAGATATTCTAAAATTACTGGAGACCCCAAACAAGGATGACTATCTTCAAGATAATCTGCATATAATGAATCATAAAAACTTTTACCTTCTGAGATACCTGAACTTAAGGAATTTTTATAATTAACCATATTTTCCAAAGAAAAAAACAATTTATAAAGATTATTGTACTATTAACTAAATCATGAAAAAAACAAAAGAAATATTTTACGAATTAAGAGAACACATCCCATTCACACTTGTAGCAACATTAATAGCAATTATAGTTGTAATCATTTTTAAAAATCTAAATACAGAACACCTTTTCCACATCCTCCACCCCCTTCATTTATTCTTCTCAGCAATTGTAACTTCTGCAATTTATTATAAATACAAAAAAAATATAATGAACGCAATTTTAATAGGATTAATAGGTTCAATAATAATTGGAAGTTTAAGCGACATAATTTTCCCATACCTGGGGGGATTAATCTTTGGATTAAAAACAAGTTTTCATTTATCAATTATAGAAAACCCCACAATAATTCTTTCAACAGCAATTCTAGGAAGCGCTACAGGAATAATCACTCAATTAACAAAACTCCCACACTTCCTACATGTATTCCTCTCAGTCTTTGCAAGCCTATTCTATATCTTAGCATTTAGCACAGCATTAACTTCTTTACAACTAATATTAACATTTACAATAATTTTTATAGCAGTATTAATTCCTTGTTGCATAAGTGATATAATTTTCCCATTGTTATTTATTAAAAAGAACTGATTAAACTTCTTCAACACATAAAGTATTATAAATTCTAGACAATTTTAACTAATATGGGATTAGATTATCTTACATTGGACATTCAATATAACCTCAAAAGGGATGAATTCAAAACAGAAGGAAACATCAAAGAAGAAAAGCAAAAAGATATTGTAGAATGTTTTGTAGAGGGGCAAATAGGAAAAGAAAAAGATCCAGAAAAGATGATCAAAAAAGATATATATAATATCTGCCTAAAATGGTATCCTGAGGACGATAATATCACAGCAGAATATGATACGGGAAATAAGGGATTAAGAGATGGTATCCTTCTGCGATTCTTAGGGAAATAACTCCATTGTAACCTATAAAAACCTAATTCTATTAAATTTAACATGAAAGAAAGAAAAATCCCAGAGCTAAAAGAACTCTATGTTGAACGTATGAAAGAACTTCTTCCAGATGAATCTGATTACAAAAACTATTTAGAAATCCTCAAAAAAATCCCTGTTCGTTCAATAAGATGTAATAAACTTAAAATTACTCCAAGTGATTTAAAAAAAAGACTTGAAGAAAAAGGTTGGAAGCTAAATCAACCATGGAAAGATTATCCAGAAATAATGATTGTTGAATCAGTACTTGAACCAGGAGAACTTGGAAGAGCATTAGAACACCTATTAGGTTATTATTATATTCAAGAACTTGCAAGTATGCTCCCAATAATTGCACTTCAACCAGAACCAGAAGAAATGATTCTTGATTTATGTGCTGCACCAGGAAGTAAAACAACTCAAACCTCATCAGAAATGAAGGGAACAGGAACAATAATTGCAAATGAGGTAAGCATAGGAAGAATAAAAATTCTTGCAGCAAATCTTGAAAGATGCGGAGCAACAAATGTAATAATCACAAAAAAAGAAGGAATGGCACTTTGTAAAAGATTCAAAAAAGGAGATTTTCAATTTGACAGAATCCTAATTGATGCACCCTGTTCAGGAGAAGGAACATTAAGAAGCAGCCTCAAAACATATATCATGTGGAATATAAAAACAGTAAAAAAATTACATCATGTTCAAAAACAACTTTTCAGTGAAGCAATTGACCTTCTAAAACCAAATGGAACACTAATTTACTCCACTTGCACACATGCTCCAGAAGAAAACGAAGAAGTTGTGGACGCAATGTTAAAAGAATTCAAAGACAAAATAAAAATTGAAAAAATATCACTCCCAATAAAACCAAGAGAAGGAATAACAAAATGGAAAGATAAAAAATATTCAAACCAAGTAAAAAAATGTGCAAGAGTTTATCCCCATGACAACAATACAGAAGGATTTTTTCTTGCTAAATTTAGAAGAATAGAATGAAAATATTATTCCTTCCCCATTGCCTAAAAGAAGAATATGCACAAGAATTAAGAAAAGCTGGAAAAGAAAAAAATTATCAAATATACACTGTTCCTGGAGGTTCATTGGTTAAAAAAATAATCGATAGAGAATTGGTTAAAGGAAAAGAATTTACAAAAATTGTTGGAATAGCCTGTAATGATGAAATTGCATTAGCAATGGGATACTTAAGTACAAAAGAAATTGATCCAAAAATCATTTATTCTGTCCCATTATCAAAAGACGGATGCAAAAACACAGAAGTAAATTTAGAGGATGCATTAAAAATACTATAAAATGAACGACCTAAAAATATTCAGCAAAAAAGAAAAAGCAGAACTTCTAAAATTATTAGAAAATCAATTTGGAATAAAAAAGGTAGATGGAATATTTTTACAAAGAGGAGCAGAAAGAATATTCATTTATCAAGGAAGTCTTGAAGCCCATGAAATAAAAAAAATAGAAGCAACAGTTCCAATTGAAAGAGTTGGGGTTTATTTTGGAAAATATCAAAATGATATGATAAGGTTGAGCATTGATGGAGTTCAAATATTCAAAGACCAAATAACAAAAAACATTTTTGAATTAAATGAAGAACAAATGAAAGAATGGATGCTTGGAAGAGAACTAAACCTTGAAACAGGGAAAAAAGCATTCCTAATCATGAAATACAAAGACAACTTCTTAGGCTGTGGAAAAGCCTCTGAATTAAAGATTACAAATTATATTCCAAAGTCAAGAAGATTAAAAGAAAAGAATTAAAAATTGCATTATTCTAACTAAAACATGGATAAAGAAAAAATACTCAAAGCAGGAAAAATTGCATCAGAAATAAAAATATTTGCAAGATCATTCATTAAAAAAGATGTTCCGCTTTTAGAAATAGCAGAAAAAATAGAAGATAAAATAATAGAGCTAGGTGGAAAACCAGCATTCCCCACAAACCTTAGTATAAATGACATTGCTGCACATTATACCCCAACCCATGATGATGAAACATTAGCACATGGATTACTAAAAGTAGACTTTGGAGTTAATATTGAAGGATGGACTTCAGACACTGCATTCTCAATGGATTTGGAAGACTCAGAAGAAAATAAAAAATTAATCAAAGCCGCAGAAGAAGCTTTGGAAAATGTAAAAAAAGAAATCAAAATAGGAATCACAACAAGCGAAATAGGGAGAATAGTTCAAAAAACAATTGAATCACACGGATTTTCACCAATAATTAATTTATCAGGCCATGAAATGAAAGAATATGAACTTCATGCAGGATTAACAATTCCAAACATTGATGATGGAAAAGGAATTCCTTTGGAAAAAGGACTTTATGCAATTGAACCCTTTGCAACAAAAGGCGGGGGAAAAGTTTACGATGGAAAACCCTCTGGAATTTATATTTTAGTTGATGATAAAAATGTAAGAAGTCCAATTGCAAGACAAGTTCTAGAACACATTGAAGAAGAATATATGACACTTCCTTTTTGTTCACGTTGGATTGTAAAAAAATTCGGAACAAAAGCACTATTTGGACTTAAACAATTAGAAGAAAACGATAACCTTCATCACTTTGAACAATTAGTTGAAGCCTCACATGCGAATGTTGCTCAAGCAGAAGACACAATACTTCTTGAAGATGAAAAAATTGTTACAACAGAATAAAAATTATTCTTCTAATATCTTACATATATCTATTACCTTACCAATATCTAATAAACTCAAAGGATTATCTTCATTACCAACCATAAAATTCCCCTTACATGGTCCTTCTTCATAAAAACCTCCAAGAACTTGACCAAATCTTAAAATTTCACGTTTTCTTATTCCTTCTCTTTTCTCTACCTCAAAAAATCTTGTATTATAATAAACACTTGTCATTCAATTATCTAATATTAAGTGTTTTTAAAAATTGCTGTAGTAAAGTTATCTTCCCTTAGGTATAAAATACAAGAAACCCTAAAATCCAATCATTTCTAAATCTTGTTTTCATTTTTTAATACGCCCCCTAATCATACTAAGGAGTTTAACTTCTCCTAAAGGTTTGTCATCCTTAGGAATTTTAAAACTTTGTTTAAGTTCTTTTTTAAAATTCTTCTGATAAACAAGATTAACCAAGAACACTACCCCCATAGCAATTATAGATCCCCCAAATGCTAAAGCCATATCCTTTTGAGCATCCCAAACATCCCCCTGAGCACCTAAAAATGCCAAACCTGCTTGAGGATCAACAACCATTGCAGCAGCCCATTCAATTACTTCATAGATTGCTGAAAAAGCTAAAGTTAATTCTATTGGAAAATAATACCCCCAAACTCCTTTTGTATGAGAAATTCTAATAAAAACTTCTCTAACAGGATATGCTAATAATAATCCAAAAGAAAAATGAACTAACCGATCATACATATTTCTATTTGCATTAAAAAAACTTTGTAGAATATAACCAAAAGGAACCTCTGCATAAGTATAATGAGAACCAATTACATGTAAAATCATAAAGATTGTTATCAAGGTATAAGATAATTTTGACAATCTAAAATAAATCCCACTTATGATAATTATTGGAACAAAAATAAAAATCAAATAATTTTCAAGAAGCCAACCACTTGGATAAAGAGGATCAATTGCAGCCCATGCCCAAAATGCTAAAAAAATTACTATTAAAAATAAATAATACCAATTCCCCTTTTTCATAAAACAATTAAGAAATTATAATTTATAAAATCATCCAAAATAACTATTTTCCATCGGTATGGCTAGCTTAAAATTTTGTTTACAAAATTGTGTAGGATTTAACCCAAGTAGCTATTCTCCATAGGAATAGCTGCTTTGGCAGACTTCAAATAAGTATCTTCAATCTTTTTGTAAACTTCAATAGTAGATTTTGTAATACTTGGTTTAACCTTAATCAAAGCCTCATCAAAATGTTTTTTAAGAACTTGAACAGCTTCTTGAGATTCTCTAAGTGCAAGTAATGCAGCTTCACGAGTAAAAGATTCTAAATCAGCACCAGTATAACCTTCTGTTTTTTTAGCAAACTCTTCCAAAAACTTTTCTTTTTCCTTACCTTTGAAAACTTTCTTTCCATCTCCAATAGGCATATTCTTAGTATGAATTTCTAAAATCTTTTTTCTACCAGGTTCTTCAGGGGCATTAACTAATAAAATTTTATCAAATCTCCCAGGACGAAGCAATGCAGTATCTAACATGTCAGGACGATTTGTTGCACCAATAATTAAAATATCTTTCAAATCCTCAAGCCCATCCATATCAGCCAACATTTGATTTAATACTTTAGCATCTTCTTGGGAAGCAACATTTTCTCCTCCACGTTTCTTAGCAATAGATTCTATTTCATCAAAGAAAACAATGCAAGGAGCAACTTGTCTAGCTTTCTCAAACATCTTTCTAATTCCTGCATGAGATTCATTAACCCACTTACTCAAAAGTTCAGGACCTTTAATTTGAATAAAATTTGCTTCTGATTCATTTGCAATTGCTTTAGCTAACAAAGTCTTACCTGTTCCAGGAGGACCATAAAGTAAAATCCCACGAGATGGACGAATTCCTAAACGTGTAAAACTCTCAGGATGTTTCATTGGCCATTCAACAGATTCTTTTAATTCTTGACGAACATTATCTAATCCCCCAACATCTTCCCAATTTACATTAGGATTTTCAACCAAAACCTCACGCATTGCAGAAGGCCTAACAACTTTCAAAGCATCTGTAAAATCTTCATGAGTTACAATTAATTGTTCTAAAACTTCTTGAGGAATTTCTTCATCATCAAGTTTAATCTTAGGTAAATGTTTTCTCAAAACATTCATTGCAGATTCTTTGGATAAAGATTCTAAATCAGCACCAACAAAACCATGAGTTAAAGAAGCTAATTTATCTAAATCAACATCCTTAGTCAAAGGCATTCCTCTAGTATGAATTTTCAAAACCTGTAATCTACCTGCTTTATTTGGAACTCCAATTTGAATTTCTCGATCAAATCTTCCAGGACGTCTTAAAGCAGGATCAAGTGAATTAACTCTATTAGTTGCACCAATAACAATAACTTTTCCTCTTGCTTTCAAACCATCCATCATAGTCAAAATTTGTGAAACAACTCTTCGCTCAACTTCTCCACTAACTTCTTCAC
>CAZWGF010000010.1:0-18007 GCA_964633605.1 Candidatus Woesearchaeota archaeon
AAAAGGCAATTTCTTTTGCGTCAAAACATTTGCAACCCCCGCTTTCACTTGATTTTAAAAAAGTATTTTATAATGTTGAGGTTGGAAAGTTTTCTTCAATAAAAGATAGTTTAGATAATTACCTTGAATCTTGGAGGGATTATTCTACTGAATTTATTGAGGCTTTTCATTTGATTGAAGGTAGTTTGTTTGAACCAGAGAATGCTAGAAGAATAGCTTCTTTAGAAAAAGCTTTGCAAGTTGTTCTTGATGGGGTTTATGATAAGATGCTTAATTTTACTCATACGGTGAAAGCTCCTTTGACTAATGTTTATATGTTGGGGGTTGTTTTGCCAACTTTAGGTCTTGCACTTTTACCTTTGGCTTCTGCAATGCTTCAAGGAATGATTACTTGGATTCATGTTTTTATTTTATTTAATTTGGTTGTTCCATTTTTTGTGTTTTATTTAACTGATAAGGTTATGTTGTTAAGGCCTGGAGGTTATGGAGAATCAGGATTGCTTGAGAGAAATCCTCTTTATTATAAGTATAAAGATAATAGTGCTTATGTTATTGCGTTTTTGATTTGTTTGCCTTTTTTTATAATTGGTTTTTTACCTTTAATTTTTCAATTTACTCCCATTCCAGATTTGATTGGGTTGCATACAGATTATACTTTTCCTGAACTTGGATTAGGAATTTTTGGAGATGGGAATTTTTTTGATTTTTTACCAAATGGAGATGGTTTTGTTGGGCCTTTTGGTGTTGGAGCATTATTTTTAGGGATGTTTATTCCCTTGGGGGCGGCTTTATTTTTTGCAATAGTTTTTAGGAGAAAAACAAAAGAACTTATTGTGGAGAGAAATAAAACAAAACAACTTGAGGCTGAATTTAATAGTTCATTATTTCAATTAGGAAATAGAATTGGGAATGGTGTTCCTCCTGAACTTGTTTTTGGCAAAGTAGCTGAATCTTCAACGGGATTAAGAACGGCGGATTTTTTTAAGAAAGTTAATTATAATATTCGGCAAATGGGAATGAGTGTGGAGAAGGCTATTTTTGATCCAAAGAGGGGAGCAATTATCTCTTATCCTTCTGATTTAATTGCGACAAGTATGCGTGTTCTTGTTGAATCTTCTAAAAAAGGATTGAAGATTGCTGCAGTTAGTTTAATGAGTATTTCAGAGTATGTTAAGAATATTCAGAAAATTACTAATCGTCTTAGAGATATGCTTGCTGAAATTGCTTCTGATATGAAAAGCAATATGACTTTCTTGGCCCCATTGCTTTCAGGAATTGTTGTTGGTTTGGCTGCAATGATTACTTCTATTTTGCGTCAAATGGATATTTCAAATTTGTCAGGAGACAGTCTTCCTGGAATTGGAGGGGGGTTGGGCGATCTTTTAAAGATTTTTGATATAAAAAGTATGATTCCTCCTTATTATCTTCAGATTATAGTTGGAATTTATTTAATTCAAATAATTTTTATTTTAACAAAGACTTTAGTTATTGTTGATTCTGGAGAAGATAAATTACAAAAGATGAGTCAGACTGGAATAAATCTTAAACGAGGCATTATTCTGTACTTCATTACTGCATTTGCAGCCACATTAGCATTGTTTATCTTGAGTGTTGTTGTTGTTGGCGACTTGTAATAACTTAAAAGCCTTCCAAAAGACAGGGATGACTTATTTTTGATAATAAGCCTTCCAAAAGACAGGGATGACTTATTTTTGATAATAAGCCTAAATTTATAAATTATGTTTGGTTTTTTTATCCATGAAGAAAAAGGGATATGGATTGTTTCATGGAATGAAAAAGAAAGGGTCTGTGATGGGAATTGAAATGAATGCTTGGTGGATTATTGCATTTGTTATTCTTGCTATTTCTTTTGGAGGGTATATGATTCTTAAGGGTAAAGGAATGGGCGTTTTAGATTATATAAAAAATTTATTTAGGTTTAGGGGATGATAAAGAGATTAAGTAAGAAGGGTCAAAAGGAAATGGGTCCTGCAGCTCTTTTAGGAATTATTTTAATTGTTGTTGTTTTGGCTATGGTGCTTATTTTTATTTTTAAGGTTGATATTCTTAAGCATTTTAGAAATTTGCCTAGTTATGATGTTGAAGAAGAGAAGGTTGTTGATTCTGAAAGTGGTGTTGTAGGGGAAGTTGATGATAAAAAAGTTAATGGGGCAGAAGTTTTAAGTTCTAATGAACCAGGTTATTTTTATTATGTTGAAATTGGAAATATGATGTTTGGAAATGATGGCCCAGAGATATGTTTAGAATTTCCAAAAACTGGTGAAGGAGTTTTTGATATTGTTTTTGGGTATCGGGAGAGTAATAAAAAAGGATGGATTGATTTGTATAAACTTGAAATTATTGATAAAGATGGAAGATTTGTTAAAAATGTGGAAGAAGATGTTTGGTGGGGAGGAGATGATGAAAAAAGAACACAATGGAAAGTTGATAATGAAGGAGAGTTTTCTTTAAAGGCTACTTTTTCAAGAGAAGATGATTTTAAACCTGAAAATATTTTGGGAGTTATTGATAGAAAAATTGTAGTTAAAGAAGATTGTGAAAATTAAAATGAATAAAAAAGGTGCACTTTTAGAAAAAGAAGTTATAAATATGGTTATCTCTGTAATTGGCATTGCAATTTTGGTTTTACTTGCATTCAAGTTGTATGGGATTTTTATTGATGATCCCGAATTGATTTTTGCTGAGGAAAATTTAAATGAGATTATGGATATTGCAGATGGATTAGAAAATGGGCAATCAGCTAGTGTTCTTATTTTAAATTTAAAAAATTGGTATCTAAAAGGATTTACTAAAAATGATATCTCTTGTAACTCTGTTTCTTGTTTATGTTTTTGTGAGGGGGATCCTAATTGCGGGGGCAAATCTGAATGTACTGATTTTGATTATGATATTTTTGTGAATGAAGTTTATAATGAACATATTAATGGTTTTCTAAGTGCCCTTGTTGCAGGTTTTTCTGGAGGACATACGATTGATCCTGTTTTTCAAGAACATCAATCCTTAAAAATTCTTGAGATTCCTGAAGAAATTTTTGTGGCTAAGGCAGAGGATAAAGTTTATATTTTAAAATCAAAAGACTCTCTTGAAGTTGAAACTGTTGGGGATCTTGGAAAGATTATGAAAGATTATTCTGGTTGTATTTGTGGGGATAGGTGTGAGGAATATGGGGCTTCAATAGCTTCTGTTGTTGAATCTTACAAAAATATTGATCTTGCATTTTATAATGAAATTAATCCTCTTTTAATTGTAGCCATTATGGTAACCGAATCTAATTGTGAATATGATTTGATTAGTAATAATGATACTGGATTAATGCAAATAAATTCTGGTGTTTTTTGTGAGAGTAAATATGGGCTCCCCACTAATCTTCGTGAATGTCAAACTAAACTTATTGAAGATGATGAATTAAATATTAATCTTGCAGTGGGAATTCTTTATGAAAAATATGATGAATATAAAAATGGGATTCGACAAAGTCAATCTTATCTTAGTAATTATAATAATCTCCAAGTAGATAGGGAAAAATGTATCGCAAAATATCCTAAGTATGCTGGATATTATGGGATTGATGCTGCCCTTAGAGGTTATAATGGTTGGGGATGCTCTGATAAAGTTTCTGGTTATGTTGAAAAAATTAATAAAATTTATAACGAATTAAATGCATTGAATATAGATGAAAAACAAAAGAGCTCTTGAAAATTTAGTAAATTCAGTTGTCTGGATTATCTTTTTTGCCATAGTAGCTATTGGAGTTTATTTTTTATTAAATTATTTAACAACTTAAAATGAATAATAAAGGGGAGATGAGTTCGAAAATGTTGGTAACTGTTATTTTGTTAGTTGCATCTTTTGCAATTCTTTTACTTATGTATTCTTCATTTTCTTTTGAAGGTCAAACTGATAAAGAAGTTTGCCATCAATCTGTAATTTTCAGGGGAACTTTACCAGATATTGTTGGCACAAAAAATATTATTCCATTAAAGTGCCAAACTTCTAAAGTTTGTATAAGGGGAGATAAATTTTTTAATAAGGGAAAATGTGATGATGATTTTGGAAATGCTGATGATGTAAAATATGTGAATGTTGCAAAAGAACAGGATATAGAACAGTTTATGGCCAGGGAAATGGTTGATTGTTGGGAAGTTATGGGGAGAGGAGAACTTTCTATTTTTTCAAAAGGGGCTACAAATTTTGGGTGGCCTGGAGTTGATTCTACTTGTGTTATTTGTTCAAGGATTGCTTTTGATAAAGAAACTTTGGTTGCTAAAGGAATTGGTTTAAGTGAGGTTAATGTTTTGAGGTATATGGGGAATTATTCAATTCCGGGGGGAGATATTTCTTATTCAGAATATTTTTCAAAAGGGACTAATCCTATTGATATTAAGGAAGCTATGAAAGATGAAATTTCAGTTAACAAAATAGAGGTGGATAACAAGCTTGTAGATGGAGGGGGGAAGGTGGATATAAAGGATGTAAACTCTATTCAATTTAGTTTTGATAAAGAAGTTGTTATTTTATTTACTCAAATTTCGGTTCCTACTAAAAAAGGAGTTGCAGGTAATACTCTTTTAGCTGCAATGGGGGTTGGAGGGGTAATTGGCGGAACAGCAGTATCAGTTGTTGGGCCTGCTGTTTTGTTAAAAGGGGCTGGAGCTTTAGTTAGTGCTCCTGTTGTATTAGCAGGAGCTATTTTTGCAGGAGTTGGATTAATCGCACAACAAGGAGGAGCGTATTATAATCAAGGTGTTGCAGCCACAAGATGTCAAAATATTTATTTGGGGGAAGATGCAAGATCTGGGTGTAGTGCAGTAAGAGTTGTTAATTATAATAAAGAAGATATTAGTCAATATTGCAATGTTATTGAAAGTATAACTTAGTTAAATTTATAATATTCTTTTCTCTTTTTACATTATGAAAGAAAGGGGTTTGTTTAGGAATAGAAAAGGGGGGATGGATATACTTCATCCTACTGTCATGTTTATTATTTTGAATTTGTTATTTTTTTCTATCTTATTGGTTTTTGTGGTAAACTCTTCTGATGGTTCTTTGGTGTATGAACAAAAGTATGCAAAGCAAATTGGATTATTGTTGGATAAGGCTAAACCAGATATGCAAATTAATATGAGTTTTGATAAGGCAATTGAAATTGCGAATGAAAAAGAATTGGATTTAGATAGGTTGGTATTTATTGATAATGGAAGGGTTTTGGTTAAACTTTCAGAAAAAAGAGGATATAGTTTTCAATATTTTTCAAATTATTCTGTTGAGAGTCATATTGAAGGAAATTTATTAATTTTAAATATAAATGAAAAGGTAATAAAAAATGAATAAGAAAGGTGGGGAAAAATTATTTTCTATGTGGTGGTTTTTTGTTTTAGCAATTGTTGGAGCAGGAATAGCTGTTGCTGTTTTAATTTTTTATTCTGCAGATGTTGATGTGCGACAAGCTGAAGCAGAAATTCTTTCAGATAATATTCTTGAATGTTTGGTTGAAAGAGGTATTTTAGTTGATGAATTTCTAGATGGGGATTTTGATGTTTTTGAGTTTTGTAATTTAAATGCAGATAATTTTAAAGAAGGAAGTAATTTTTATTTTTATTTGAATATTTCTGATTCTTTTGGAAAAGAGGTTGGGAATTCTATTTTTGGAGGAAATGTGGCTTTTAGAAAAGATTGCAATATTGGGAAGGGTGTAGAAGCTAAATATTTTCCTAAATGTGTTTTTAATAATGGGACTGTTTTAGCTTATGAAAAAAATGATTTAATTAAAGTAAATTTTGAAATGATTGTTGCTTCTAATCAAGAAGGAGAAATTTTAGTAATTGATAAAGGAAGTTTTTATAGTGAGGTGAGTAAGTGATAACTTCTAAAAAAGGTGGCATTGGATTGACTCTTACTTGGATGGTAGCATTTTTAATTATCTTTTTTTTAATGTTGGTTTTTCTTGGTATTTCTTCTGCTCTTGCTGCAGAGAAAAAAGTTACGTTGAATGCCAATAAAATAAGTTTTGAAAAAGGAGAAAATACTTTGGGAGATTTTGAAACTCAAAGAGTTTTATTTTCTTTTTTGAATTCTGAAGGAGAAGATGGAACAAGGATTTATGATAAATTTTTAGGCGCACCTGAAGATTATCCTATGATTCAAGGGGAAGTTGAGCTTTTTTTTAATAGTTTTGAAACCTCTGGTTTTCAAGTTTTGTTTAATTTTAATGAAGGGGATTGTATTTTTGATTGTGGGACTACTGCAGCAGCTGCTTGTGCAGCTAGAGGCGGATTAACTAAGATTGATTTTGGGAATGGACAAAAACTAGGTTTTTGTTTTTATAGATCAGACAGTCTCAAAACAACGTCTTATTCGTGTAGAGAACGTGGGGGGAGTTGTTAATGGTGTTTAAATTAAATAATAGGCGAGGGAATATTCCAGTTGTGATATTAGTTTTACTTGTGTTTTTAGTAACTGCTTCTTCTCTTTTTGTTTTTTCTACAACTTCCATAAAGATTAAAGAAGGAATTGGGGATGTTGTTATTTTGGAAAAAAGTTATCTTGAAGAAAATATTTTAGAATCTTCTCTTTTTGAATTTTCTAGAAATTCTCTTTTAAAGACATATGAAGATTTTGCATCTTCTGGAAAATATATTTCTGGAGGAGTAGTAAGTAATTTAGATGGAGTAATTCATTTTGATTCATTAAATCCTTCTTGGGAAGATGCTTTTTTAGAAGACTTTGAAATTAACTTGGAGAAACAAGTGGAAGGAGATGTTTCTAATGAAGAATATGATTCTTTTTATGATGATGGAAAAATTGAAGTAATTTTATCGGGAATTGAATTTAGTGGAGATCCAGAATTTTTTTCTTATATTTATTCTCCTAAAATTTTTACTTCATTAAATTTTAATAAAATTGGTTTACATGATTTTGAAGATATTTATGATGCTAAACAAAGTTGTAAATATGAAGAAAATTTTGATTTTTGTTTAGAAACTTATTTATTTAATTTTGAAAGTTTTTCTGAGAAATTGGATGATAAACCCCGTGTTGTTCATTTGATTAGCAAAAAGAAATTTTTTATTGATGGTTCTTTGAAGAATATTTTTGTTGATTTTGTTTTAAAATAATTTTAGAAATATTTATAAAGATATTTCTATTAAATAAACTATGATAAAGAGGTTGAATAAAAGAGGTCAAAAAGAAATGGGTCCTGGATCTCTTTTAGCAATTATTCTTGGAGGGATTGCAGTAATATTAATTATTGTTGGACTTACTATGGGATTTGATCCTATTTTTAGTTTTTTTGATACTATTAATGTTGATACTGAATCTATGGCGTTAAAATGTGACCTATTGGCTTCTTCTGGAAAATCAGGATATTGTTCAGATAGAATTGTTATAGCTGCAACTAGTTTTGTGAATTGTGATTATGCTGTAAAGAATCTTGGGGTGAATATAGAATCTACTTATGGGGGGGAATGTGATAAGGAGATTGAAAAATTTATTTGTAATAAATTAGAATTAGAGGATGAAGATTTTAATGCAAATGATTACAAAGTTAATAAGCAAAAATGTCAATATTGGATGGGGTTAGATAAAGATGGAAATCCTATCACTTCTACTGGGAATTGTGTTTCTACAACTGGAAAATCTCGTTATTGCAATGATGTTTCTTTAAGTGAGTGTACAAGGGTTGAAGGATGTGAAATTGATACTTTAGATAGTTGTACTGGTCCTGCTGTAAGTTGTTCTACTTATGCTGAAAATAAATGTTCAACTCAATATGGTTGTGCTTGGACAGCTAATTAATTTTCCAAAACTTATTTAAAATAATTTTTCATTAGTTTATCATGGCACGTGGTGATTCTGAGCAAAGAAATAAACGTAAGGATAAAAAGAAAGAGAAAAGGAAACATCCCTATAAACAGGGCGGAAAGTTTCGTTCTACTACTGTTGTTGTTGGGAAAAAATAATTCATGATTGTGTCCACAATTTTATAAATGCTTTTTGTTTTAGTTCCTTATGTATGAGGTGATGTTTTTAATTGGGCTTGCTTTAGTTTGGATTGTTTTTGCTACTGTGCAGGATTTGAGGCACAGGGAGGTTGCTGATTGGCTTAATTTTTCATTAATAATTTTTGCACTTGGATTTAGGCTATTTTATGGATTGTTTTCTGAAGCAGGATTTGAATTGTTTTATCAAGGTTTAATTGGTTTAGCAATATTTTTTGCAGTTGGAAATTTGTTTTATTATGGGAGAATATTTGCAGGGGGAGATGCAAAGTTAATGATTGCCCTGGGGGCAGTGCTCCCTTTATTTGAAAGTTTTATGTTTAACTTGAAGATTTATGTTTTATTTATTTTAATTTTCTTGTTTGTTGGAGCATTTTATGGGTTAGGAGTTACAGTGTTTTTATCTATTAAACATTCTAAGAGTTTTAAGAAAGAGTTTTTTAGGCATTTGATTTCAAATCAAAAAATAGTTTATATGGTGATGTTGCTGGGATTGGTGATCATGGGTTTAGGTTTTGTTCAAGGATTACTTTTAATTTTAGGGGTTTTGATATTTATTCTTCCTTGTCTTTATTTGTTTGCAAAATCTGTTGATGAATGTTGTATGGTTAAAAAATTGAATGTAAATGAATTAACTGAGGGGGATTGGTTATACAAAGATTTGCAAGTTGGAAAAAAAGAGATGAAAGTTGATTGGGATGGTCTTAGTAAGGAAGATATAAAATTGATTAAAAAATATCACAAAAGTGTTGAAATACGGCAAGGAGTTGCATTTTTGCCTGTGTTCTTAATTAGTTTTTTAATTTTTATTTATATGTTTTATTCAGGTAATGTAGATTTCTTTATGGGATTCTTCTAGGTAACCAAAAGGTCATACCTCAAGGGCACAAGAACCTCTTCAAGGCGAGAACCTCTCAGTTTAAGGTATTCTTCGAGGTAACCAAAGTTTTTCTTTTATTTTCTTTGTTTTTTGTTTTTTGATTACTTTGGGTTTTTCTTTTTTTTCTAATTGTTTTTTGAGTTTTTCTAGTTCTTCTGGTTTTGCTTGGTGTTTTTCAGAACCAAGATTTTCATCTTTGTAAACAGGTAGTACATTCACAATTTCATGTCCAAATAAATTTGCAGAAGCAATTGTTACATCTTTTGGTTTGAATCTTGTTTTTAATTTTTTAGCAATCTTTTTTGCAAGTGAAAAAATAGTTTTTGGAAGTTCTGTGCTTGAAGAGATGTGTTGTTTTGGTATTAGTATTACATGTCCTTTTGAGATGGGGTTTATTTCTAAAATTGCAATACAATCCTTATTGTCGTCTATTTGATATGATTGGGCTGTTCCTGAGACAATGGAGCAAAAAATACATTGTTGTTGCTCTGGCAATGGCTGACTGCCATCCTCTTTAATTAGTTTATTTTGAATTAAGAATTCTTCAAATTGCGGGGAATCCATTGATTCTATTTGTGTTTTGGCAGATTCTTTTTGATCTTCTGGAAATGTTGAGGCAATTTGTTGAAGTACTTGTTTTTTTAATTGGTCTTCTTGTTCTTTAGATATCATTTTATTCTTTTTCTTGCAAAATCTTTAATGGCCTCATCATAGGAGATCATTATAATAATTATTATTGCTGTTACAAACATTATTTTTGTTTCTAGAGGGGAGAGGGTTTGACGTGTTTGCCACCACATGTACCCATAGACTAATCCAAATAGTCCCCAGATGCTTTTTCTTCCTATTGGGCTTATTCCAGAGCGATAGGTCATAAAGAATACAATTAATAGTGGAAGTCCTAATACAAGGATAATTCCTAGAGCTTGATAGGGGATTAGTAAATATTTGCTGATTAATTCATTGCTGAGATAGAATACTGCTATTATTGAGGAGGTTAAAGAAAGAATTACTGTCATTGATTTATTGTCTTTTCCAAAGCTTTTGTTTATGGCATAAAACACTAAGATGAATATAATTAGGAATAAAAGTATTTTTATGAACATTATTTCTCCCCCTACGCTAGATACAAATTGATCAAACATGCTGTTTAATGTCATGGGATTTAATAGATATTTTAGTTTAAAAATTATCTTGTTATCAAAGAAATATTTATAAAGTATTTTCCTGTAATGTATTTATGAAAAAGAGTTTGTTAGCAGTATTACTTTTAACAGTATTAGTATTTTCTATTTTTGTAGGGAGCATTGGAGTTGTTAGTGCAGCAGAGAAGTTTGGAAGTACTCAAATTGAAAAATTGTTTAAATTTGATGCAGGTCAATTTAGTTCTTGGATTGGAGTATGGGAAGCAGGAAAATTTAGTGATGATGGAGGAATAAGTGGAATTATGATTAAATATCTTTTTTTGGTTTTAATTGGATTGTTGGTTTTTTCTATTTTGGGTTTTGCACAATTTCCAGAGAATAAGGCTTCAAGAATGGTTATTGCAGTAATAGTTTCTTTTCTTTCAACCATATTTATTAATCCAGCTGCTTTTGTAGCAATGACTGCCGGGTATAGTGCGCTTGGAATTGCAATAGGTTTATTTTTCCCATTATTTATTCTTGGGCTTTTTAGTGTATATACTGCAATTAGAGTAAATGCTATAGGAATTATTTTACAAAAAATGTTGTGGTTATTTTATTCTGTTTTCTTATTTATTAAATCTGGAGCACAATTATTTATGGTTTATGTTCCAGATACTTCTACTGGTGCTGTTGTTGGCTCTACTACTAAGAGAGTGTTTTATAGTATTTTTGAATGGTTAGGCGGAACTGCTGCCACTGGTGCTGCTGCCACAGGAGATGCTAAGGTCATTACGATGGTATTATTTATTTCATCTATTGCAATATTTTTCCTTTTCTTTTTGAATAATGACGCGGTTACTCATTGGATATCTGCACAAATGAGATCAGCAGATATGGATAAGTATCAAGATACTGCTTCAAGAGCAAAAGCAGCTCGTGCTGCAGATGCAGAATCTACACGAAGTTAATTTTATGAGAAAATATTTAAGTGCATTTTTATTAGTTTATTTATGAAAAGAAGTGTGAAATTAATTTGTTTTGTTTTTTTAGTAATGATAATTTCATCTCTTGTGATTCCCGGAATTAATGCAGCAAGTGACGAGGAAGATAAAGGTCTTTTTGACACTATTTCAGATGCTTTTACTGATAAAATTGAATGGGTTGTTGGATCTAAGAATTTTGAAGGGGATGAAATAAATCTTTCTAATCCTTTAGATTATTTTTTTACTGATGGTTGGAAATATTTGTTATTTGGAGTTGCAATAGCTTTTTGGATGATTTTATTCAAATTTTTTGCTCCACGTTCTGAATCTCCTAGTTATGCGGAAGTAGGTCCGTTGGCAAAATACTTTATTTGGGTTGGTTTGGTTCTTCCCATAGCATATGTTATTTTGATGGGGATTCCTCTATTAAATAGAATTTTACAAATAATTACTTTAGAATTTTTGTTTGTAAATAAAGGACTTTGGGGATTTTTGATTAGGTCCTTGGTTATAGGAACTGTTTTGTATTTTAGTCCAGTTCTTTTAGAGGCATATTTTAAATCAGAGAAGAAGAAAGAATTATATCATAGGGCATTGCGAAAAGTTGCTGGAGAGGAATTGAATAAAATTCATCTTAAAAGATAAAAGTATATAAATTTAAAATAGTTTAAATAAAAATGAATAATCAAAAAGGGACGGATAAAAAAGGAGTGTTTTTAACCACTCAGGTAACAATAATAATCTCGGTAATTGTGTTGGCAATTTTTTTAGGAACAATAATTTATCAAGAAGTAACTGCAGATAAAACAGGCGAAGGGGCAAGAGAGTGGATTGTGGGTATTACTCCTGAATTTGCAGAGGGTGTTATACATAATTTTTTATTGGAAGGTTCAACTGGTAATTTTTTTGGGGGTACTATTGGAAAAACAAGGGATATTTTAGGATTTAATGAGGGGGCTTGGGAGTTTGGGCAATATCTTTTTACGGGATTGTTTGTTGGGCTTTGGCTTTGGGTTGTTTTTTTATTAGCAAGTCTGGAGAGGTTGGTTGCTTTAATTCCTGTTGTGGGAAAAACTATTGCTAGTGCTACTTCTGGAGGCAGGTACGTTAAGAATTTACAAAATAGTTGGCTAGGCATTATTGCAGATAGATGGCATAAAATGATTATGATTGCAGTGGGTTATGCAGTAATTATGCAAATTCCTTTGTTAAATTCTTTCATCAAAATAGTTACTTTTGAATTTTTGTTAGGTTCTACTGGAATGGTTTGGGGGGCATTAATGCGTTCTTTTATTATTGCATTTTATATTGGTTTTTTGCCTACGGCTATAGAACAATATTCCAGATATAAAATTAGGAAAGGTTATTATCATGCAGTTGAAAGGGAAAAAGCCATAATGACTTTAGATAAAATTAGGGCTGGAAATTAATATGGATTTTAAAAAATTATTTTGTTTTTTGTTTCTATTTTTGTTTCTATTTTCTTTTGTTAGTGCAGAGGAGAATGATGTTTCTCAAAGTAGTTCTGGAGTAAGTGCAGTAGGAGTTTATGATTCTATTCAAAAGGTTGTTGGAAAAGGAATGTTTGAATTTATTTTTCCTCCTTCAAATACTTTGTCCAGGATGGCTAATTTTATTGGTTATTTTTTTATTGGGTTTTTTGCGGGATTATATTTGTTTATAATCATTACTTTTATTAGGTTATTTGATTATTTAAAAATGAAAGTTTTAGGTATGAGGAGGCGTCTTTATAATCCTTTTTCAGGGGGGAAAACTGTTTGGTTTGGGATAATTGCAGGTCGTCTTTGGAAAGTGTTTTTGATGGGAATGGGTTATGCAGTGATTATGCAAATTCCTTATATCAATAAAATATTTTGGATATTGACTTTGGATTTTTATGCAGAAAATCTTTTTGTAAAAGCTTTTTATGTTGCTTTAATTGTTGGGATTACCCCTTCTTTATTTGAATATTATTGGAAGGTGAAATTAAGTACTCAATATGATCAAGCAATAGAAGAGGAAATGAAGGCAAAAGCTAATGTTAAGAAAAATTAAAAATTTAGTTTAATTCAAATATTGTATTTTTGGTATTCTCTGTGTATTCTGCATCATATGCATCTTCATTAGGGTTTGTGGGATCTTTGTAGTTTGAATTAGTTTGATATGAATTATCTGAATCATTTGGATTAAAATCTTCATTATTTCTTACATATAGTCTTTCAAAATATTGTCCTGATTCTTTAATACCTAATTCTGCTCCAAGTTCATCTTGGGTTTCAATAAATCCATTGTATTTTTTAAGATCTTCTTTAGAGAATCCTTGCGGGTTGCCCATTATTTTATTTCTTAATTTTAAAATTTCTGTTCTTATTTGATCAAAAGATTTTTGTTTTATTGCTTTTTCTCTATCTTTGTTGAATTTTTTAAAAGTTTCTTCTTGATTAGTATATTCCCCTGTTTTTTTCATTTCTTCTTCAGCCATTCTTCCAAGAATTTTATAGGTTCCTGCATTTCTAGTTTTGTTTTTCATAAATCCTAAACCATTTTCAATAAAATTGTACCATTTATCATTCGGGGTTGATTGATATTTTGCATCTGGGTCAATTTTTTCTAATTCATTTGCATTCCCAATCGCTTCTGCTGTTATTTTAACCCCATTAATTACTTCTCCAACTCTATCTTTTGCAAATCCATATACTGCTTTAGAGTTTTTTGCAGCTAATGCTCCTGCCACAGCCATTAAAGGTCCTCCAATAACCAATCCTGCAATTCCTCCCACTGTTCCTTTAACACCAAGTTTTTGGGTTATATCTTTTATTGGTTTAATTAGATGTGCACGTCTATCTCGATTATATTGGTCTTTATCCTCCATAAATTTTACAGCTTGATCATAGTATTTGTTTGTTTCCATGTTATTTAGAGGGGTTTATAGTATTTAAGTCTTACTATTGTGTTACCACTGAAGAATGGGACAAAATCAATAAAACCGAAGTAATTAGTTTTAAAAAGTTCTGTAGGCATTTCTTTTTATGAAAAAGTTGGGTGTGGTGTTAGGAGTAATGATTCTTTGTATGTTTATGACCTCTGCTGCCTTGGAAACCCTTGCAGAAGGAGTAGATAAGATTCCAAGTGATATTGGAGATGTTAAAGAGACTGCTGGAGATTATCTAAAGCAAGAATGGGGAAAAATGTTGGGGGATAGTTGGATAGGTGGAGTTTTGAATGGTTTGGATGATTTTTTTACTATTTTTAATCCTGTTTGGAATAGTGTTTTAGGAGTTACTTTTTCTTTATCTTGGGTTTTTATTTTGACTTTTGCATTTTGGATTTTATTTTTGGTTTATGCTTGGAGAGTTGCAACGGTTGTAAAGGCATTTATGTCTTTGAAATATTCTAGTTATTATAAATGGGGAATTTGGCTAATATTTTTTGTGTTTATATCTTCTGCTAGGTTTGCTAGGAATTTGGCTAATTGGGTTATAACTTTTATTGAAGGTAAGGGGGATTGGCAAGTGCAGTTCATTGCAATAATTATTATTCTTGGAGCAATTGTTTATGGAATTATGTTCTCTAAGGTTATTGAATCTTGGGCTTTAGGTGTTAAAAAAGAGAGGAGATTTAGTAGTGTTGAAAAGAATGTTGAGAAACAAAAAGATGTTTCAAAGAAAAGAACAGAAAAAATTCAAAAGATTAATAGTAAACAAAAAGAAGATCAGATGATAAAAGATATTGAAAAACAAGCTCGGGAAGATTTTGAAGGCGCTAGCGAATAATTTTAAGCAATTTTTCTCATATCAATTACTTGTACTGATTGAACGTTTTCTATGTCTTTGAATGCTTCTTCAACTTCGTCAAGTTCTCCGTCTTCTGGCCATTCAAAGAATGCGATTATTGCTTTTAATCCAAATGCAATTGGTTCTTCTTCATATTCTCTATTTCTTCCTTTTTTTGATTCTACAATTGATTGTGCTTCTTGTTTTATTTTTTCTAAATCTGCAGATGGAGAATTTGGCATTATTTTTATTTTTATTCCTACTATTCCTGTCATATTAATTTGTGACGAAATGAGTTTATAAAGTTTATTGGAAGTTTTGATTTAGGTTGGAATATCTAAGTTTTATTCCCATAATACTTATAAATACGTTTGATTTTTTCTTGTCATGGGTGACGGAAATTATGATAAGATTCTTGAGAGAATCGCTAAATCTTCTGGGTTAGAGAAAGGTGAGATTGAGAGGCGTGTTGAAGCAAAACGAGCTAAGCTTGCGGGATTGATTAGTCTTGAGGGTGCTGCGCAAGTTGTTGCTGCTGAATTGGGTATTTCTTTTGACAATGAACATTTGAAAATAGATGAGTTATTACCTGGAATGAGAAAGGTAAATGTTACTGGAAAAATTATTAATATGTTTCCTGTAAGAACTTTTACAACTAAAAAAGGTGATGAAGGAAAGGTTTCTAATTTTGTAATAGCAGATGATACTTCGAATATCAAAGTTGTTCTATGGGATACTGCTCATATAGGATTAATTGAGAAAGGAGATGTTAAGGTGGATAGTGTTATTGAGATTGCTAATGGAAGTATGAGGGATAATGAAATTCATTTGGGAAGTTTTTCAGAGTTTAAGTTAAGTGATAAGGTTTTTGAGAATGTTCAAACAGCTAAAATTGTTAAGGAGAAAAATATAGCTGATTTTAGAATTGGGGATAATTCAAGTGTGCGTGCATTTGTCGTTCAAGCATTTGATCCAAAGTTTTGGAATGCTTGTCCTGAGTGCAATAAGAAAACTATTCAAGAAGGCGAAGGATTTATGTGTAAAGAGCATGGAAAAGTTGCTGCTGAAAAAAGAGCTTTAATTAGTATTGTTCTTGATGATGGAACAGAAACAATAAGGTCTACTTTATTTCATGACATGTTAGGTTCAATTGGATTAACTGATTTGGAAAATCCTGAAATGTTAATTCAACAAAGACAAAATCTTCTTGGAAAAGAAATGGTTTTTTCTGGAACTGTAAAAAATAATAGTTTTTTTAATACTACTGAGTTTAATGTTAATGGTGTTGAAGAAGTGAATATTGAGGAATTGGTTGCGAAGTTAGAAGGAAAGGCTTAAAAATTATCTTTAATTTAGTTAGTTATGTTTTTAAAAAAGGGGCAATTATTAATTCTTCTTGTAAATGTTATTTATTTATTTCTAGCATTTATTCTTTTTTTTGGAAGACAAAATTATGAATTTCTAATGTATGTTGGAGTAATAATTTTTTTACTTATTTTGATTATGCTTACTTCTAAAAAAGTAAATTATCCAAATTTTGTTTTATGGGGCTTGACTATTTGGGGGATTCTTCATATGCTTGGAGGAGGAGTTATTTTTAAGGATGGTTCTGTATTGTATGGATTAATTTTGGTTCCCCTCTCAAATGCTTATTCTATTTTTAGATATGATCAATTTGTTCATATTCTTGGATTTGGAATCGCAACTCTTTTAATTTATGTTTTGTTAAAACCCTTGCTTAAGTCTAATTTGAAATCTTGGTCTGCACTTTCAATTGTGGTCATCATGGCGGGTTTTGGAGTTGGGGCTTTAAATGAAATGCTTGAATTTATTGTGACTGTTTTTGTTCCAGAAACTGGGGTTGGAGGATATATTAATACTTCTTTGGATTTAGTGTCTGATTTAATTGGTGCAATTTTAGCAATGATTTATATCAGAATTAAAAAAGGTAATATTTAATGTTAATTAGAACTCATTTAGCAATAACTTTGTTTTTTATTTTACTTTTACTTCCAGTTATTGATGCTAAGTTGGTTTTTGTGGGGGTTGCGTTGCTTGCAACTTTTATTCCAGACATTGATTCTAGATTTTCAACCATTGGGCAAAAAAAGATTGCACGTCTTTTACAGATTTTTACTAAGCATCGTGGAATGATTCATAGTTTTACTTTTCTTTTAACTATTACTTTGGTTCTTGTTTTATTTTTTCCAGTTGTTGCTTTGGGGTTTTTTCTTGGTTATGCATCTCATTTATTTGCAGATAGTTTTAGTGTGGATGGAATAATGCCCTTTTATCCTTCTAAGAAAAAAAGTTGTGGAGTTGTTAGAACTGGGGGGAGATCAGAAATTATTGTTTTTGTTATTTTTATTATTGCGGATTTGGGGTTGTTAATGCTGAGAATTGCAAATACTATATTATAGTCGATAAATGCTTATAAACTGGAACTGGTTTTATTTTTTATGGTTGTGAAAAAAGAAGCAAAAAAGGCTACTGCCTCGTTAAAAGAGACTTCTAGCATAAGTGATTCTGAACAAAAAGAAATAAAAAAAGAAGATAATAAAGAACCGCAATTAACTGATTTGCCAGGTATTGGACCTGCTGTTGCTGCTAAGTTAGATTCTGCTGGAGTGTTTGATATGATGTCTTTGGCTGTGATGAGTCCTGCTGTTTTAGGTGATGCTGCTGGAGTAAGTAGTGCTGTTGCTAGAAAAGCTATTCAGGCTGCTAGGAATATGCTTGATTTAGGGTTTTCTGATGGGTTGCAATATGCTAAGAAGAGGGAAAATGTTTCTTATATCACAACAGGAAGTAATAATTTGAATGAGCTCTTGGGAGGAAGAGGTATTGAGAGCCGAGCCATTACAGAAGCTTTTGGAGCTTATGGCTCGGGTAAAACTCAATTAGGATCTACTTTGGCAGTTAATGTTCAATTGCCTGTTGAAAATGGTGGTTCAAATGGTAAATGTGTTTTTATTGATACAGAGGGAACATTTAGGCCAGGAAGAATAAAGCAAATCGCAGAAGCAATGGGTGCAAATTCTGATAAGGTATTGAAAAATATTTTTGTTGCTCGTGCTTTTAATTCAGACCATCAGATTTTACTTTTAGAAAAGGTTGCTGAAATGATTAAAGATGGTGAGCCAATTAAACTAATGATTATTGATTCTTTGACTGCGCATTTTAGAGCAGAGTTTGCTGGTCGAGGGCAATTAGCAGATAGACA
>CAZWGF010000011.1:0-4391 GCA_964633605.1 Candidatus Woesearchaeota archaeon
TTAAGAATTATATCTCTATATTCTTCTTTAGTTATTTTAATATTTTTAAATTCTATTTCATTTATTCTTGAGGATAGGTCAAGTATTTTCTTTTTTATTGAAGGTTTAATTCTTTTTTCACTTATTTTCCCTACGAGTTCTTCATGGGTGGTTTGTTTTTTAATGTCTAATTTTTTTGAAATAAATAATCTAAAGACAAAAATAAATTCGTCAAATATTTTTTCAGAAAACTTTTTTTGTTTTAGTTTACTAAGTTTTACAATTGCTTGGTGTTTTAATTCATCTCTTTTTTTTGGAACTTTTTTTACACCTTTTTTTTGGAACATTTTTTTTATTAAGTTCATGGAAATTTTAGGGGTTGTTTATTTATAAATTTGATGTATCATAGGTTTTTTAAAGATAGTAATTTTATAATAATTAAAGAACGGGGTAAGAATGGGTAAGAAATTAAATAAGCATGATGAAATAGTTTTGGAAAGAGATTCACTTCTTAGTAAGATTAGAAATAAAAATTTAAAATTAGCTAAGGATAAATTGAATAATGAACTTAAAAGGGAAATCAGGGAAGAGAAAAAGCGAAGAGCAGAAATTGAAAAAATTCAAAAAGAAGCTGACGAGGAAGAAAGAACTTTGAAAAAAGAAATTTCTATTGACCTAAATATTTCTAAAAAAGAATCGGAAAAACAAAAAGAATTAGAAAAGAAAAAGAAAAAAGAAGTTGAAATTGAAGAAAAGAAAAAAGTTTTAGAAAAAGAAAAGAAAATTGATTTGGAAATTTTTCAAAAAGAAATGGAAGAACAAAAAAAGACTTTTTTTGGGAAAATCCTTGGCAAGGAAAAACAAATTGATGAAAGTATTTCTAAAAGAGAAATGAAAAAACAAGAAGAGTTAGAGAAAAAAGAAAAGAATATTGATAAGAAAATTTCTAGAAGGGAAATGAAAAAATTAAGAAAAGCAAAAATGAAGCAAAGTCATAGTGAAGGTAAAAAGAATATTGAGAAAAAAAAGAAAGAACCTGAAATTGAATTAAGTGATAAGGAAAAGGTAATGGAAAAAGAAAAGAAAATTGATATGAAATTTTCTAAAGAGGATTTGAAAAAGGAAAAAGTTTTTGCAAGAGAAGAAACAGAAGATGAAAAATATTTGAAAAAAGTTATTCCTGAATGTTCAAAAGACATTGAAAATCTTAGGGCAGAAATTTCAAAAATGGTTATTGGGCAACATAATGTTATTGACGGAATAATTCGGGGCTTTCTTGCAAATGGCCATGTTTTGATTGAAGGTGTCCCAGGTATTGCAAAGACTTTACTTATTAGGACTTTAGCAAATGCAAGTGGTTGCCAGTTTTCAAGAATTCAGTTTACTGTAGATTTGCTTCCAACAGATATTACTGGAGTTACAACATATAATGAGGTTAAAAAGAATTTTGTAACGTTGAAAGGTCCTATTTTTTCTAATTTTGTAATTGCAGATGAAATTAATCGTGCACCTCCAAAATCTCAATCAGCTTTATTGGAGGCAATGCAGGAAAGACAAGTTACAATTGGAAAAGAAACTCATCCACTTCCCACTCCATTTTTTGTAATGGCAAATAATAATCCTCTTGAGAGTTCAGGAACATATCCTCTTCCAGAAGCACAGATTGATAGGTTTTTATTTAAAATTAAAATGGGCTATACTTCTACTGAAGAAGAAGAGTTAATTATTGATAAAAATATAACCACAAGTAGATTTGAAGATTATGATGTTAAACCAGTTATTACTCCTAAGAAAATTCTTAAGATGCAGAAGATAACTAAAAAAATTGGTGCTTCTCCAAAAATTAAAAAATATGTTGTTAAACTTGTTGATGCTACTCGTAAACCAAAAGAGTATGGAATCAGATTAGGAAAATATCTTGAATGGGGGGGGTCTCCTCGTGCGACCATTGGGTTAATTATTGCTGCAAAAGCAGATGCTTTGATGCATGGAAAAACCTATGTAACTCCTCAAAATGTAAAAAATGTTGCCCATGATGTTTTAAGACATAGATTAATTCTTAATTATCTTGGTCAGGCAGAGACTATTAAAACAGATGACATTATTGAAGAAATTTTAAATAAAGTGCCTTTGCCTTGAGAATAGAATGGCTAAATTAAAAATAAATTTAATTCCTTCATTGCAGAAACTTAATCTTTTTGCTAAAGGACTTGTTTCTACAAGATTTATGGGAAATTATGCAAGTGTGTTTAAGGGTCAGGGATTGGAATTTGCCGATTATCGTGTTTATTCTCCTAGTGATGATGCAAGTCTTATTGATTGGAAAGCAAGTAGTAGGGCTAGAAAATTATTAATTAAGGAGTTTATGGAAGAAAGAAATATCGATGTTTATTTTATTGTGGATGTTTCTTCTAAAATGATGCTTGGTTCTATGCCAAAATTAAAAGCAGAATATGTTGCAGAGTTAGTTGCTTCTTTTGCCCATACTGTTTTGAAAGCAGGAGATCATGTTGGAGTTACAATGTTTGCAGATAATATTTCAAAGGATATTCTTCCTGGAGCAGGATTAGGTCATTTAAGGTTATTAACTGATTCTTTGAGTAATTTGAATAATTATGGTGGAGAATCTAATTTAAATAAAGCTCTTGCACACGCCCTTAAAACTTTCCCCCCAGGATCTTTAGTTATTTTAATTTCTGATTTTATTGGGGAAACAAATTTTGAAAAAGAATTAAAGTTTGTTGCACAAAAATTTGATCTTATTTGCATGATGGTTAGGGATCCAATTGATATGGAACTTCCTTCTGGAATGGGAGAGGTTTTGGTTCAGGATCCTGTTACTGGTGAGAGAATGCTTATTTATCCAAATGATTTGAAAGAATATTATTCAAAGGAAACAAAAAGAGAAATTGCTCATTTAGTTAGATTGTTTAGAGATGTTGGAGCAGATTTTTTACCACTTTATACAAATAAATCGTTTGTAGAAGATTTAATTATTTTCTTTAAACAGAGGCAATCTGAATGGAGGTAACTTTTACACATCCAATTTATCTTTGGACGTTATTGATTATTCCGATTTTGATAGTTTTGTATATTCTTTCAGTTAGATATTCAAGGGCAATGGCTTTGAAGTTTGCAAATTTTGTAGCTTTATCTAGGGTTTCTGGAGGGGTAAGGGAAGTTTCTAGTATGTCCATGTTAGCTGTTCGTATGATTTCTTTAGCATTGGTAATTCTTTCAATTTCTGGGATTACCATTTGGTATGTGGGGGAAACCTCCTACAAGGATTATGTTCTTGCCATTGATGCTTCTTCAAGTATGTTGGCAGATGATTTTGCCCCAACAAGATTGGATGCTGCTAAAACTGCTGCAATGTCTTTTGTAGAGCATCTGCCTTTGAATTCATATATTGGTATTTTGAGTTTTTCTGGGGTGAGTTTTGTCGACCAGCCCCTCACCCAACAAAAATCTTTTGCAAAAGATGCTATTTCAAATATTAAAGTTAGTTCAATTGGAGGTACTGATTTTGGAAATGCAATTATGACTGGAACAAATATTTTATTGCCTTCTAACAAAGCAAAAGTAGTTGTTCTTTTGACAGATGGTAGATCTAATATTGGTATTTCTGAAGCAACTGCAATTCAGTATGCAAATGGTCATCATGTTATTGTTCATACAATTGGAATTGGGGCAACAAAGGGATTAAATGAATTTGATTTGGGTGTTGATGAAGAGTCCTTAAAACTTGTTGCAAATGCCACCTTAGGTAATTATTATTTGGCAACCAATGCAGATGAATTAACTGCAGCCTATGATAAAATTGTGAATATAAAGAGTGTTGGGAAAAATCCTATTGAATTGGCTTTCCCTCTTTTGGTTATTTCTTTATTCTTATTACTAGTAGATTGGTTATTGGGTAATACTTTGTATAGAAGGATTCCTTAAGTTTAAAAACTAGAATCTTTTATTTTTAATATGGAAAAAAAGCTTGTGAATAAATTACTGGAGCAAGGAAGAGAAATTTACAATGAAAAAAAAGGGCAATTATTTGGACTGGCAAGTTGGATTGATAATTATTCTGGAACTTTGGAAGAAAAGATTTATTTGAATAATGTTCGTGGTTTTTTTATTAATAAAAATAGGCCTGGTTCCATTGTTTATCAGTGGAATGATAAGGTTAGTGAAGAAATATTAGAAAAAGTTCATTAATAGTTTTCTTCAATAAGTTTTTTTATTGTTTCTGATTTTTTACCAAGTAGTTTTTGAAGTTCATCTTCTGGAGCATTGATGAAATTTTTTATTGTTTTGAATTCTTTTAATATTTTTTTCGCAGATTTGGGCCCTATTCCGGGAAAACTTTCAACAATGTATTGTAATTGTTCTTTTTTTGTAAATATTTTTTTCTTTGCATT
>CAZWGF010000011.1:4491-13878 GCA_964633605.1 Candidatus Woesearchaeota archaeon
GTTTTTTTAAAATTACTGAAATAAATCTTGCAGTGTCTTCTGCATTTTTAGTAAATATTATGGGGGTTTTTGATTTAAGTGAGATTGAAAGCAAGAATCCTCTGATCGCATTTGCTGAAACTCCTAAATCTTTTTCATCATCATATAGTTCTTGTTCACTTGTGCCCTCTATTATTAAGAGTCTTTTTTCATATTGTTGGAGTTCTTCTATTTGTTTAACCAATCTTTTATTTATCATTGATGAGATAAAATCAGAAACTGTTTTTCTTTCAATGGCAACATCTTTTACAATATAGTCTGCCACTTTTAATTCTCTAAATTCTGTATCAATATCGAATTTTTTTAGAATTGAGGTGACCATGCAGTTTTTCTCTCTATAATCCGCAATGATTCTTTGTTTTGGGACTTCTTTTTTTATGATTTGTTTTTCCCTTCCAAAAATATTTAGGATTGTTTTGGTCATGTTTTGAACTATATCATGGAGTTTAATTATATTTTTATACTCTGGGGGGTATTTTTGATTATGGTTAGAATTGTTGGGAAGGGGCTCTCATTTGATGATGTTTTAAGTGTTCCTAAATATAATGAGGTTGTTTCTAGGAAAGATGTTGATTTTAAAACAAGGATTACTAAAAATTATGAAATAGATATCCCTATTTTGGCAGCAAATATGGATACTGTTTGTGAAAGTGAGATGGCAATTACTTTGGGCAAACTTGGGGGGGTTGGAGTGATTCATAGATTTATGGAAATTGAAGATCAGGCAAAAGAAGTTTTTCAAATAAAGCAAGAGAATTTGCTTTGTGCCGCAGCAGTTGGAATAAAGGACTACAAAGAAAGAACAGCTGCATTGATTAATTCTGGTTTAGATATTTTGGTTTTGGATGTTGCGCATGCACATTGTAAAAGGGCAGGGGAAGCTTTGAAATGGATTAAGTATGATTATCCTCATCTTGATGTGATGGTTGGAAATATTGCAACAAAAGAAGCTGCAGAATATTTTTTAGAGAGAGATGCAGATGCTTTAAAAGTTGGAATTGGTCCTGGTTCAATGTGTACTACAAGAATTATGACTGGGGCAGGGATACCTCAACTTACTGCAATTATGAATGTTTATGAAATAACTAAGGGGAAAATTCCTATTTGTGGAGATGGAGGAATAAAAGAGCCTGGAGATGTTGCAAAAGCAATTGGGGCTGGAGCAGATAATGTCATGTTTGGGAGTATTTTTTCTGGAACAAAAGAAACCCCCGGAGACATTTATCTTGGGCAAAAAGAATATCGTGGAATGGCAAGTTATGAAGCTTCTCTTAAAAAATTAGAATTAGATGGGGAAAAACATAAAGAAGATATTAATGTTGAAGGTGAAAGAATTTTTGTTGATTATAAAGGTCCTATTGAACCAATTGTCAAAAAATTTTTAGTAGGTTTTGCTTCTGGAATGACTTATGTTGGAGCTAAAAATATTGAAGAAATTTGTGGAGAAGTTGATTTTATAGAAATTTCTCGAGCAGGAAAAAAAGAAAGTATTGCTCACGGACTAAAAGATTAATTTTGGTATTGGAAATTTTTTTCTATTTGATCAAATATTTTTAGAAATGTTTTGTCTTTTGTTGTTTTTTTTCTAGATCTTTCAAGGAGCCCATATAAATTGTTTTTATTTTGGGTTAAAAATTTTTCAAGTTCTGCTTTGTTTGGAAATATTTTGTCTGACATTAATTTTATTGATGAATGATTCCTATATATCGGATTAGTTACAACAGAATAAGTTAATTTTCCCATTAGTTTATTTATCCCTTTTTCTTCAGAAGTTCCTATTGAATAATTTTTATCGAATATAAAAATTCCCCCTATGGTTGTTTTATCTGCTAAATTTTCCAAATCTCCTCTAAATAATTCTCCTGAGTTTTCTCCAAGAATTTCATATTTTTCTTCATTCATATTTCCCATTTCAGTTTCTAAGGTGTTGCAATCATGAAAGGGGTTGATCAAATTTATTTTTGTTCTTTTTTCAAATTCTAATTCCCATTCTCTTACATCTTTTCTTGATTTTGTGGGGTGAGCCAAATAAAAATTAATTGGATTCATAAGTTGTTGATGGTCTTTGGCTTTTATTTCAATTAATTCTAAAACTTGTTTAGGGGTTTTGTTTGAAGTGTCTATAATTGTATCATAGTTTTCTTGTTCAAGGAAATTTATTCCATAACTTTTTTTAAATCCCTCGTTGCTATCTTGAACTCTTTTTTCTATGGCTTGTTTAACTTCCCAAATATCTCCTGTATATTTTTCATCTGGCCTTTCTGCATCCATTATCCTTCTTGCACCAACATTTGAATCAACATTCAGAAAAAGTTTGTATGATTGCGGAATAAAATTATATGCAATCCAGCCTTCCATGACAAAATCATTTTTGTTTTTTCCAATTTCAGTTGTTTTTTTATCCATTTTTGTATGGATGCTTAAATCTGTTTTTGCTTTTTCCATTAATTCTCCTATGGATATTCCTTCATCTTCTGCTATCATGCCATGCAAGTCTCCTGCAGAAATAAATTCATATCCTAATTTTTTAGAAAGGTTTTCTGCAGCTTTTGTTTTTCCTGCACCCGGTTTCCCAGAAATAGTTATTATCATAAAAGATAAATTCTAAAATTATTAATAAATATTTGTGTTCAAAATTTATATCATCTAAAATGATTCTGTAGAATCTATATATTCTAGACGTTAAGTATTATGTAATGGTTATTATATAATGGATAATGAATATAATTTTTTGACAATAAATTTAAAAAGACTTTTTTCTTAAGGTAATTAATGGGGTGTAAGAATTTATTTTTGCTTGGAGGATTTTTTCTATTATCAATATTATTAATTAGTGTTGTTAGTGCTTTTTGCACATATGGGGATAAAGCAAATATAAATAATGAATTTGTTCAAGGACATGTTACTGTCCCTGGTTGGTTTTTTGGGGTAGGAACCCAAGAACATGAAGATTCTTGTGCTAATTTTTATAAAGGGGTAGATGAATGGACTTGTGTAGGTTCTGGAGATACTGCTTATCCGAAATTTACCTATAAACCTTGCCCTGAAGGATGTAGGCAAGGTGCTTGCGTTGATGTATGTAAAGATAGTGATGCTTTTGAGTATGATAATGCTGGCCAAGTAACTTATATAGAGACTGATGGAAGAAAGACCATTAAAAAAGATAAATGTACTTGGTGGGATACTAAAGTAATAGAATATTATTGTAAAAGTCATACGGCTTGGGGCTGGGTTGAGAGGTCTTGTGAAAATGGTTGTGAAGCTGGTGCTTGTTTGAAAGCTCCTACAGTTCCTGCAACTACTACTCCAACAACAACTACTACCACTACTACTACAACTTGCAAGGATACAGATAAAGGGAGAGTTTATGAAACTAAAGGAAATACTACTCAAGGATCAACAACTTTTCATGATCATTGTTTGAATGGATTATTGAACGAAGGTTATTGTTTAAGTGGAAAATTAAAATCAGAATCTGTTAGCTGTGGAACTGGAAAAAAATGTTATGGGGGAAAATGTATTGCGGATACTC
Source organism: Candidatus Woesearchaeota archaeon (assembly GCA_964633605.1). Lineage (GTDB taxonomy): Archaea > Nanobdellota > Nanobdellia > Pacearchaeales > GW2011-AR1 > CAZWGF01. The sequence continues at coordinate 8,063 of CAZWGF010000011.1, forward strand.
CTACAACAACTTGCAGCGATAGTGATGTAACGTCTCAATATGCTGATGGAAAAAATTATTATGCAGGGGGAATAACTACAAAAGGAGCAGAATCTAAATCTGATTCTTGTAAAGATGGCCTTACAAGAGATACTTTAACAGAATATTATTGTAAAAATGGTGAGATTAAATCTGAATCACATACTTGTTCTTGGAGTGAACAATGTGTCAATAATGCTTGTCGAGATGAAACTCTTCCTGAAATTACTTCTGAGATTAAATGTGGAAATGAGGTTTGTGATTCTATTGAAAAAATTATTAAAGAGGGAGAGGAAATAACCCTTAATGGAAATTCTATAAATATAGGATATGTTGATCCTGATGAAGTTGTTTTTTATGTGAATGGGATAAGGACTTATATTAAATTTGGAGATTCTTCAGTTTCTCTTTCTGGAGGAGCTTTAATTGAGGTTTTAAAAATTGAGAAAAAAATGGTTTTAGGAAATATAGGGGAGGTAACATTTAGATTTAATGAGACTATAAGTTCTTGTTCTCAAGATTGTTTAGATAATAACCTTATAATTGCGGGGGAAAAATATATTTGTACTGATACTGATGGGGGAAAAAAGAAATTTATCTTTGGAAAAACTAGTAATGAGATTGAAAGTAAAAAAGATACATGCATTATTGATAATGGAAAGGTAAAGTTAAAAGAATATTATTGTAATTCAAACGGAGAAGTAAAAGACAAAAATTTTAATTGTGCGAGTGGTCTTTGCGATAAGAAGAAGGGGATTTGTATCCCTAGAACTTGTGGGGATTACTCTTATTCAAGGTGCCCTCTTGGGAAAAAAGTTGCTGAAAATGGAGATGAATGTGCTAGAAACAAAATAACAAGGAAGTGTATTGTTGATGGAGAGGTTAAATCAGAATATAAATGTGACGATAAGATAGATAATGATAAGGATGGAAAAATAGATTGTTTAGATAGTGATTGTGCTGGCAAAACTTGTGGAACTGGAAAAGTTTGTTCAAATAGTAAGTGTATTGTTGATACTCCTTCTGCAGAATCTAAATGTTATGATAATACAGATGATGATGGGGATGGAAAAATAGATTGTTTAGATAGTGATTGTGCTGGCAAAAGTTGTGGGGTTAATAGCATATGTATTTCTGAAGTTTGTACAGCTTCTGTGCCTGCCATACCTTCTTCAAGTTGTAGTGATAGTGATGTAACGTCTCAATATGCTGATGGAAAAAATTATTATTTAGGGGGAATAACTACAAAAGGAACAGAATCTGAATCTGATTCTTGTGAAGATGGTCTTACAAGAGATACTTTAACAGAATATTATTGTGAAAATGATGTGATTAAATCTGAGTCATATACTTGTTCTTGGAGTGAACAATGTGTTAATAATGCTTGTAGAGATGAAACTCTTCCCGAAACCCCTGTTTGTAGTAAAACAGGAATTACTTGTACAGATAAGGATGGAGATCATAAAGATGCATGTGTCCCTAAAATAGGACTTTTAAGAGAATATTCTTGTACTACTGTAGGGGATTCTAAATTGTGTAGGCATACTGATAAAAATTGTGTGGCGGGCAAAGAGTGTTCTGAAGGACTTTGTGTTGATGAGGTAGTTGAGGAAGAAGTAATTATTGAAATTGAAGAAAAGAATTGCCCAAATACTGTTTGTGCTTCAGAAGAAATTTCAATATTGGTGGGAGAGATATATAGAATTAAAATTGGTTCAAGTTCTCACAAATTACAAATACATACTTGGGGTTCAGTTTCAAATAATATGAAGATAATAGTTGATGATATTAAATATGATGTTGTAAAAGGTGGATGGGGTGATTTTGGAATTGGAGCAGGATTGCCTATTTATATTAAGGAAACTTCTCCTCCTTTGTTGATAGTTGGTCCTGAAAATTTGTTTAATTGTAGAGATTGTAATCCTCATTTAGTTTCAGATAATCTTTGTGAGGCTTGTAGTGCTGGATTTTTTAATGTTTGTACAGCAGATGATTGTGAGTCTGCAGGAGATTGTAGTTATACGGAAACTTTGAGTATTCCTTTTTTGGGACTTCAAGATGGAATTTGTGAACCAAATAAATAATTTGTTTTAATTTTTTAGATTAATTTTCTTTGAGCGTCAGATTTATTTTTATCAAATAAATTCTTTTTGATGGTTGTTATTGCTGAATGCATCTTTTTCTCCCTGCTTCGGGATACATAGTAGGATGTTTCATCACGGGTTGTTTTAGTTATTAGGATAGTGAATTTTCCTTTCATAAGCCTCGCTGTTCGACCTTTTCTTTGAATTGCACGGATTGCAGAGGGAACTGGTTCATAGAAGATTACAGAGTTTACTTCAGGTATATCTAGCCCTTCTTCTGCAATGCAAGTCGCACAGAGTACATTTATTTTTCCTTCTGAAAATTCTTCTATTATTTGTTTTTGTTCTTTTTGAGTCAGGCCTCCGGCTTCTTTTTTTGCTTGGCCAACAAAAACTTTTGATTTTATACTAGATATTTCATTTATTTTTTTAGAAATTATTTTCGCTGTGTCTCTGAATTGGGTAAAGATTATTATTTTTGCTTTTTTATTTTTTGCTTTTTCTTTTTTGATTAATTCTACAAGTTTTTTTATTTTAGGATGTTCAAATTTTTTAGCAAGGAGTTCGTTAGATTGCATAAACATAAAGTTAAATTCTGGTTTTGCCACAAGTTTTACAACTCCTTTACTTTTTTTCTTTGCTGCTTGATCAAATAGGTTTTTTAGGTATTTGTTAAAGCTTTCTAAGGTTTGTGTTTCAAGGAGTTCTGCTGCATGTTGAAGTTTTATTGCCTGTGCGCATGCACTGACTCCTAGCATATAGTTGAAGTTTTTATTTCCCCTTCCAAGAGAGGCCATTATTTTCTTTTGTAACATAATTAATCTTGTTTTTGAGCAAGGTCCAAATAAAACTTTTCTATATCTTAGTTCTTCCACATATCTATTAAATAATTTTGTTAGAACATGTCTGACTTCTTCTAATTCTGAAGGAAAATCCAGCATAATTTTTTCAAATTCAAGTTCTTGAAGATAATCTTTTACATCTGGGCTTTCTCTTGTTCTTAATTCAACTTCTTCAATTGAAAGGTTTTGGCAAATCTCTTTTATTTTATGGGTTTCACTTCCTGGCGACGCTGTTAATCCTATTATTTTTGTATTTTCAGATTGATATTTGTATTGTTTAGCAACATAGTTGTAATCATAGTTTTTTGTACAACGATGTGCTTCATCTTCTATGAGTAGAGATACTTCACTTAGATCATATAGTCGTTTTTTTAAGTCGTTTGCAACACATTGAGGGGTTGAGAAAATTATATCTGAAGTTTTCCAGATTTTTTTTCTTTGTTCTGGTTTTATTGCTCCTGTGAATAGTTGCATGTCTGCGAATAGTTCTGGGAGGTGTTTTTGAAAAAAAGTAAGATGTTGTTCTGCTAGGGGTTTTGTTGGAGCAAGAAAAACAATTTTTTGAGTTGGAAATTCTTCCATTCTTCTAATTGTAAGCATTAATGCAATGAGTGTTTTTCCTAATCCTGTTGGAAGCACAACTAAACAATTTTTTTTAATACAAGTTTCAAATATTTTTTGTTGATATTCTCTTGGGGTTATGTCCTGTAGATATTTCATTTTAGAAGAGGATTCTAGATTACAAACATTGCAGCAAGCATTCCTATTAAGGTTATTGTAGCTAAAAATGCCCACATAGTTAAATTTCCAAAAAATATTTTGTTTCCATCTAGATCAGATATTGGAAACATGTTAAAGAATGCATAGTAAATATTAAGTTTTGAAAATAATTCAAATCCAACTAGATATCCTGCAATTGCAAGTAAAAGATTTACGCAAATTCCCGACGCTGCTATCAATCCTATTTGGTATTCTGTTATTTCTGAAAAAGTAAGTGTTCCATGTCTTTTTGCAGCTTTGTATATTTTTGCTTTTACTTCGAAAACTAAGGAAGCCATCCAAACAAAATTATTAAATGGGAATAGAATTAATTTTGAGATTACTGGGATGAATGCTCCTGCGGGAAAAGCATTTTTGAAAGCTTTTTTAGGGGAAAATCCATATCTTTTTAGTTCCCATAAATTTATTTCAATTTTTGAGTCAAGATAATAGGCTGTAATTTTTTTTACTAAAATATTTACCATTATTATTATGAATATGGATAATAGTGAAATTAGGAAAATTTCTTGGTCCTTGAGCAAGTTTGTTAGAAATGCAAGTAGAATTGTCACAATTGTAATGTAAGCGATTTCTTTTTTGTTGAACATCCTTTAGGAAAGAGTAGATTTCTTATAAACTTTTTTATATTCAAGATTATGGAAAAGTATATAAATAAGTTTAACTGGATTTTAGTATGAGAGTAAAAAAAATAACAGATGTGATTGGAACAAAAGTTTATACAGATTCTGGAGATTTTTTCGGAGAGGTTGAAGATGCCAACTTGCAAGAGAATAAGGTTGCTGGTTGGAGGATAAGAGTAGGGGGCAGTGTTATGTCTTTAATTGGCGGTGCGAGAGGAGTGATAATTCCTCATCAATTTGTGAAAGCTGCAAGTGACATTTTCTTAATAAATAAAACTGCATTACCTAGTCAAGATTCTGATTTTGAAGAAATTTCAGAAGATTTAGTATAAATAAATGGCCAATCAAGAAATCTTTTTACAAAACGAGCTTTTTACTAGGTTTGCCTGGCCTTTTTTATTAATTTTCTTTTTAGTATTTGCTATTCTTGAAAAAACAAAAGTTCTTGGAGATGATAAAAAGCAAGTTAATGCTCTTGTTGCTTTTGTAATGGGATTAATTGTTATTAGTGTCGCCTATCCTGTAGAAGTTATTAATAATATGATTTTGTTTTTGACTGTAGGTCTTGTGGTAATGTTTGTAGTATTATTATTATGGGGATTTGCCTTTGGAGATATGAAAGAAGGTTTTAATCCTGCAGGTTGGATGAAGTGGGCTCTAGGAATTATTGCTGGTATTGCAGTGATTGTTGCTGTTCTTTGGGCAACAGGATCAAATGCACAAATTTTAGATTTGCTCTTTGACCAAGGTTGGAGTAGCGGATTTTGGACAAATACAGTATTTGTCGTCGTGGTTGCAGCTGCTCTTGCTGTAATTTTGAAAACTGGCGGAAAGTAAATAAAAATAAATTTTTCGAAACATATTTAAATCTGTTTTCATAAATCTTAATATGTTAAACGGATTAATAATGGCCTCATATGGTTATTTTGAAGGTGGTGAAATTGGCAACATGCTTAACTATTGGGAGCAAGCTGGATTTTTTAGTTATTTATTACCTTTTTTATTAATTTTTGCAATCATCTTTGGGATTCTTAGTCAGATAGGAATGTTTAGAGATAAGGAAAATAATAACAATCGATCTATTAATGGAATAATTGCATTTGTGGTCGCATTAATGTCTTTGCAATTTGATTTTGTTCCAGTGTTCTTTTCAGAAATTTTCCCTAGAATGGGAGTTGGTTTAGCAATCCTTTTATTAGTAATAATTTTCACTGGATTATTTGTTGATCCTAATTCTGGAGGAATGATTTACACTTTGTTGGGAGTAGGGGCTGTAATTCTTATTGTGGTTCTTGTTCAAACAGCAGGGGCTGTGGGGTGGTCTGCAGGATGGTGGTGGCAGGATAATTGGCCAATGGTTGTTGGAGCTGTGTTTATTTTAGTGATTCTAGCAGTTATTGTAGGTACTGGAAGTGATTCTCGTAGAACTGATAGTGAAGCACCTTATGCTAGAGCAGCTAGAGGAAGATAAT
>CAZWGF010000011.1:13978-15382 GCA_964633605.1 Candidatus Woesearchaeota archaeon
GAAGATAATTAATTATTTTTTAGAAATAGATTTTTTTGCGACTTTCTTTTTCGCAATAACTTTTTTTGTAGGCGCTTTTCTAATGATTTGTGAATTCCTATTTACAACAGGATTAATTACTTTTTTGAAACTATCCTGTACCATTGCGATTTCTTTTTTTGTTGTGGCTAAACTTTTTCCATAGGAACCAACCTTATCTAATATTGAAATTTGTAATTTATCAATCATGGTCTCCATTCTTTTTAATCTCTCAGAAAGATTAAGTAAATTTGTTTGTGCAATTGTTCTGAATTCAGTCATATCTTCTATTTGTTTTTGTATTTTTTGCATTTTTTCAGAAAAAACTTGTCCTGCAATTTCAATCATTGTATCTGTATCAGTATTCATGCTTGGAGCATATCCTTCGTATTCCCCTTGTTGAGAATAATATTCTTCTTGGGGAGCTCCTGGTGTTTGGGGGGCATATGCTGCTTCAGGAGCATAACTTGCTTCAGGTGCATATCCTGCTGCAGGGGTTTGATTTGCTGGGGTATATGGGTTTTCTCCCCCTACTTGATCATATGAAGGTTCTGCTTGGGGAATTGATTCTTCTGCTTCCCCTGATTCAACGATAGCATTTCTTATTTTTGCTTGACTCAATGCATCTGCAATTTCTCCTGGAGAAACTCCCTGCTGTTGTAATTGATTGGTAATTTCTTGGTCAGGTAATCCCTGTCTTTTCAATGCTTTTACTTTTTCTAGTGCTCCCATTTTATTATTAAGTTATTCGCCCCTTTTTAATTTTTCTAAATCTTTTTTTGTGGCGAATTCAAGTGGTTGAAACATTTTTGCTTGTTTTGAAAGTATTTCAACGTCTTCTTTTCTTGCGAATTTTGAAAATTCTCCTGAAATTGTTTCTAAGAAGGATTTTATTTTTTCAACATCATTTTTTATGATTTCTACATCTTTTTTCAAATCTATAATTTTTCCATTGTGTTGTTCTTTGGTATCAATTAGATTTTGTCCTATAAGTAAAAGTCTATCTTTGAGAATTCTTTGTTTTTCTTCTAGATCTCTAATTTTTATGGTTTCTCCTGAAATTTGTCCAGAATATCCCCCCTCTTCTTCCATGAAAAAATAATGTGAATGTAGTTTAAAATCCTTGTGTTTTATTTCACTATAATAAAATCTTTAAACTGTTTCTTCTTTTCTTATGTATGCAATTTGAAAAGGGGGAAAAATTATATTCCTATGAAGTGAAGAGAGAATCTGGTGAAGATATAATTTATATTAATTATATGGGGGCCCCCTATGTGCCAAGTCTTTCTGATTCTCCAGAAGTAATGGGAAGAACAGTGGATGTTTTAATTGAAACCCCAAATGTTTCTAGAATAGTTTTTGTGCAGCAAAAAAATTATAATTATG
>CAZWGF010000011.1:15392-16878 GCA_964633605.1 Candidatus Woesearchaeota archaeon
CAAGAAAAACATAAAGTTGAGCAATCTCCAACAAAAAAGAAGTTTCCCTAAAATTATAATTATGATTTTGGAGAAACTTCTTTTTTGTTGGAGATTGCTCAACTTTATGTTTTTCTTGTTAAACAGGAACGTGTTTTGTCTCAAGATAAACTTGTTACAAATGTACAGGGATTTTTTTCTCAAAGATATAATGAAGTTTTTTCTTTTCTTTATTTGCTTAGACAAGATCCTATTGCCGCTCATAGCGAGTTAAAAAAAATTATTATTAAGTCAAGGATTGCTTTAGAGAAATCAGAAGCTCAGTTTAAATTAGATATTTCTAATTATGTTGGATTTTTAGAAAAGATATTTAGTTTATTTGAGAAAACTCAAATAATACATTCTGCTAGACCCTATCTTGAGAATTATAAAAAAGGAGAAAGGGATATTTATCATCATATTTTCAAACCAGATGTTATTCCCAATTTTACTTTTACTCGTCTTGTTTCTGATTTGCCTGAAGGCGCCGAGATAATTGATCAATATAAGATTGCCAATGAAACCTATGACGAATCTCTTGTGACTGTTCTTAAGAGAAAAGATGAGCCTAAATTAATTTATCATCTAAATCCTCCTGAAAATTCTTTGAATGAAGATCAGAGTATGCTTTTGAATTTAGCTAGAGGGGTTTTGATTGAACACCAACCCAAGGCAGAAGAATTTACAGATGTTGAAAGGGCTCGTCAGGTTTTTTTTAATATTACAAAAGATTTATTGCAAGACTTGGCACAAAGTAAGGGAATGGTTTTGAGCTACAATGATTTGAATAAACTTTCTACGATTTTAGTTAGGCATACAATTGGTTTTGGGCTTGTGGAAGTTTTATTGCAAGATGCTAAGCTACAGGATATTGCACTTAATGCTCCCATCCCTTTGACTAATATTTTTTTAAGACATCAAGATTATGATGAGTGTTCTACAAATATTCTTCCAAGTCAAGAAGATGTGGATTCTTGGGCTGCAAAGTTTAGAATGATTTCAGGAAGGCCTTTGGATGAGGCAAATCCTATTTTAGATACTCAATTGGGAATTGGAAATATTCGTGCAAGAATAGCTATTATTCAAAAGCCTCTTTCTCCAGATGGTTTGGCATATTCCATTAGAAGGCATCGTGAATCTCCTTGGACCTTACCATTATTTATTAAATCTAAAATGTTGAATCCTTTTGCAGCTGGTTTATTGAGTTTTATTATTGATGGGTCTAGAACTATTTTAGTTGCAGGAACAAGAAGTTCTGGTAAAACTTCTTTATTGGGAAGTTTGATGTTAGAAATTATTCCTAAGTTTAGAATTATTTGTATTGAGGATTCATTGGAATTGCCTGTTGAGTCTTTGCGTAAATTACAATATGATATTTTGAGAATGAAAGTTCGTTCTGCTTTGTTAAAAACAACTACAGAAGTTTCTGCTGATGATGGTATAAGAACTAGTTTGAGATTGGGAGATA
>CAZWGF010000012.1:0-2763 GCA_964633605.1 Candidatus Woesearchaeota archaeon
TTTAGACCCAAAAACTATAAAAAGTGAAAATGACACAAAAAATAAAGAAGAAAAGTTTAATGTTCAGAATTTTCTGAGAAATTATTCAATACACGGATTTTTTATTTTTTGTGTATTGCTTGCAATTCTTCTAATAATAAAAAGAAATAAACAAAATAAAAATGAGTTCAGATAAAGAAACAAAAAACATTCGAGCAATGCTTATCATAGAAGTTATTGGTAGGCCTGTAGAAGAAGTAACAAATACTCTTGAAACCTTAATTAAAAGAATTGATGAAGAACCAGGAGTAAGTGTTAAAGAGAAAAAAATAAACGAGCCTGTTTTAGTTAAAGACCAAAAAGATATTTTTACAAGTTTTGCAGAGATTGAAGTGGAAGTTGAAGAAATTAGAAATATTGCAGTTTTAATGTTCAAATATATGCCTGCACATGTTGAAATTCTTTCACCTGAATTAATTGCATTAACAAATAATGGTTGGAACGATATATTTAATGAATTAACTAGAAGACTTCATGGATATGATGAGGTAGCTAGAGTAATTCAAATTGAAAAAAATATTCTTGAGAATAAGTTAAAATCTTTATTACCTAAGGAATCCCCAAGTGACTCTGATGGGCCTAAAGAAGAAGTGAAAGAAGAGCCTAAAAACGAAGAAAAGAAAGAATAAAAAATGAAATATTCTAAAAATATTTATGATATCCCTTTCCCTAAAAATATTAAAATAAATATTGAAAAAGCTCCCTTTCATTATGAATCTGATTGGCAAAAATATGCAATTGATTTTAAAATACCTGTTGGAACAAAAATAATTGCTGCTCAAAAAGGATTAGCATTTCAAGTTATTGATAATTTTGATAGTGGAGATGGAAATAAAACAAACTTGGAATCTGCTAATTTAATTATAATAAAACATAAACATAATGAATATTCTTGTTATGCTCATTTAAGAAAAAACTGTTTAATTAAAGAAGGTCAAAATGTTAGGAAGGGGGACCCTATTGCTTTTTCAGACATAACTGGATATTGTGGATACCCCCATTTACATTTTTGCATAATGAAAAATAAAGAAAACTGGATAACTATCCCAGCACAATTTAAAACTGAGAATGGGATTAAAATTTTAAGATCTCCAAAAAAATAATTATTTTTTAGATTTTGCAGCGTCCAATAAATTAACTTTCTTTTTTGTTCCTTTAAATTTTACTAAGAAAAACCAAGCTAATCCTAAAACAACGATAATTAAGATTGACCATCCAATTATTTTTCCTGTAGAATCTGGGTCATCAGATTTTGAAGTGCTTGTTTGGGCAGAAGAACCCCCGTCATTTTCATCTTCATCTTCATCTTCTTCCTCTGAAATAACATAACCTTCAACAAAATTTAAAATAATATCTGACTTTATAGAAATTACATCTGAATTTGCTTTAATATAACCTTCAATGGTCTCTTCATCCATGCCAGAGGATATTTCTAATTCAATTTTTATTTGTGAACCTGCGTCTAATTCATCAATTTCTTCTTCTGAAAGTATAATGTAATCTTCTAATGAGGTTGATAAAGTCAATACTATATCTTCAATTACAATATCTCCGGGGTTAGTTAAATAAATTGTTTTTATTCTTGTTGAATCAGTTGCCATTGAAATTTCTAACTCTTCAGGATCAAATTCAAAATCTATTTGTTCTTCATCTGTTTCATTCACTTCTGTTTCATTTAACTCTTCTTCACATATTGCGCAATCCTCTTCGCAAATTGTACAATTTTCTTCTCCATTACAGGTTCCATCTCCACAATATAAATTTTCTCCAAAAATATAAACTGGAATTTGATAATTTAAATTTGCTGTACTTAACTCAATTGTTTCCAAATTTGGAAGGGAAATATTTCCTAATTCAAAATTTATATCTTTTATTTCTCCAGACATTAAATCTATAGATTCATCTCCCCCCTTGAAAACTCCTGAAACCGCGATGGTTATTTGGGCATCTTGTAAATTTTGAACTTTTATTGGGAAATTAACATCTGTAACAATAAAACCTGGGTCTATTGAAAAATCAGCAAGAGTTTCAGTTATGAAAAATTTCCTTTCAATATCTTCTTCAATGATTTGAGTTCCTGAATAATATCTGACATCTTTTACTATAATTGAATAATTAGCAGAATTTTCTGGAAGCAATGCATAAAGATAATATTCATTTTCTATTTTAGTTACAGAATATTCCATTGGCACCCGAACATGCCCACGGTAAAAATAAATATTTGATTTTGAGATGCCATCAATAAAATTTCCAGAAATCTTCGTTAACAAAGTTTCTGCTTGATTGTATTCATCTTTAATATTAAATTCTACTGCTAAAACAGTTTGTAAAACTAAAATTAAAACTAATAATAAAATTACACCACTTTTTAGGAACTTTGTCCTGAGTTTCATGAATAGTTAAAAGAAATTAAGTTAATAAATTTAATTGTCGTTTCCTAAGAATAATTCTAATGATTTATTTACCCATTTCCTTAAGCTTCTTAAGAACATCATCTATTTCTTTTTTAGGTTTTGCAGCTCCAGGCATTGGTCTTTTAGGAGCTCCTAGAGGCCTTTGATTTGGAGGTAAGATTCTTCTCTGCATTGGTCTTCTTCCTTGCATTGGAGGCCTTCTCATCATTGGAGCCATTCCAGGCCTTCTTCCTGGTCCACCCGCCATAGGTTTTTTCTTCTTTGAAAATTTCTCTTTTGTTCTTATCCAATAGGGCCTTAATCTTTCTCT
>CAZWGF010000012.1:2863-16772 GCA_964633605.1 Candidatus Woesearchaeota archaeon
ACATTCCAGGACAATAAAGATTTAAAACATTTCCACCACCTTGTATACAACTAGCACGTGACCTACAATAATAACCATCGGTTAAACAATCGTCGTCATCTCCCCCTACACAATTACTTACATTAAAAAGACAAGTATCTTCCAAACAAGATAAAGATCCAGTTCCTCCAAAAGGTAAATCTGAACAATCTTTTATTACGCTAAAATTAGTTCCATCACAATCTTCCCCAGCTTCAAGGATTCCATTCCCACAAATTCCCGCTTCACCACTACATTGAGAAAGATCTAAACTACAACTTGTGCAAGATAAAGTTCCTGTGTCATATCCCCCATTATACTCTGAACAATTTACTAATCCACCAAGATTAGTTCCATCACATTGTTCTCCAGTATCAATCTTACCATCCCCACAAAAACTTTCTGTTTGAGGCCAAAGAGAATATAAAATAAACGCGGTGTTTTCTAAATTATTCCAACAACCATCACTACCTTGAATTCCCCCTAGGAGCCATTCCTTTGCCTTGTTTTTTTCATCTAAAGTATTTCCTTGGAAAGGGAGTAATGCTAAAGCAGTATCATGGAATTTATTTCCTGATTCATCCCACCACCCAACTGAACCTGTTGCAGGAGTTTGTTCACTTAATAATTGTACTTTAAAATCAGAATATTCTGTTAAGAAATACAATAATGCACTTGGGAGAACATCTTTATTTTCATCTGCCATTACAATTAGATAAGGTAAAAATTCTTGAACATCATGTCCTAAAGAATCTAAAATAGCAGCAGCCCATAATGTCCCCTCGTAATTACAAGACCCAGATAATGAAAGGCAATTAGAATTTACTCTTTCAGTTGTTTCTCCTCCTGCTCCTGAAGAATCAATTTTTTGAGACACATGAATTGTTGAGGAACCCTCTTTTGTAAAAATTAAAGTTGTTAAAAAATCTTGATCACATGAAATTTTAAATTCTTTTTCATAACAATCATTATCTATTGTTAGCCAATAACCCTCACTATTTACAGACAAACAAGAACTAAGGGTACTACCAGTTATTCTTCTATCTGCCCCAAAATCTACACTATCTATGTTACTATCATAAACAATTGAGCAAGTTGTTGCTTTTTCACTGTCAATTTCAAGATACCAAGTCAATCCTGTTGCAGTTTTATTTTGTGATCGTAACCAACTTTCTGATTTATTAGTATCGATTCCTAATTCACTTAATGCTAATGTTGCTTGAGCAGTGGTTTTTAAATTACAACCAGAACTAGGCCAGCATTCTTGATTATTAGAATTAGTAAGTATTTCAGGGCCACAAGTTTGTAATGCTAAAACACTAAAAATTCTTTCATTAAGAGTTAATGAAGCACAATTCCCATGAACCAATTTGTCTAAACATTCGTAAGCATCATTCACTTTTCCAGTTTCATTTTCATAGGCCACAACAAAAGAAACATTCACAATTAATATTGCAATAAAACATACTAATAACATTCCCCTTTTCATAAAGAAATTAGTTAATTCTTATTTATAAAATTATCTCTATTTTTTGATTTGTTTTGGAACTTTCTTTTTACGCCCTTGGGTTATGCCTTTAGGTAGTGCTTTTTTCTTTGCCCCAGAATTTTTAACTTTTGAGTGGGCCGAGCGGCGCCCAGAATTATTTTCCATAAAATTTTTTCTAACAACGTAATTTACTGGATTTTTTATTGCGTTGCAAATATTATCTGGATTGCATACTCCTATGCCTTGATAAAATTCTTTGCAATTTGCAGGCATGATTGGTTTTTTTCTATAGGCCCATGAAAGTTGTGATTGAATATAACCTTTTTTCAAGCCAGGGTTATTTTTTTCATTCCATTCATAAATCTTTTTTTCCATTTCATCATTTTCCATACCTATTGAACGAAATAAATTAATCAATACAAACAAAGCTCTTTTTTTACCGTCTTTAATTCCTTTTAAAATTAATTTCACACAGGGAGGAAAATTATCTTCAGAAATATTATCTAGTTTTATTGGTTTGTAATCTTTAAATTTCCCTTTAGTTTTTTCTTCTGAATCTCCTTGCCTAATTTGATTTGCTTTATTCCAATCAAGGGCCCTCATAACTAATTCCTTTGCTTCATCTTCTTCAGCGTCGGGCATAAAGTTTTTTACATCTACATTCATGGGAGATGCTTTCTTTGGTTCAAAACTTTCAAGTTCACTTTCATGAATAACCATGCTTGCTAGGGCTGTTTTTTCGTGGAGAGAATATGGTGTCCGAAATAAATGTCGAGGAGAAACTAAGATAATATCTAACCCCATTAGTTCAAATAAATCTATTTGCACTGTTTGAGAAAAATTTTCTGGATTTTTTTTAGAATTAATTCTACATTTTTGACATTCTGAAATCTGTTCTTTATTTTTAATTTCTAATTCTCTTCCACATTCTGGACATAAAAATTTCTTTTCAGTAATTGAAACTTGTTTTTGTTCTCCACGACGACAAAAATTACAATAAAATTCTGCTTGGTCATAGGTGTTTGCAATTTCATTGCACTTCAAACATTGAATTCCTTTTTTTATTTCAACTCCTTTAAATTGTTTATAAAAATCTTCAGGTAAAGATTCTTTCATTTGTTTTTGGGATTCAGATCTAATATAGGCAACTATTTTTCTAGGCAAATCTGGAAAAAGATTTTTTGTTTCAATGTTCCCAACTTGTTTAGGAAATGCTTTCCAGGGAACAATAATATGAAATCCCTTACTTCCGGAAAATTTTAAACCCATGTTCTTAACATTATTTTGTTTCAATGTTTCCATTATTGCTCTTGCAGCAAGTTTTGAATAATCAAACCATTTACAATCTATATCAATAACCAAATCCCATCCTGATCTTATTTCATTTAATTGGGGAGCTTCCATTCCTGTTTCTATTTTTAATGGATCATCCCAAATTTCTTCTGAACAATGGAAAGATGTTGCTCCTTTTTTTACTAATTCCAAAATATCTCCTGGATATTGAAATGAATCTGGTCTTTTTCCAAAACCTTCAAAATATCTTGGAGAAATTTCCCTATTTTTACAAAATTCATAAATAATTTTTTGTACTTCTGGCCTTGAATAATATAGCTGAGTAATGTTTCTTATTCTGTTTTCTTTTATTGAAGAAGTGTTTGAATCCATTATTTAGACAGTCTCCCAGAGTTTAAAAAAATAGCTTATACTCTACAATAGTAATGCTTAAAAAACAAGTGGAACTTTTACAAGTATGCTGGTGAAATTAGAAAATCCTGTTTTATTATCGAAAAGTGTTGATCTTATTTCTGAATTGGTTACAGAGGTTCGTTTAAAAGTTAGTGAATTTGGTATGAGTATTAGTGCCATGGATCCTGCAAATGTTGCAATGATTGGGTTTAAGTTACCTAAAAGTGCATTTTCACAATTTGAAGCAGACCATGAAAACTTGGGTATTAATTTAGATAGTTTGAAAAGAATCTTGAAAAGATGTGGTGCTGGAAGTTCTTTAATTTTAGAGAGAAAAGAAAATCTATTGGAAATTCAAATTCAAGATAAAATAAAAAGAAATTTTAGTTTAGCATTGATTGAAGTTGAAAGTGAAGATATTGATTTTGATTCAAAGGTTTCAAATATGGAATTTAGTTCTCAGGTTGAATTAAATTCAGAAGATTTAATTGCTTCAATAGAAGATTGTGCAGTTGTTTCAGATGCATGTGCGTTTATTATTAGTGAAGGTAAATTTATTATGGAAGCAAAAAGTTTGAATTCTGCAAGGTCTGAATTTTCTGGAGACGAGGCAAAAATAACTGCAGAAGATTGTAAAGCAAAATTTAGTTTAGAATATTTGCAAAAGTTCATGAAAGGTGCAAAACTTCATGACAAAACAATTTTGAAATTTGCAAACGACCATCCATTAAAAATTGAAATTCGCCCAGAACATATGGAACTAAGTTTTATTTTAGCTCCACGAGTTGAAACAGACGATTAATTCTTGAAACTCAGGACAAAGTTCCTAAAAGATTTATAAATAAGAATATCTTAAATTAATTATGAATAAAAAAGGTCAGGTGACTATTTTTGTAATTGTTGGAATACTTCTTGTTGCAATAGTAGGAATATTTTTTCTTATGAAAGCAGATATTATTCCAACTCCTGGAGGAGAAAACCCTGATGAAGATCCAGTGGGATATTTAGAAACTTGTATTGAAGCTAAAGTTCTTGAAGGAAAAAATTTAATAATGAAAAATGGGGGGTATACTGATTTTGATAAAGAACCCACCATGGATTTTATGGCTGCAGGAGAAACTGAATCTTCAGAACTTGCTTATTTATGTTATAGTAGTCTTGGAGGGGAATTTCCTTGTGTAAATCAAGAACCAATGTTGATTCAACATTTGAAAACAGAATTAAAAGATTTTGTTGGGGAGGAGGTTGAGGAATGTTGGGATAAATTAATGAAATCATTAACAAGCAAAGATAATGTTGTTGATACAACTGAACAAACTTTTGAAATTAGATTAACCCCTAATAAAATTATTGTGGATATAGCTGGTGAACTTATTTTGACAAAAAAAGGTGTTCCTAGTGTTCAAAAATATTTTGAAGTTATTATCCCAAGTAAATTTTATGACTTAGCAATTGTTGTTCAAGAAATTGTTAGTCAAGAAGGAAGTGAATGTAGCTTTGATACTCTAAAATACCATCAATTGCATCGAGAATATAATTTTAATGTAACTACTGTAAGTGATGGGGCAGAAGTTTATCGAGTAGAACATGAAAAATCTAAAGAAGAATTTACATTTGCCATAAAAGGTTGTGCAAATCCTCAAGACCTCCCAACAGCTTAAAATATTTTTAAAAAAAATTTTACAAAAACATTAATAAACAATAATCCCATAAATGAGTTATGAATAAAAAAGAGGTAAAACAAGTTTTACCCCATTACAACTTTTTAGGAAAAACTCGTAAAGGTCAGGTGACTATTTTTGTAATTGGTGGAATACTTCTTATTGCAGTGGTTGGGATATTTTTTCTTATGAAAGCAGATATTATTCCAACTCCTGGAGGAGAAAATCCTGATGAAGATCCAGTTGGATATTTAGAAACTTGTATTGAAGCTAAAGTTCTTGAAGGAACTGAATTAATAATGAAAAATGGGGGGTATAGGGATTTAGATTCAAAATTAAAAATAAATTTTAAATTTGAAGAAGAAGATGATTTTTCAGATATTGTTTATCTATGTTATAACCATGATAATAGTTATCCTTGTATAAATCAAGAACCAATGTTAATTCAACATTTGAAAACAGAATTAAAAGAGCATATTAAACTCAAAGTTGATGAATGTTGGGATGAATTAATGGGATCATTGACAAGCAAAGATAATGTTGTGAAAGGAACTTCTCAAACATTTGAAATTAGATTGGCCCCTAATAAAGTTATTATTGGCGTTGATGGTGAACTTACTTTGATAAAAAAAGGTATTTCTAGTGTTCAAAAATATTTTGAAGTTATTATTCCAAGTAAATTTTATGACTTAGCAATTGTTAGTCAAGAAATTGTTAGTCAAGAAGCAACATATTGTAGTTTTCAAACACTGGGTTATCAAATGTTACATCCTGAGTTTAAGATAGATATGTTCCAAACCGGAGATAGTCAAAAAATTTATACTATAACAGACAAAAAAACTAAAGAATGGATTAGATTTGCCATAAAAGGTTGCACAATCCCTCCTGCATATTAAAATGAAAATAAAACAAAATAAAACAAAACTTATTCTATTAATAGCATTGTTTCAAATTATTTTATTGACTAACCTTAGTGTTTCACAAAGTTATGGAATACATCAAACTGATTTTGAAATTGAAAATGCAGAAATACAATTAGCACAAAATGATATTATAAACAATTTAGTTGGTTCTGGAATTAATTTAATTATTGGATTTTTATCTATAAAACAAATAGGAACTGTTTCTGCATCTTCAATATTGGATGAAAGATATTGTTGTCCTGTTATGGCCAATGGTGCAACGTGTCAAAATCTTGTTTCTGATAACTTGGAAGAATGTGCCGAAGAAACTCTTCCAGTGGCATGTGACCAAGTTACTGAATGCCAACCTGGTTGTTGTATTGATGAGACAGAAGGAATTTGTGATTCAAATGCTCCAAAAGAAAACTGTGAACAAAACCAAGGATTATGGAAAAGTGATGCTTCTTGTTTAGTTGAAGAATGCCAAAAAGGATGTTGTACTCTTGGATCTAAAGTTGAATTTACAACAAAAAGAAGATGTACTAAACTTTCTTTAGAAAGGGGTTCTAATGTTTCTTATGGCGCAAATATGAATGAACTTGAATGTATTGTTTTGAAGGGGATAATAGTTTTTGGAGCATGTATAACTTCTGGAAATGTTTGTAAATTTAAAACAGAATTAGAATGTGCAGAAGTAGGGGGGGAATTTAATGAAAATATATTATGTTCAAATCCTGTTCTAGAATCAGAATGTATAAAGCAACAATCAGTTGGATGTGTCGAAGGTAAAGATGAAATTTATTGGTTTGATTCTTGTGGAAATAGAGAAAATATCTATAGCTCAAATAAAGATATAAGTTGGAATGGTGGAAGAATTTTATTAAAAGGAGATAGTTGTAACCCCCTAAAGGATAATATTGATTCTGAAATATGTGGAAATTGTAATTATTTTTTAGGAAGTCAGTGTAAGGAATCAAAACTTGGTGAAATAAATATTGAGAACGGAGATTTTGTCTGTGGGAATAAAAATTGTGTTGAAGAAAATGAAAATTATGGAAATGGAGAGAGTTGGTGTGTTTATGATGCGGCAATTGGTGATGGAAAAGATCCAGTTGGAAGTAGACACTGGATTCATTCCTGTGTTGATGGGGAAATAAAATCAAGTGGATGTGCTGATTATCGTGGAGGAATATGTGTTCAATCAGAAGATAGTGGGTTTTCAACTGCAGTATGTAGTGTTAATGGTGCTACAGAATGTTCTAAATATAACCAGGAAAAAGATATGGGGAAAAGAGAAAAATTATGTGAAGAAGATGCTTATTGTAGCTTAAAAAAAATAGATATTGATGAAGGATTTACTTTTAGTTTGTGTACTGGAGCTTACCCTAGAGGAATAGATTTGACAGGGAAAAATTATGAAAAAGCACAAGAAATCTGCAGCGTAGGAAGTCAAAAATGTACAATGATTTATGTTAAAAAACTTAATGCCAAATGGAAATGTGAAGCTAATTGTGATTGTGATACTCAAAAATTCACAGACCAAATGAATGACTTATGTATCAGCATGGGAGATTGTGGAAGTTATATTAATTATGTGGGAGATGGTGCAGATAGTGCTAAAACAACTCGTGCCCCTCAACCCTCATGGAAAGATTATATTGGCTATGCATCAAGAGACAAATCCAAATTTGCAGATCCAAAAGACCCAAAAGAAATTTTGGCATCCCTTGGAAAAGATAAAATTGAAACAGGAGAGATACTTGATGCAGAATATGATGAAGCCTCTGCAAAAAAGATTAAATCCATTAACGCAATAGGTGCAGTCAGTGGTGCAGCAGGAAAAATTGTATCTCTGGCTGCGGTTGTAGTTCCCTCAAGCATGTTACTTCAACCCACTGCAGTAGTAGGAGCATATACTTACTCCATAGCATTTGAGTTTATACCTAAATTAGTGGGTACTCAAACTGCACCCGCATTAGCCCCAACAACAGTTGGAGTATGGCTAAGTGGTATTGGTTATGCTTTCTCTGCATTAGGAGGAGCATTTATGGGAGCACAATTAGCAGTTAAAATAATGGGCGTCGAAGGAGATGCTGCAGCAACATCATTAATAGCAGGAGCAGTTGTGGGAACAGTCATGGGTGCAACATTTGCATTTGGAGGTGCAGGGGCAGCAGCAGTGGCTTCATTTGGAGTTGCTGGAACAGGAGCATTAGGAGCGGCGGCTGCAACCGCAGCAGTAGAAGGAGTAAGTGTTGCAGCTACAGTAGGTACAACAGGAGCAGGAGGATTTGGTGCTTCATTGGCAACATTTGCAGTTGCAATGGTTTGGGCCATAGTCGTTGTAGTAGTTATTGCAGCAATTATGAAAATTATAGGAATTGGAAAAATGAAAAAAGTTGTTGTTGAATTTGATTGTATGCCTTGGGCACCTCCAGTAGGAGGGGATAATTGTAAATTGTGTAATGAAGATCCACTTAAACCTTGTACAGAATATCGTTGTACATCCTTGGGAGCTGCATGCCAAATAGGAGAATTATCTAAGAATACAGAAAACCCAATTTGTGAAAAAATAGAAAATGATTTTAAGGCTCCAATAATTTTTTCAGGAGACATAAGTCATGGTTATATATTTGAAAATGAAAAAAGAAATAAAATGGTTGAAATTCGAAAAGAAAATGGGGAGTGTATTAATGAATTTCAAATGGTTAAATTTTCTTTAAAGACAAATGAAAACACACAATGTAGAATTAGTACTATTGGAGAAATTAATGAATTTGAAGAAATGACAGAATATTTTGCAGAAGATAATTTGTTTGGAAAAACACATAGTCTTGAATATACTATGCCAAGCATTCAAAGTTTAACACATTATATAAATCTCACAAGAAATGATACAAATAGCTCAGAAATCATGGAAGAACTTGAAGAAGCATTTGAAAATATGAATATTCTTGTTAGGTGTCAAGATGTTTATGGAAACATGAATAAAGAAAATTATAAAGTGAACTTTTGTGTTAATTCTGGACCAGACATAACTCCCGCGTATATTGTAAATTCAATTCCTGCAAATAATGGTTTTATTAAATATGAAATTACTGAAACCAATGCATTATTTTACCTAAATGAACCAGCAGAATGTAAATATAGTCTTACCCCAGAAGAAGAATATAGTAATATGAGTTTTCCGATGATTTGTGATACAAATTTAATTGAAGTTGGTCTTGTTGGGGGAGTATGTACTACTAATTTAACAAATTTGAATGAAGACATGAATAATATTTACATTAAATGTAAAGACCAGCCTTGGTTACCTGCTGAAAATGATTCTTTGAGAAATATTAATACAGATGATTACAAATATACTTTGTATGCTTCAGAAAGTGAATTAATGATTGATTCCATATCTCCAAGCGAGGAAATTGATACTACAATAGAACCAATCTCTGTTGATTTGGAGGTTAAAACTTCTGGAGGGATAGAAGATGGAACTTCTGAGTGTTCATTTAGTTTTTTGGGCTATGATAATATGATTAGGTTTAAAGACACTAATTCAAATATGCATAAACAAACATTCAATACACTCATGGGAGGTTACAGAGATGTTTATATCTCTTGTAAAGATAAAGTAGGAAATAATGTCAATGTAAAAACAAATATTACTGTAAACATTGACACCTCTACACCTTCAATTATTAGGGTGTACCGAGGCAGTGGTTCTTTAATTTTAATCACCAATGAAATTGCAGAATGTGTTTATGATTTGGAAAATTGTAATTATCTTTTTGATTTAGGGACTCCAATGGCTACTGTGAAAGGAACTCAACATCTAACTGCTTGGAATACTGAAAATACACTTTATATAAAATGTAAAGATGAATTTGGAAATTTACCAAAACCTTCTAATCAATGTAGCATAGTTGTTCAACCATTACAACAGTGATACAGTTTCATCAACAGTAATATATTTTCTTCAACAGTGATAGTTACAAGAACAATAATATTATAAATGTATTTTAATTAATAAATAAATGAGAAAAGGTGTGATGAAGAAAAATATTTTTTTATTTTTAATAATTATAAATATTTTTTTAACAATTAATTTTGTTTCTGCAGAAACACTTACTGGTTGTTGTCATGAAATGACTACTGGAGCAACATGTCAATCACTTGAATATGATTCTAATGACTGCCTAGGAGACATTCTTCCTTCAACTTGTAACCTGGATCCAGTATGTAATTTAGGTTGTTGTATTGATGACGCAGAAGGAACTTGTGATACTGTTTCAGCACAATCAGAATGTGATTTACAAAGCGGAACATGGAATACTGAAGACTCATGTAATGTGGGATATTGTGAAGAAGTTTGTTGTGATTTGGGAAGTAAAACAGAATGGGTGACAAACAGAAGATGTGTTATTTTATCTGCTGGACGTTTTGATGTTATAAATATTAAACCTGGGATAACCTCAGAAACAGAATGTATTCTCGCTGGAGAAACCCAAACTAAGGGAGCATGCGTAATTAATGGAAATACTTGTCAAATACTTTCAAGCTTAGAATGTTCAACCATTGAAGACTCTGATTTTGAACCAAATACCTTGTGTTCGTCTTCAGAATTAAATGCTGGTTGTGACGCTCAAGATTATATTGGATGTGTCGAAGGTAAGGATGAAATTTATTGGTTTGATTCTTGTGGAAATCCTGGAAATATTTATGATGCTGATTTAGATGAAACTGAAACTCTTTTAACAAAATCAGAAAGCTGTAATGCAAATGAAAATAATGCCGGAGATAAAAAATGTGGAAACTGTAATCGTTTTTTAGGAAGTATTTGTGCTGAATCTAAAAGTGGTGAAGGGGTTGAAGCTGGAGATTTTACTTGTAAAGATTTAAACTGTGCAGGAGACATTCCTGGAACAAATTTAATTCCTAGAACAAATGGAGAAAGTTGGTGCGGATATGATGGAAGTACTAAATTGGGAATGGATACTATTGGAAGCAGACATTGGATTCATGAATGTATTGAAGGGGAAGTAAAATCAAAGCCATGTGCAGACGGAAGAGCAGAAATATGTGATGAAGAGATAAAATGGGGAGTGGATATGGATAATTGGGATATTTCAACTATTAAGTTTCAATTTGGAACTCAGGCACAATGTAAACCAAATAATTGGGAAGAATGTTTAGCATTATCAATTCCTCAAGCAGATAAAAGCGATGAAAGAAAAAAAAATATTGTGGCATGCGTAGATAATCCTTCATGTTACTTAGCAAATGTAGATGATCTTAAAAGATTTCATAAAGATGAGGGGTGGGTAAAAGATCCAGAATATGTTTGTTTGCCTAATTATCCTCCTGCACTCCTTGACGCAAACCAATATCTTGACAAAGAAAAAAATGCAGAACAATGCTCAATAATGGAAGGTATGACTGATAAGGATTATAGTACTTGGTATTGTGGAGATAATGAGGATTGTTCAAGTAAAGTTTGGCTAGAACATATGAATGATATTTGTACTAGTTTTGGAGATTGTGGAATTTGGCCAAACTATCAAGGAAATTTTGCCATAGTTGAAACTTATTTTCCTCCAAAAGCATTTCCCGGAGTAAGTTGGAGTTATATTATTGCTATAGAATTACATGGATGGATCGGTAAAGAATTACCTGTAATAGAAAAAATATTAGATACAATTTTCTGGAGTAGCACTCTGGAAAATGACGCTAAAACTGATGAACAATTTGATAGTTTAGAAGAAGCATTCAAAAATAAATTAGTTGAAGATTATGTAGTTTATGGTTATAACGATGGAATAGACTACGGAGGAAGAGAAAATATTATTCCTGGAATTAGGGCGACTGAAGAAGCTCTTGATGACGTTGTAGAGGGGGCAATTGAAGTTGCAGTTGATTCCATTATAATTCTAGGGGGATGTGCAATAGGGATATTCATTCCAGGTTTATGTGAGGTAGCTACGAGCTTTGCAGAAGAAAATGAATTGCCAGAACCAGAATATTCTTACAGTTGCCTTCCATGGACTCCTCCAATAGTAGGATATGATTGTGAATCTTGTAATGATAACCCATTAAGACCTTGTTCTCCATATAGATGTCAAAGCATTGGGGCTGCTTGTGAAATCGCAGAAGGAACTGAGTCCTATGCAGAACCTAGGTGTATAACTTCAATTGACTTTAAGGTTGCCCCAAATATTTCTTCAGGAGAAATTAATAAACAAAAATATAAATTTGAAGATGAAGATGAAAATTATGTTAAAATTGAAAGAAAAAATGGCGAATGTATTAGAGAATTTCAAATGGTTAAATTTTCTTTAGAAACAGATAGAACAGCACAATGTAAATATGGAAATAGTCCTGACCAAAGTTTTGATGAAATGCCTAAAGCTATGTCAGAAAATGATGAATTTGAAAAAGAACATTTCTCTAGTTTTGATATTCCAAACTTAGATTCACTTGATACTTCTGATTTATCAGGAGACATAAAACAAATGTTGGGCAATCTTAGCATATATGTGAGATGTAGAGATACTCATGGAAACTTTAATGAAGAACCATATATTGTGAATTTCTGTATCCACTCTGGACCAGACACTGAGGCGGCAGAAATTCTAGAGGCTAAACCTGTAGATGGAAGTTATTTAATTTATGGAGAGACTGAAAAAAATGTTACATTCTACATGAATGAACCTGCAGAATGTAAATATGATATAGTGCTAGGTAAAGATTATGGGGGAATGGCAAATACAATGGAATGTGGAACAGAGATTATAGAAGATTATAAGGAAGGTTATGGATGGCCATGTAAGGCTCAATTAACAGGCCTTCATTTAAGTGATACAATTTATATTAAATGTAAAGATCAGCCTTGGTTCACTATTGAAAATGATTCTTTAAGAAATATTAACCAGGGGGATTACAA
This sequence comes from Candidatus Woesearchaeota archaeon, assembly GCA_964633605.1. GTDB lineage: Archaea > Nanobdellota > Nanobdellia > Pacearchaeales > GW2011-AR1 > CAZWGF01. Next base: position 15,557 of record CAZWGF010000012.1, read on the forward strand.
ATATACTCTACATAGATCTCCCGGGAAATTAGAAATTGATTCTATTAAAGTTCAATATGAAGATCAAATTGTTGAAGATGGTGGGATATTTAAGACTAAAATTAAATCCATTGCAGCTACTCTAAAAGTTGTTACTTCTGGAGGAATGGCTAGTGGAAAATCAATTTGTAGATATGGTTCTACTGTTCCAGCCAATAAACTTTCAGAAACAGATTCAAACAATCATCAAGTTTATTGGAATAGTCTGCCTGAAGGAAATAAAACATTTTATCTTAAATGTGAAGATGAAGCAGGTAATGTTGCAAGAGGGAATATAAGTTTTGAAGTAAGAGTGGATGATACTGCTCCCTCGGTAATAAGAGTTTATCATGATAAACAGCAAGGGAAATTAAAATTAATTACAAATGAAAATGCTAAATGTGCCTATAGTGAAACTAATTGTAGTTTTGCTTTAACTGATGGAGTTTCTATGACTAGTGGATTGAATAAAGACCATAATACCCCCTGGGATGTTTCTAAAACCTATTACGTTAGATGCTCAGATAGTTGGGATAATATTAATAATGGATGTGTAATGGTTGTAGAACCAACTTCATTAATTTAAATTTTGTACGCTAAAATTTATAAATAAGAATTACATAAAAGAAATATGAAAAGAGATGATAAAAAAGGTCAAGTAACTATTTTTGTAATTATTGGGATAGTTATTGTGATGGGAGGAATTTTAGTTTATATGTTTTGGCCGAATATTTCTTCAACATTAGGTTTTGATGAAGAAAGTCCAGCAGCATATATTCAAAGTTGTATTGAAGATGAAATTGAAGATAGTCTAGATATATTAACCTTGCAGGGGGGAAGCATGAGTCCTGGACATTTTATTATGTACGAAGGTGAAAAAATAGAATACCTATGTTATACTACTGAATTTTATAAAACATGTGTGATGCAACAACCAATGTTACAAAAACATATTGAAACAGAAATTAATGAAGCCATTAAAGAACAAGCAAATATTTGTTTTGAAAACCTTGAAAAGAATTATGTAAATAAGGGATATGATGTTCAATTGACTGATGGAGATACAAAAGTTGAATTATTACCTAATGATGTCAAAGTAACTTTTGATAGGGAATTAACTTTGACAAAAGGAGAAAAAACAAACCACAAAGCATTTAGTGTGATTGTGGACAATAATCTTTATGAATTGGTAAGTATT
>CAZWGF010000013.1:0-16584 GCA_964633605.1 Candidatus Woesearchaeota archaeon
AGTTTTTAAATAATGTTTTCTATACTTAAATATAAAATGAGGGTGAAAAATTTAAATTTATTTGCGGCAGTTTTAATTTTACTAATATTTTCTATATCTCTCCTTAGTGCTGACTTTTGTTTGGATTATGATGATGGAAAAATATATCGTGCGACTTCTTCTGTATATGTTGAAAATTATTGGCATCCTAGTGGAGATTTTATTCCTGATCATTGTGATTTGATACTTCCAAATTTGTTGAACGAACAATGGTGTGATGGAGGGATTTCTGGAACGTATAAAACAGATCAACATTGGTGCGAATATATTGGGGAAGGTGGGGGAAAATGTAACGAAGGTGCTTGTTATCCTGATTGGCCTGAAAACCCTCATCAATTGTATGAACTTGCTACTCCCTCCTCATTAACTTTTAGTTGGACTAAAGCAGAATATGCATATAAAACTTATGTTTATCTATGGGAAGGAAATAGTATGGGAGATATTACCGAAGCCGATGAATCAGCTTCATCAACTGGAACATCTTTAACAATTGGTAATCTTACCCCGGAAACAGACTATACTTGGACAATTGTATCTAAAAATGATGCAGGATTTTCACAATTTTATTCAAATGGAGGGGGCGGACGGACTCAATCTTGCCCAACATGTGCAGATCCAGAAACAGTAAGTTGCGGAGCAAATATCCCTGATACTGCTGGATGTGATGCTTGTACTGAAGTTGGGAGGCTATGTCCTTCTGGATATTATTGTACTTGGGATGCTGATTGGTTTGGGGGATGGGGATGTGCATCATGGGCATGTACAGTAAACACTGAACATTCTTACTTAAAATGTTATAATGGGGATGTTTATTGGTATGATAATTGTAATGATCGGGATGATAAATATCAAGATTGTGGAACAGGTACATGTAGTACTTCTGGCACAGATCATTGTGTTGCCTGTGTTCCAACTATTACTTGCCCTAGTGCAAATGCTGTTCCTTGTGGACAAGATGGAGGCACTAATGGTTGTACAAGTTGTGGAATTACTGGAACACAATGTACAACTGGAACTTGTACTGCTGGGGTTTGTTCTTGTACTCCAGATTTATCTTGTGCTGCAAATACTTGTATAGGCTCAACTTGTACTGACCCTGTTTGTGGCGACACTGTCGATGGAGCAAAAGATTGTCCATCATGTCCAGATGGAACTTGTAATGGAGATGAAACTTGTTCAAGTTGCCCAGCTGATTGTGGAGTATGTGAATGCGAAATTACCGACGGATGGTGGGATGTTAACATGGCTAGTGAGGGTACAGTAGTTGGAATAAATGTTACAGGAAATAGTTATTGTGATGGAGAAACTGTATCTTTTGAAGTGAGAGAAGAGGATTTAAACCTATGGATTTCTTCTAATCCAGTTGACACAGAACCGCTAAGCAGTGTTTTTTCTGGGACAAAAGCTAATACTACTTGGGTTGCAGAATGGCATGATGATCTTGGGGGTCCAGAATATTGGTTTAGAGCAACAGTTTCAACAGATGAATTCACAAGTAGTAGTTCAATAGAAAATCAATTAAATGTTTCAGAAGATGAACCATGTTCAGGAATACAAGTTTGTAACAATTATAGTGACGCGTTAACTTGTGGGGAAGATGATTGTAATAAATCTGCATCTAATGCCGAATTAATTGCTCCTGGAATAGATTGTGCTGGAGAAGATGATACCTGTGAATGTTATTGGGATACCACTGCAGGATCATGTAAAATTAATGCTATTGATGTTACAATTAGTTCTGATGGAAGTAGTGGTTCTTGTTCTTATAAGGAACTTTTAGGAAATACTGATTGTGATGGAACCAATGAATTCATAACTTATTCTTGGATTGCTGATTGGAATGGTGATGCTGATGCAGAAGGTTTTGAAAGATGTATTGCTGGGAGCAATATAATTCAATGTCCTGCAGAAATTAAACTTCCATTCTTTGGATGGATGCAAACAATTGCAGTATTAGTATTGATTGTATTGGGTTACAAATATTTAATTATTAAGAAAGGTAAAAAAAGAAAGTCCTCAAAGGATGACTCTGGTGAGCCTAAAAAGAAGCAGAAGAAGTAATACTATCTCTCTAAATAAGTTTTTAAAGAATAATTTCTATTAATGAATGTAAAATGAGGTACTGCCTCACTTTGTTCCCAGCACGAGAACCTCATAAATTATTCTCATATTGGAGGTACTGCCTCACTTTGTTCCCAGCACAAGAACCTCCAATTAAGTTTTTAAATAATGTTTTCTATACTTAAATATAAAATGAGGGTGAAAAATTTAAGTTTATCAGTGAGTATATTAATTACAATACTATTATTAATTGGAATTGTTTCAGCTAGTTTTAGCATTGGAAATGTTTCCCATTCGATTGATAAATCATACGGGCCAAGCAGCAACATAAATGGGTGGATAAATATGAGTTTTAATCAAGAACCTTCAAATTCTTTATTTAGTGGGGGAGGAAATTCAATAAGTTTAATTGGATTATTAAAAAATAATTCAGATTTTGTCTATGATTGTGTGCCCACTGATTGTGCCATTGGATATTCAGTAAGTACCCCGGAATTGGAAAAAACTTTTAGTTTAGAGAAAGGAAAATCAAAAATAATTGGACTTAAATTTTCAAACAAAATTACTTCAGTAACCTCAATTAAGTTTACAACTGAAAGTAATGCTCTTGCCTCTAAAAAGAATCAATTAAAAATAGACCTATTCAATGACAACATTATTGATGCAGAAAATAAAGAAATATCGGATGAAATTAATTTGAATATTTCTAGTTGTTTTATTGATACCATATCTTCTACAAAATATAATGTTGGAAAATATCCAAACAAACATTGTCAAAGAATGATGCTTCCAGAATCTCCGGGATTTAGTGTTGGAGCATGGACAGAAAATGGTAATTCATTAATTATGACCTTGAATTATATTAATGGTTCTGAAGTCATGGATTCTAATGGAGAGGTATGTTCCTGTGATTTGGGGGGTACTGGGGCAACAGGAGAAGAAAAATATTGTGATATTGGTTGTGCTGTAACAAACCCTGCAGAATATTATGTTTGTCTCTCCATAGCAGAAATATATGGTTCTAGCTCTCTAGCAAAAATGAGAGGTTATTATGATTCTAATAACCCCTGTGGATTTTATGGGGGGGTTGGAGTTCGTCCTGAAGAAGGATCATTTGATATTTCTGCCCAATCAAAACACTTTGGATCCATGAATGGAAAACCTCTAATAATTTCTAATGTTTCCCTTGGAAAAGATTTAGAAAAATTAACTAAAGAATATTTAATTGATAAATATGGGGATTTAGATTGCCGGAACAAAGATTGTATAGTTCCAATAAAATTCATCTCTAACAAAGATCAAGAAATAAAGATTAGCAATCTAGACATTCAATATGAAACTACTTTATCTTCTGCTAATGAAAAAAATTTCAATGATTTAATAGAAACTCCTGCAAAAATAAACTCTACCTTTCAAAAATTATTCTTTGGGGATGAAGGTTTTTTTGTTCAAAATGATTATGGAAATCAAACTTTCCAACTTAAATTTAATGATGAAGAAATTTTTTCTAAAGAAATATTAATTGAAAGAATTCCAATAATTACAAGCCTTAGCCCATTAACCACTGCATCTGCTTTTCCAACCACATTTAAAGTTGAAGTTAGTTCATTTGCAAATATTTCAAAATATGACTGGGATTTTAATGGTACTAAACAGGTAACTAATTTGAATAAAGCGACCCACACTTTTCCTTCAACAGGAGAATATAGTCTAGTGGTGACTGCAACAGATAGTCAACAAAGAAGTTCTTCTAAAACATTTAAAATTATTGTGGAAACCCCTGAAAAAGCAATAAATGATACAATCAAAAAATACCAAAAATACCTTGACACAATTACAGATCAACTTGATAACCAAAGTGAATTTGGAAAAGATACTTTGGAAGATATTTTAGGATTAGATGATATTGAAAATTCATTAATAGATATCCAAGTTATATATGAAAACTCTCAATCCCATAGTGAAGAAACATTAAACGAAATCATGACTGCACTAATTGAATTGGCTGTCCCAAAATCTATTAATACGCCTATTAAAATAAAAAGTATTTCATTTTCTCCAAAAATAGAAAATATTGATATAGATGTTCTAACTAGTATTTTAGGTGGAAGTTATAATGGAACTAAAAAAGAATATAATGAAGCAATTTTTATATGGGGCCAAAAAAATATTGAAACAAAACTAAGCTTAGAAAGTTTATCTCTTGAATTAGATAGTGGAAGTTCTCCACTCTTAAACATCATTGAACTAGAGATAGATAAAAAAACAGATGATGATGCTTATTTAATAATTCCCACATTAAGTGATTTAAACTTTAAAGAAGATTATGGTGAAGAGACATGGAGCGGTGGATTTTATATTAAATTAGATAAAGATAAAGTGGCCATTGCTTTTTCTACCACTGAAGATATTAGTTTTATGGATTTACCAGTATTTATTGCCCCTCAAGTTAGCAAACTTAGTTTCATAAAGGCCCCTTCAACAAAAGTAGATGATGGAATAAACTTAATGTTGATCATAATGCTTATTTTAATAGTTCTTCTTGGTGTTGGGGGTTATATCGCACTACAACAATGGTATAAGCACAAATATGAAGCTTATTTGTTTAAGAATAAAAATAGCATGTATAATCTAATTACCTATGTTAAAAATTCAAAGGCTAAAGGATTGGAAGATGATGAGGTTAAAAAGAGATTGAAAAAAGCAGGATGGAATTATGAGCAGGTTTCATATGTGCTTAAAAAATATACTGGAAAAAGAACAGGAATGTTTGAAATCCCAATTAAGAAAATCATGGAATTATTCAAGAAGAAAGAAGCACTTAGCATCCCACAAGGAAAACCCTTGCATAGCCAAAAACCTAGGATGATTAAAAGACCAATGATGAATAAAAGAAAGCTTCCAAGAACCTATAGAAAACCTCAAAATAACCTTAATAAAAATAAAAAGAATTTTATATAAAACATCACTGAAATATTTATAAAGCTCTTCAACGAATTTATATTATGGCGATAAAGATTTTCAAAAACTTCTTTAAGAAAATTTTCTCCAACATGTTTCAGAGTAAAAAAGATGTGAAACTTGGGTTTTATGGGCCTCCAAATGCTGGAAAAACTAGTTTGGCAAATAGAATATGTAAGGACTTTACTGGTGAAGAAATTGGAAGCGTAAGCAAAGTGCCCCATGAAACTAGAAATGTTCAATTTAAAGAAAAAGTAGAGATAGAATTCAAAGGGAAGAAGATGACTTTTAAGATGATTGATACCCCGGGAATTGCAACTAAAATAGATTATGAAGAATTCTTAAAATTCAAGGTAAAGAAGAAAGAAGCTAAAAATAGGGCCAAAGAAGCTACTCAGGGAGTCGTAGAGAGCATTAAATGGCTAGATGATATGGATATGGTGGTAATTGTTCTAGACGCTACTGAAAACCCTTACAATCAAGTTAATATTACAATTATAGGTAATTTGGTTGCTAGAAAGATTCCTGTTTTAATTGTGGCAAATAAAGTTGATTTGAAAAAAGCAGATATGAAAAAAATAGAATCAGCTTTTCCAGAGTATGAAGTTATTGGGATAAGTGCAAAATATGGGGAAAATCTTGAAGAATTTTATGAATCTATTTTCAAGCTTAGTAAGCAAATTTAGTAAATATTAAAAACTAAAAAAGAGTTATAATAAAACAAAAGATGGTGAAGAAAAAGAAAAAATTAAAGAAAATAAATGGGTTTGCTATCCAGTTTTTACCCTATTCTGAAATAAAAGATTTGAATAGTGATGAACGAATTAAGAAAGTTTTAGGAATTATTTTAGGAAATAATATATTAATTTTGCAAGGAAGAATGAGGCCTCAAGAAGAAACTCGTTTGATTGGGGATACAATGGCCATGATTGACCATGTTAAAAGTTTTAAAGGAATTGAACTTGCAGTTATTTCTGGGGACGGGGAAGGAGAAAGCATTTGGGATAAAATGAAAAAAGGTCTTGTTGATGCTCTTGCTGGAGGAGATATGGGGGCCATAACAATTATTGGGCCTGCGACAATTGTGAAAGAAATGAAACGTGATCCTAGAAAAATAGAGTTAATGTTGAATAAATAGTTTTTAGAACAATAATTATTATAAAGAATTCTTTAAGTAATACTTTATGGAAAAATTAACTGGGTTGAATGAATCTCATTATAAAAAATTAGTTAAGTTTGCAGAAAATGAAGCAAAAAAAGCAACTTGCTTGAGGGCAAAAGGAGGAGCGATTATTATCAAAGAAGGCATTATTATTGGGAGGGGATTTAATTCTCCAGCAGGAAAATCACAAGATTGTAATTGGGATAAAAAATTGCTTCATAATAAAATTGTAGATAAAACTTGTTGCCAACATGCAGAAAGAAGAGCTCTAGATGATGCGTTAGATAAGTACAATAAAATAACCTTAAAAGGTAGCACAATGATTTTTGCAAGAGTGGATAATCAAAAAAATCCAATTTATTCTGGACTACCCTATTGTACAAAATGTAGCAAAGATGCGTTGGATTTAGGAATTAGTAATTGGGTATTAAACCATGAAATTGGCCTATATATCTATGATGCTGAAGAATACCATAACCTTTCCAGAAATTATGGAAAATAGCAGTTAAATTTTAATCTGTAAAATTCACATCATCCAAAATGACTCTGAAGAGTCTAAGTATTTTGGACGTTAAATTTATTAACTTATTTCTTATCATATTATCATGCCAATGACATCTTCCATTTTTGTCATGGTAATTAAAATTACAAAAAAGCAAAATGCCACACCAATGTGTACACTGTAAACGAATTATTCCTGCAGGAAGTAAAGAATTATTAGCAGGTTGTGCAGATTGCCAAGGTCACTTTTTTTTCTATATTAGGGATGAACAATTAGAACAAATAAAAGAAAATCCTATTGAAATTCCAGAAGAAGAAAAAGCAACAATTGAAAAAGATGTTCGTGAAATTGCAGGAATTACAGATGAAGAAGCTCCAGTAATCTTAGATTTAGAATCTGTTAGATCTGTTGGTTCTGGGAAATTTGAAATTGATATTGCAAACCTGTTTAATAAAAAACGTCCTTTGATTTACAAACTTGAAGAAGGAAAATATATTATTGATCTAGCCTCTACATTGAATAAGAATATGAAAGATATTGAAGAAATTAAAGACCCTGATAAAGATTGATAAGGAGCACCCAAGAGCGTACACCAAGGAGGTGCGAGAACCTCTATGAGGCCCTGAACCGAATAGGTCTGAAAGAACATTTTCATAAATCAGAAAAATCTAAAATGTTTACTGAGGGCAAAAAATATAAAGTCTTTTTGGAATATTATTATATGGTAGCAAAAATTATAAATATTTTAGAGGATGTTTTGAAAAAAATAGAACCTGAAAAAGAAGAGTTAAATTTAATTAAAAATACTGTTAAGGAATTTATTAAAGATTTAACAAAAAGAACTAAGAAATCTAAGATAAAAGCTGAAATTTTTGTGGGAGGAAGTTTAGCTAAAAAAACTGTTATCAAAAAAGGTGCTTATGATGTAGATATTTTTCTTAGATTTGATAATAAATATAAAAATAATGAGATATCTGGATTAACTAAGAAACTTCTTAAGGGAATTAAAAATGTTTTAATAGTTCATGGTTCTCGAGATTATTTTAGGGTTCAAATAAATAAGAATTTTTACATTGAGCTTATTCCAGTAATAAAAGTCTCAAATCCTAAAGAAGCTCAGAACATTACTGATTTATCTTATTCACATGTTAAATACATCAATAAGAGAGTTAAATCAAAAAAGGTCTTGAATGATATTAGAATTGCTAAAGCTTTTTGTCATGCTAACAAATGTTATGGTGCTGAATCATATATCAAAGGTTTTTCTGGCTATGGTCTAGAGTTACTTGTCTATCATTACAAAGGATTTTTGAAATTTGTAAAAGCTATGTCAAAAATAAAAGAAAAGGTTGTCATTGATATTGAAAAAGATCATAAAAATAAACAAAGTATTTTAATGGATTTGAATAGTTCAAAATTAGATTCTCCAATTATTTTAATTGATCCCACATTTAAACAACGAAATGTTTTAGCGGCACTTTCTGATTCTACATTTAAAAAGTTCCAAACAGATTGTAAAAAGTTTTTGAAAAATCCTAATATAAAATCTTTTGAAATTATTGAAACTGATTTAGATAAAGTTCAAAAAGAAGCAAAAAAGAAAAAACAAGAATTTATTCTACTGGAAGCAAAAACAAATAGGCAAGAGGGGGATATTGCTGGGAGTAAACTTTTGAAATTCTATGGGCATTTGGATTATGAAATTTCAAAATTCTTTGACATTAAGAAAAAAGGATTTAACTATGGGGGAATTCAATCTGCAAGATATTTTTTTGTAGTAAATAAAAAGAAAGAAATATTACTTTGTGGGCCTAGAATCAGCGACAATAAAAATGTTAAAAAGTTTAAAAAACAACACAAAAAGACTTTTATTAAAGCTAAAAATATCTGTGCAAAGGAAAAAATTAATTTTGATATTAAAGAATTTATGAATAATTGGAGAAAGAAAAATAAGAATAGGATTAAAGAAATGTATATTTTGGATTTAAAGATTATTTAGTTATCAAAACCCACACAACCTTCTTTGCCATTGCAATAAGTGACAATTTGGTAGGGGATAGTTTCAAAGATTTCTTTAAATGATTCTGCCCCAAATCCTTTAATTAATTTTTCTAAACGTAATTCACTAATTTTTTTTCCATTTTCTTTTATAGACAAAGCAACATTTTCAGTTAAAATTGATTTTGTGTATTCAATACGTGTTTCCCCCCATTTGTATCTTCTACAACCAATATTTTATTTTTACCTTTTGTTTCTCCGTATTTTTCTAAAAGTTTTATCCCTTCATTAAAAAATTCATTAAAACATCTTTCTGATCCCATCCATTGAGCTAATTGATTCCCTTTTGCAAAATAATTATTCATCGCCGATAATGAAATTTTTTTATTTCTCATTTTAGTTGTAAACCTCATTCTTCCACTTACGCATTTGAACTGCTTTGATTAATTTCTCTGTAGTCCTATAACGAGCTCGAAAAGTATTGCAAGCATTAAGAGATTCTTCACAATTCATCTTTTTATCTTCACAAGTTTTACGATAGGGACAGGAACATGCAGCAACAGGCAAATTAAACAAATCAAAATCTCTATGAATCATAATTCCTTCAACCAGATGTTGGTTTTGAGATTTTTTGATTGGATTTTCCATTTTATTTTGAATTATTTTTTATCTTCGTCGAATTTTTCCATGATTTGTCTAGCATAGGCTGGACAAAATTCATAGGAAGTTAAATGTTCTGAAGGGCATTGAGAAATCCCATTCTCTTTACAATGGGGACCTATCCCTTTATTTGGACATCTAAAAGTATGATAAATTTTCCAATCTCTTCCTTCCCTATTTCTTCCTAAATCTTTCATTTTATTTTCTCCTAAAAATTATTAATTCTCTCATAGAACTATTTTTTTCTGGTTTAGATGTTTCGTAACTATATTTTGCTTTCCCATTGTCTTTTTTTCCAATATCTAATCCAGCATCATTTAAATTTTTTATATATCTTTGAAAATATCCTGTATCTTCAGATGAACTCGTCCCAGTTGCAATAATATAATCATTAACATTCATTCTTTCTATAACCTTGACATGATTTTCTGTTTCACCTTCCATCCATTCAGATGAATAATCTTCGCAAAGATCTGCTATTTCCCTTTTATTTTTCATTTTATTTTTCCAACAAATCCCCATCAGCATGGGATTTATCTTCTAATTTTGATTCCTTTACTTTTGGATAATGTTCTGCAGAAGAACTTATTAATTCTTCTTCCCCATCATATTTTGGACAAGCATCATAAATCTTAGAAATAATCCTTTTAAGAAAAGATTTTTTGCCCCAATTTTTTCCAATTATTTTAATTTTTCTACAAGAATGATAATCTCCGAGACATCCTGAATCTTTGTTTACATATGAATTGTCTCTTTCACAAATTCCTTTTTTTTCATTTACAGATTCATAAAAAATACATAGATTTTCTTTTTCGTTTGTCATTTTAATTTCTCCTATCTTTACTTAAATATTTACTTCCAAAATAATTTATTGATTTAAGGCCGTTCATTACTTGTTTATCTTGTTCAGACGTGCCCACTCCCACATTTTTTGATAATCTTCTCCAACCAATATAATTTTTTAACTTAGTGTCTAAATCTTCTTCCCCACAATTTGATTTAATAGACTCTCTTACTTCAGCATAAGCACAAGGCAATGCCACTACCAGAAAAGATTCATATAATTCTTCCTTCTCTTTCTTAACTATTTGATCATACTTAGATAACCTTTCCATCTTAATTCTTACTCCCAACTGCTTTTTCGAAAAGTTCTCCGAAAGCTTGGGCAAAGAAATCTGAATTAAGCCAGATCGCAATGTCTTCTTTTTCAGAGTTTTTAGAAAGGTAGAATAGAATTTCACATTTGTCTATAATAAAGAATTTTGCATCAATATCAATCTTTTTTATCTTTAATCCAAATGAATCTGAAAGTTGTTTAATCTTTGCTTCATCTCCTGAAAGTGCAATCTTTATTGTAATGTTTGCCTTTTGAAGTATCTGGAAAGTTTGAGCAAAAAGTTTTGGTTTTGCTGCAATTTCATCTGCATTTGTACAAATTATAACTTCTTTCTTTGCATTTTGGATTATTTCTTTAAGATAATTAGAGATGTTTGACTTTCCTTTAAGAGCTGCTGATATGTCTTCTCTCTTTATTGGATTGATTCCTTCTTTATATAGGTGTTCAAGTTGTGTAAATTCATTTGTTTCTTTTACATTTGAAAGAGTTACAATCTTATCTTCTGCGTCTGTTCTTACATTATTCTTTAATTTTTCTAAAATTATCTTTGGTTTAACTCCAATATATTTTACTGGTTTTCCAATCTTTACTATGGCGAATCCTTTTTTATCTAAGCTTTCAAGAACATCATAGGTTCTACTTCTTGGAACACCTGAGATGTCTGCAATTTGGCCTGCTGAAGCAATTCCTTTACCAAGCAAAGCTAACCATACTTTTGTTTCATAAATATTCAAATCAAAGTAATCTTTGATTTTGTTGATTAAATCTTGTTTAACTAACATTTTAATTTTTCCCCCTGTGAAAATATCCTGTTAAAGGATCTGAAAATTTCTTTTTTTGAGCTTTTTCTCCAATTTTTCTTAAAATTCTTTCTTTTCCAAAAATATTTGCTTTTGCTAAAACCCTATCTCCAATATTGTATTTTTCCCCATATATTGCAATATTAGAAGTTGAATTATCATAAAACATTACATCTACACCCTTTATAATTCCCTGAGGAATCTTGACATGAATAGTATTATTATCTGTAACAATTGCCTCTCTAGGACCATATCCACATCCAGCCATAATTCCTGTTGCAATTACTGGAAGTGCTATTTTTCCCAATGTATTGATTAATTTTTTCATTTTATTGTGTTGCTCCGGATTCCATTTTTAATTCTTTTTCTAAAACATTCAAATCATCATCATTTACCTCAATTAAACCATGCTCAGTTTCAAATTCAAAATTAACACACTCTCTAATTTTTAAAGGAATCTCTTTAATTTTATTTAATTCTCTTAATAACATTACTGATGATTGTGCGATCCCAGAATAAAAACCTTCTTCACGATGTCTTTTTGACTCACAATACATTTCTCTAGCATTAGAATAGTCAACTATTGCTCCAGCCATCTCAGCTATTTCTTTTGATTGTAATTTATTATATTTTTTCATTTTATTCTCTATCCTCTAAAATCTCTTTATTTATTTTATCAACACTATCTATTTCCTTATGGGTTTTCAAAAATTTAGCTAAAGTTGGTGCATTAATTTCTCCTTTCTTTCCTGCATTAACCCCTGGATAAATTGCAACCACAGTTCCAGGAAAAATGCTTGAAGGATTATTTTTGATACTATTAGGAAATTCACTTTCCATAAACATTGAACCCAATCCCTCACAAGTACTATCTTTCCAAACAATGAGTGTATAGTCTCCTTGATATTCTTCCTTGATATTATGCATAACTAGCTCTTCATATGTCTTATTTCCATTACTATTTGTCATACAAAAAACATGGATGTTTTCTTTTATAAATGTTGTGTTTTTGTTACTTTCTTGGAGTAAGAACAAATGGATAACTTTATAAAATATCTCTGGGTCAATGCATCATGGTAGCAGGATTTAAAAGAAATTTGAATGAAGGGAAAGTAGATTTTAAAGAGAATATTGGGAAATATCAAGCAATTTATACTACAACTCAACATTGTTTTAGGGGAAAAATTAAATATGAAACAGCAGGAAAGATAATTTTAGGTCCTACCCAAGGATGTGAATATGATCCTAAAGAAGGTCCAATATTGAAATTAGTTGATGAAGAAATTGAAATTAATAAAAATATATTGGGAGTAAGAGAAAATCTAACTAAAAAAAATCTTGAAAACTATTGTAAATATTCAAATAATCAAGCTAAACAGCAAAAAAAGCCAAGTAAAAAAAAATCATCTAAGAAAATAACCAGCAGCCATTCCTAAAAAAATACCTGCTGTGATAAACGGCATTGCAGGATAAAACTTCTTTTTCTTTGCAAAAAAGAACAAATAACTAAGTCCAAGTGTTGCGCCTAAGATTACAAATAATGCTGGAATAAATCCAAACATTTTCATCATTACTCCTGCAGCGATAATCGGGAAAACAACATCTCCTCCACCTAAAATAGCCACATTCACCTTTATTTTTTTCTTCTTTAACTCTGATTTCTTCATTTTCTTTATTTTTGCCTTTAAACTCTTTGACATATATGGAATAAAAAATCCTGAAAAAATGTTTAACTTATCCATTTGATACTTTGCCATCTTTTGCATTATCCCTGAACGCCAAACAGCCCACATATCATAAACAGATATTAAAATCAAAAGAAAAATCAAAGTATAAATATTTAATATTGGAACAAAAACAGCTGCTATACCTGGATAAATAAATAATTCAGAGATATTATGGACAAGAAACTCCCTTTTGTATATCTTGATAAATGCTATTGGAAGTGCAATAATCAAAACAATTAACCCAACATATTGCATATTTGGTATAAAACTCTTAAATGATATTCCTAAGGCTATAACCACCACTAAGAAAAACCAAAGTTTGAGAATAAGTTCTACCTTAAATTTCATTAAAATAAATAATAATGCTATTGCAAAAATAAATGCAAAAATAATTGAGACCAAAAAATGTGAATAACCATAATCTTCTGTAATCTCAGGGGTTTCTAATCCAAAAGGTAATTCATTTTGTTCTTGAGAATAATAATTCACAACATAAAGCCCAATAAATTGAGTGATAATAAACATTGCCAAAAGAATTGCTGTAATTTTTACATTATGTTTCATAGTTAATAATAGTAAAAAGTGTTTTTAATATTATCTTAAACGTAAAGTTTCTAAAAGTCTTGGAACATTTGTTTCTACACGATTAAGTTTGTAAAGAGCGGAGGCTAAATCTAAAGATTGTGAAACTTCTCCATGATTTATGATTATTCTTTTTGGTTTTGGATTTAGATTATTGAAAAAAGAAAGTAATTCATTTCTTCCTGCATGGGCTGAAAATCCTTCCAAAGTATGGACCTCTAAATTAACTTGAAGCATTTCAGTTTTACCGTCGACAACCATCTTAGTTTGTTTTATTCCATCTTGAATTTGCCTTCCCAATGAACCAACTCCCTGATAACATACAAAAACTAAAGAATTTTTTTCATTGCTTGAGAATTCTTTTAGATATTCTACTGATGCTCCTCCAACAAGCATACCTGAAGTTGCTAAAACAACGCATGGTCCACCTTCAACTACTTTTCTTCTTTCTTGTGCAGAACCAACTCTTGAAAAAACTTCTGAAGTAAATGGATTTCTATCTTGGAAAACCTGTGTTCTTACTTGTCCACTTAAAAAATCAGGATAGGCAGTGTGAATGGCATTAATATCCCAAATCATACCATCAATATATATTGGAACTTCTTTCATTTTACCTGCTCGCATGGCGTCTTCTAAAATTAACATTGTTTCTTGTGCACGACCTAAACCTAATTCTGGGATTAAAACCTTTCCTCCACGTTCAACTGTTTTATTGATTGCATTAAGTAATTCTTCTTCTGATTGTGCTCTTGGAGGAAGAATTCTATCTTTTCCACCATAGGTTGATTCTGTAATTGCTGATTCTAATCTTGGGAAGCTCATTACAGCTGGATCTAAAAGTCTTGAACGTGCATATTTGAAATCCCCTGTATAAAGTAAATTATGTGAACCATTTCCAATATTAATATGAGTTAATGCACTACCTAAACAATGTCCTGCATTATACATGGTTATTCTTACGTCAGGTGTTATATCTGTTACTTCATTGTAATTTAAGCAAATACTGTGTTTTACCATTTCTTTGATATCCACAGAACCAAATAATGGGGCTGCTGCTTGTTTGTAGGCTACTCCAATAAAATCTAAAGCTAATAATGCTGCAATATCTCTCGAAGGTAAAGTCATGTAAACAGGTCCTTTATAGCCCATTTTATACAAATAGGGTAATAATCCAACATGATCAAGATGTGCATGGCTAATTATTACTGCATCTAATTGTGAAATATCAAATTCAGGAATATTAAAATAAGGGAATTTATCTTGTCCATGGGAAGCAACATCCACCCCACAATCTAAAAGAATTTTTGAAGTTGGAGTTTGTAAAAGCATACAACTTCTTCCTACTTGCCTTGCACCACCCAAGAAAGTTAACCTCACCCACTTATCAACTCTTTCTGGATTCCATGATTTGTAAATTTTTTCTCCAATCTCATTTAGAAACTTTCTTCTATAATTATTATTTGCATAAAGAACATCACGAATATTTTCAGTAATTTGGCTTTTAATTGCAGGTGAACGTTGAATTTGAGGAGTCCATAGAATAGCTCTTCTAACTTCTTCAAGAATAGAACCTTGTTTTCCAATAACCATTCCTGGTCTTTTTGCCTCAATTACTACAATACTTCTATGAGTATCAAAAATTATATTTGTTATTTCTGCATCACTTGGGACAATTCTCCTTATTTCTTCTTCTGCCTTTTTTTGATCAGGAAGAATCTTTGCGTCTGCACGTAATTCAATTCTTTTTTTAATTTCACTTACAATTGCTTTTATTTTTGATTCTCCTTCTTTGAAGAATTTTTCATTGGTAGTGTATACTACAATATTCGCTCCTTCAAAACTCGCTTCAGTAACATCTCCATGAAGCTTTTCTTTTATGTTCTTTAAAATATCCATTTTAAATGTAAAATTATTGATCTTTGTATTCAGGAACTATTTCCTGATTTACAACTTTTTTTATCCCCTCTTTTGTGATTGTAAAAACATCAATTCCATATCCTGAACCAGTATCTCTCTGTGTTGAAGATTTTAATGCTTCCTGTGCTAACTCAATTCCTTCTTCAAGAGTTAACCCTTTTTTCCATTGTCTTTCTAATAATCCTAAAACATAGGGCATTCCACTTCCCATATTTGCATCATAATCATCAATTTTCGCTATGCTTCCTGCAGGTTCAATTGAATAAAGTTCTACAGTTCCATCTTCATTAAATCCTCCAATTAAAAATCCAGCTTGTTGAGGAATCGCAGAAGGTTGTCTAATACCTAAATAAGACATGTTGTTTAACAAACTTGAAGCTTGTTTTATTGTTGGCCTTGAACGAGATTTTAATTCTTTAAGTTTTAATTCAGCAGCAAGAATCTTGGGAACTCTTTGAATATCTCCCGCCACACCGCATCCAGCAAGAACAAGATAATCATTAATGGTAAATACTTTTTGTTCATCTTTTCTCATAACAAGATTTCCTCCAGTTACTTGTCTATCTGCAGCCATTACAACTCCGTCTTTGCAAACAATTCCTAGTATAGTTGTTCCTGTCTTCAAAATTGATTTTTTTAAATCTTCGTCCATTTTAGTATTCAATAGAATAATTTAGGTCTATAAATCATACATCGGGGTATTTTATAAAGTTTTCTATTGCAAAACTTGCTTAATTTTCTTTTGCATCTCAAGCTCTAAATCAAGCTTTCTCTTCTTTATCTCTGATTCATGTTCTTGTATCTTCTGTTTTAACTTAAGGTTAAACTCATTGGCAAGACGTTCTTTGATGGATTTCTCTTTTTTATCCACTTCTTCATGCACTTTATCATTGAAATTTGTTATAAGTCTTTTTCTAATTTTTCTTATTTCTTCTTGTTTTTGTAAGACAAAATTTTGTCTTTCTCTTTGAATTTCAGTTTTTTCTTTTTCTTGTTCTAATCTTTTATCATTAAAATCCTTTTCAAATTCTGTTTTTCTTTTATATAAATCTGAAATC
>CAZWGF010000014.1:0-11858 GCA_964633605.1 Candidatus Woesearchaeota archaeon
CAACTCTTCTTTCAACTTCTCCTTGAACATCTTCTCTTTTAGGAGCAATAGCATCTATTTCATCAATAAAAATAATTGAAGGAGCATTTTTTTCAGCATCTTCAAAAATATCTCTAATCTTTTTTTCAGATTCTCCATAAAACTTTGACATAATTTCAGGACCGTTTAATAAAATAAAATGCGCTTCTGATTCATTTGCAACAGCCTTAGCCAAAAGAGTTTTACCTGTTCCAGGAGGACCATGTAACAAAACCCCCTTAGGAGGCTCAATACCTAACTTCTGAAAGATCTCAGGATGTTTCATTGGAATCTCAACCATTTCGCGAATCTTCTTAACTTCATCAGTAAGACCCCCAATATCTTCATAATTAATTACAGGGATATTTTCATCACTCATCTCAACTGCCTTTGAATTAAGAGTAACTTGAGTATTCTCGGTAATAATAACTGGAGTTCCAGGATTAGTATTTACAACTAAAAATCTTATTTGGGCAATCCCTCCACCTAAATTTCCAAGGCCCATATTTCCAAATGCTTCTCCAAACAAACCACCCATTTCTTCATCCATTCCCATTTCAGAAAATAAATCTCTTCTTCTTTGAACTCCTCCAAGCATAACAATATCTCCTTTCAACATAGTTCTTCCTAAAAGACCATTCTTTAAATTTTCAGGATCGCCTTGAACCATGATTCCTTTTTGCGCAGGAGCAATAGTTATCTTCTTTGCTTCTTTAACTTCAACTTTTGCAACAGCAACATCATCGCCAATACCAGTTTTTGCATTTTTTCTTAAAATACCATCAATACGAATAATTCCCTCTCCAACATCAGCAGGATAAGCCCGATCCACAATGGCAACAGTTTCTTTATTTCCCTTAATAGAAATTACATCTCCCTTATTGATTCCTAAGTCACGCATAACTTCTGCATCAATTCTAGCAATACCTTTGTATGCATCATCCTGCAATGCTTCAACAACCTTTAATCTTATTTCTTGTTTTGTCATATTAATTTTTTCCTTGGTTTATTAAAATCTAAACTTAATCTTCCCATTTCTTCAAAACATAATTTAACCATATCATCCATAACCTTTTCCTGTTCATGCATGAATGAAACAATTTCCTTAGGAATTGAAACCGCGTAACTATTTCCAACTAAACGCATTTTTACCTTGAATTCTTTGTTTTTAAGATTTACGAATTTATGGTATTCTTGTTCATCAACTGGATGGATTAATTTCTCATTACATTTGGGGCAAATCATTGCCCTAAAAAGAAATCCATTTTTTGCAATTTTTGCTTTTGCCATTTTTGTATCGCACTTCTTACAAAGAATTGTGTTGTCAAATATATCGTGTGTCATTTTTTTATCGTCGTTAGGTGATGTGTTTCACCGTCGTTGTTTTTATTATAAGCCGCACATTGCTGTGCAGCGAGGGATGAAAGAAGGTATGAGGTGTATACCTAATTGTATATACAAGACAAGATACACTATATAAATATTTTGGTGGTAGAGAATATAAAAAAATAATCACCCTAAAGAAAGAACAACAAAATTTATAAAGAATAAAAACCAATATTTACTATTCAATGTATTCAAATTTTAACTTCGGTTATTTTTTGACCTTGTTGGATTACAATTTCGGTTGTTGGAGAGGGGTTAGGGTGTCTTCGGATTTCTTTTGTACTCTCCTTTTTATATTCTTTAACAATATTTAAAAATTAATTTATCAAACATTTTAAAAACTTCCCAAACTATTATTTTTCATGAGCATAAAGAAGGGGTTGAATAAATTTTGGGACATTGTTTGGAGAGATGAAAGCCCAAAAGGTTGGTTAATTACCTTAGTTTTCATATTTGTTGTAATAAAATTCGTATTTTTACCTCTATTAAGCCTATCTACCGGAACAGTACTTCCACTTGCAATTGTTGAATCTTGTTCAATGTACCATGAAGGAAACTTTTTTTCAGACTATGATGAATGGTGGGAACACTCATCTTCAAAATATTCTCCATTTGGAATAGATAAAGAAGAATTCAAAAAATTTATTTTCAAGGATGGATTTAACAAAGGAGATATTTTATTTATCCTAGGAACAAAACCAGAAAAACTTAAGATTGGAGATACAATAATATTTAATGCAGGACAAAGAAACCCTGTCATCCACAGAATAATTAAGATAAATGAAGTCGATGGGGAATATATTTTCTCAACAATTGGAGATCATAATTCAGGCCAACTTCAAGAAGAAATAAGCATTAATGAAAACCAAATAGTAGGAAGAGCAGCATTTAAATTAGCCCCATATATTGGATGGGGAAAACTAATATTTTTCGAATACAAACAACCCCAAATAAATAAAGGATTTTGTGATCGGAATTATTAAACACAAACTTTAAAAGAGGAACTCGACTAAAACAAAAATGGAATTTTGTCCAAAATGTGGCGCAGTATTAATTACTAAAAGAAAAAACGATGGTTGCCCTAGATGTAATTATTCTGCCAAAGGTAAAATAAAATTAAAAACTTCTGAAAAAATAGATGCAAAAAAAGAAGTTGTAATAATTTCTAGTAAAGATATGCAAACACTTCCAATTGTAAAAGAAACTTGCAAAGATTGTGGAAATGAGAAAGCATTTTTCTGGACTGTTCAAACTCGTTCAGGTGATGAAGCAGAAACAAAATTCTTTAAGTGTACCAAGTGCGAATTTACTTGGAGAGAATATCGATAAAAAATTTCAAAAGAATATAAAATAAAAATTTTCTCTTTTACCTATTTTTGTAACTAAAACCCCTTCCTTAACTTTTTGCAATTGAATTCTATAATTTCCAGTCCTTATCCTAAATTCATTATTCTTATTTTTCATTTTTATTATATCTACTGGTTGATTATTTTGAAATTTACCTAAAGTAGTTACAATTTTATTTTGAATCCTAATATTCAATTTTTTTAATTGTTTTTTAGAATTATTTGAAAAAATAATTTCCATTTTATAACCCTAATTCTTCTTTAACTTCTTCAAACGTAACAAAATCACCACAAGAATATTCTTTTTTAGAAATTTCAATATCTTTCTTTGCTTGTTCAGACAACTCCAGATGAGGCTCTATAAAATCCCAAATAACATCTTCATAACTATCTTTTTCCTCTTTAAATTTTTTCAAAGTATTTAATAGATTAGGGCTAACTCTAATTGAAGTTTGATTTTGCATGTTATATGCATGCATAATGCATATATAAATATTTTGGTTATCTACAAAGAACTTTTCAAAGAGGAAAATGGCCCAGGAGGGATTTGAACCCCCGACACCTAGATTTCTTTGCGATCTCTCGTGAAGAACGTATGACCGAAGTCATGCTTAAGAGTCTAGTGCTCTGACCAGGCTGAGCTACTGAGCCATATTTTAACTAACATATATTTTGTTTAAAAAACTATCTCAAAGAATTCTATCTAGCTAAAACTAATAATAAGATTTAACTCATATTGCAAGACCAATTTATACAATAGTCATTAACAAATACGAATTTTTCCAAATCATTTCAGGGGCAGGAGTTATTTTATAAGAGATTGAATGTTTTCTATTGCATCTGCAACATCTTTCCCTTTCTTGGTCAGTTTGATTAACTTAATCCGCCCCTTTTTGTCAAACTCTACCAACTTAAGTTCTTCAAGTGTTTGAAGAATCTTTACTGCATGGCTATAAGTACAATCTACTTCCTTAGCCAAAATACTTCCATACCTCATCCGCGTATTCTTTTTCAAAGAGACCAACATAAGAGCTGGCTTTCTTCTAAAAAAGATATCAAAGTTGTCTTTCATTTTTTGAAGTACATGTTTAAATGTATATATTTCAGACGACATATTCCTTATAAACCTTTCCGAAATATATTTTCTAACATAATGGTTAGAAAGATTTATAAGTAAAACTTATTAACCAAAAACCCCAATTAATAACAATAAGATGGAAAAGAAAACAAAAATATTTGCAGTGGGAGACATCCATGGGGACACAGGATTAGTAAAAAAATTAGCAGCAAAGGCAAAAAAAGAAGATGTAGATTTAATTTTAATAACAGGAGATTTAACAAGTTTTGAAATCTCAACAAAAAATCTTTTAGGACCATTTGTCAAAACAAAAAAACCAGTTTTTATCTTACCTGGAAATCATGAATCTCCAGCAACAATTGATTTCCTAGCAGATACATACAAAGGTTCAAAAAATCTTCATGGATATTCATTTTCAAAAGGAGATCTAGGAATCTTCGGAGCAGGAGGAGCAACCCAAATAGGACCAATGCCAGTGATCAGTGAAAAAAATATGTTCAAAATGCTTGAAAAAGGATTTAGTAAAGTAAAAGACAAACCAAAAAAAATAATGATAACCCATGAACATCCTGAGGGAAGCAAATCTGAATTTGGAGGAGAAATGTCTGGAAGCAAAGCAATCGCAAGAGCAGTAAAGAAATTCAAACCAGATATATTAATTCACGGACATATCCATGAAGGAGAAGGATTCCAAGAAACAAAAGGAAAAACAAAAATAATTAACGTTGGAAAAAAGGGAAAGATTTTCAAAATTTAACAAAAAAATGGATCAACACTGGATGCCACACAAATTAGATTACAAACATCTAAGAACATGCATAGATAATTATGAATCAGATCAACTTTTCATAAGATTGGTGGGCTCATATGGTGGAACAAAAAAAGTCAATGAAATGCTTGAAGGAAAATCACTTGATTTTAAAAAAAATAAAAATGGCTTATATCTACTTATTGACAAAAAAGAAGTTTTCCACTTTCCATTAAAAGATACTCATAAAGGATTTTCAATAGCATATGAAAGATTCCATACGGATGGGAGCATGCATTTACCCGCAGGACTAACAAGCCCATATGACCCCACGTTTCCCAAACCAAAAAGATCATATCTAAGAGCTGTATGGGATAATCATTTAATGGAAATATTTTTCAAAGGAAGAATTGATATTAAATTTCATTCTTGGATGGACAAACCCCATTTAAAATACTGGACAATTGATAAATCAAAACTTCCAAACACAAAAAACTTATAAAAACTTCTAATCCCTACTAAATATATGCCTAAACTGCTTCAAAAAACACATGAAGAAAAGAGTATAGAGAATTATTCCCCTGTAAATGCAGAAGATTCAAAGAAAACAACTGAAAAACAAGAGAAAACATCTACTCCGAAAAAAGATTTCTTAAAAAAATCAATTGAAATCCCAGTAAAATCCCCTTCAACAGAAGTAGAAAATAAAGCATCTGTTGAAAAAACCTATAATCAACCAGATAAAAAATCCTTAGAAATTGTTGAAAAACCTGCATCACCTAAAGGCGTAGGAAAAAAATATTCTAAAAGAAAAACATCCTCCAACAAAGGAAGGAAAAAAGCTTCTAAAAAAAGAACAACCACAAAAAATGTGAAATACAAAGTTCCAGACATTACTCTTAAAGATAAGGGTTATGAATTAATCATCACAGAAAAACCCCAAGCAGCACTAAAAATTTCTGCTGCACTCGGAAATGCAGTAAGAAAAGACCTTGGAAAAATACCCTATTATGAAGTAGATAGAAAAGGAGAAAAAATAATCGTTGCCAGTGCAGTTGGGCACCTATTCACATTAAAACAAACTGTTCCTGGTTCAGAGGTTCCAATATTCAGCATAGATTGGGTTCCAAACTATTTAGCAAACAAAAAAGACTTTACAAAAGGATATTATGATGCATTACTCAAACTTGCAAAAAATGCAGGAAAATTAACAGTAGCTACAGATTTTGATATTGAAGGAGAAGTTATTGGATTAAACATTGTAAGATTTATTTGTAATCAAAAAGATGCAAACAGAATGAAATTCTCAACATTAACAGATAAAGAACTAGATAGAGCCTATGAAGAAAAATCTCCAACCCTGGAATGGGGGCAAGCAATTGCAGGAGAAACAAGACACTACTTAGATTGGTTCTATGGAATAAATTTATCAAGAGCATTAATGAATGCAATAAAAACAACAGGTAAATTCAAAATAATGTCAATTGGAAGGGTTCAAGGTCCTGCATTAAACCTAATTGTCCAAAAAGAAAGAGAAATTGAAAAATTCAAATCAGAAACATATTGGCAAGCTTTCATTACAATTGAAAAACCAAAAATAGAATTAAAATACACAAAAGATATTTTCGATGAAAAAGAACTTGATAAATTCAAAGACCTTGTTGGAAAAAAAGTAAACCCAGAAACAAAAGAAACAAAACAAATTCTTCCTCCAAACCCCCCATTTAATTTAACAACACTTCAAACAGAAGCCTACAAATTCCATGGAATAACTCCCTCAAACACATTAAGAGCAGCACAATCATTATATCTTGCCGGATTAATATCTTATCCAAGAACATCCTCCCAAAAACTTCCAAAAGAAATAGGTTACAAAGAAATATTAGACAAATTAAAAATAAGATACAAAGTTGCAAAACTTATTACAAAAGATAAACCAATTGAAGGTAAAAAAACAGATCCAGCACACCCATCTATTTATCCAACAGGAGAAAAGAAAATACTTTCAGGAGATGAAGAAAAAATATATGAATTAATTGTAAAAAGATTCCTATCTCTTTTCTGTGATGATGCTATTATTGATAAAAAAAGAATTTCAGTAAAAGTTAATGCATTAACATTCAGCACATCGGGTTCTTCAGTAAGGAAAAAAGCATGGATGGAAATTTATCCTTCTAAATTAAAGGAAATAGAACTTCCAGAAGCAAAAGATGAAATGGAAATTACAAATTCGAGAACAGAAGAAAAAGAAACACAGCCCCCAAACAGATATTCTCCTGCTTCAATCATAACAGCACTTGAAAAAAAGAATTTAGGAACAAAAGCAACTCGTTCATCAATACTTGAAACACTTTATAACAGAAATTACATCAAAGACAAAAGTATCAAAGCTACTCCGCTAGGAATGTCATTAATAACCACTCTTGAAAAACATTCTCCAATAATCATAGACGAAGAATTAACAAGGAACTTTGAAAGTAAAATGAATGAAATAGTTGAATCCAAAAAAGGTTTAGAGAAGAAGAAAAAGAAAATTATTGATGATGCAAAAGAAACAATTACAAAAATTGCAAAACAATTTGAAAAAAAGGAAAAAGAAATAGGAAATGAACTTTTGAATGCAAACCTAGAATACAGAGAACAAGAAAAAATAGAAAATAAATTATGCCTTTGTCCAAAATGTAAAAAAGGAAATCTTGCAATAACCTACTCTAAAAAAACACGAAGACATTTTGTTGCATGTGATGCCTATCCCGAATGTAAAACAACCTACTCCCTTCCACCAAATGGAACAATAAAGAAAACAGAAAAACTTTGTGAAAAATGTGGATTCCCATTAATGATGGCCTTGAAGTTCGGAAGAAAACCTTGGATATTTTGTTTCAATAACGAATGTGAAACTAACAAAGAAAGAATTGAAGAATACAAGAAAAAACATCACCTAACCGAGTAGGTCCAAAGGAAGGCGTCAGAACAAGAAGGGAATTAAAGAATAAAAAAAAAGTTAAATGAAACTCAGGACAAAGTTCCTAAAAACAAAATTACTTTCTCTTTTTTTTACGCTTAGGCTTTACTTTTGATTTTGCTTTTACTTTTGCTTTTACAGGTTTTGGAGTACAAGATAAATCTTTGCATCCCAATGCATGAACAACAATAAGTGCTGCAGCAACAATTATCACAGTACCCGAAGGCAACCAACTAATTGTTGAATCCCACATAGCAAAAACCAAAATGATTACTCCAAGAATAATCTCCGTAGCTTTACAATTACACATCTTTTTTTTAATACCCCCTTTAATAATATTAATTACAAAAATCAATTAATAAATCTAATGGTTAAGAACAATAATTCTTATAGGTAAAAAATGAGTGGAAAAGATTATGCTAAACTCTTCGCATAAGGAGTAGTGTCATTTTTTATTAACATTCTTTGAGATTCTTCCCATGCTGCAATCTCTTTATTTCTTTCCCTACACCAATTAATAGAAACTTCTAATGGTCTTTTTTCTGACATTTCTATTTGTTCTGGAGTCATACGTTCATAAGCAATAGTTGTTAATTCGTAAGCTCTAGTATTTAGTAATTCTCCGGTAATGGGGTGTATTCTAAGGCAGGCCATAATTAGTCAAAATATTTGAAGTATATATAATTTATTGTAATACTCCAATACGATAATTCTTATAAATAAAAAATGAGTTAAAAAAATATGAAAAAAGAATTCGAAACAACAAGAGAAATAATGGACATCTATGGGGGAGCATTTATTTATGAAGATGACCTTGCAAAAAAATTCTGTGAAAAAAATAAATTAGGAAACTCCTTTAAAATAGAAGATGCAAAAGAAGGAGTTGTAGTTAGAATAGATAATAAAAATCATTTTTACTTAAAACAAACAACCATTAGGGATGGTATGAATTCCATGTACGATATAGCATCTATGAAATATACTCTAAAAGGAAAATTAAATGATGAGAAAATATCTTTAGAAGCAAAAGTAAGTTATTCTAAAAAATATAAGATGCAACCAACAGGTTTCCCAAGACCAATGATTCAAGAACACCAGGTAGAAGTTGGCAAAAATATCACAAAAGAAAGAATAGATAAAAATAAAGAATATTGGTTCATTAAAAAAGTCTAAATCCAACCTTTTCTAAAAACACCTTCATTCTTTATCTCAAAACTCATTTCTTTTTCAGGCAAACTTCTATGCTTTAACAACACAGCTTTTCTACGACCAGAATTATTTTTCAATTCAATAATACACTTACTCCAATACTTAAACAAATCCCCTCCAACAATATTCATCTCACGTTCAACACCATTTTTCCAATCTTCTTCTGACAAAAATCCTCCATAAACTTGATTCATGATTAATATTGGGATATTTTGTCTACGTGAAATCTCTGCAAGAACTCTCATCTGCCTTGCAGCTTCTCGATTCACATCTTTAACTTCATCTTCATCCTTTGAGGCATTCCCTAATTCCAAACGATAAAGCATGGCCATGCTATCAATCACAATTAATCCCACATGTTCCTTTTTGATTGTAGCTAACAATTTAACAAAAGACTTTTGTTGTTCTTCAAAATTAGTAGGTTCTAATAAAATAATATTCTCCAAAATAGTTTCATACTTCTCTCCAACAATCTGCTTCACCCTCTCAACTGAAAATCCTCCCTCTGTATCTACAAAAATAACTTTATTTCCATGTTTTGCTTGACTACATGCAGCTAAAATTCCCATATTGGTTTTTCCCGAACCAGGAGGCCCAGCAATCATTGTAATAACTCCTTTCTCATAACCCCCATACAACCATTTATTCAAATCAAAACTACCCGTTGAAATTTTTTCATTAGTTAATTTGGATAACGTTGAACTGCTTTTACTTTGTGAAGCATTATTCAAATCAAAACTACCAGTTGATATCTTTTCTCCTGACATAAAATCAAAATAAAATACAGATTAATAAGGATTGTTGTAATCAAGAAAATTATAAAAGCCCAACATCATTAATATCAACATGAAAAAGGTGATAAGTTCGTGTATTTATTGTGGCTGTGGCTGTAAACTAAACTATCATATTGAAAATAATAAAATCATCAAAATATCCGGAGTTCCAAGCGATGATATTAGTGATGGGAAACCTTGCATAAAAGGATTGACAATAAATGAAGTCTTTAACAAAAACAGAATAACTTCCCCATACATAAGAAAAAATAATAAATTAGTAAAAGCAACTTGGACACAAGCAATAGATAAAATTTATCAAAAAGTTAAAAAAACAAATCCAAAAGACATTTTTTTAAATGGTTCTGGAAAAATAACAAACGAAGACAACCTATTAATTTACAAATTGGGGACAGAACTTTTCAAAACAAACAACATGGATTCTTGTTGTGGAAGACTATGCCACATCTCAACTGTTCAAGGAGTAAATGATTGTTTAGGCGCATCAAACTTAACAAAAATTTCAAACCTAGATAAATTAGACAC
Source organism: Candidatus Woesearchaeota archaeon (assembly GCA_964633605.1). Lineage (GTDB taxonomy): Archaea > Nanobdellota > Nanobdellia > Pacearchaeales > GW2011-AR1 > CAZWGF01. Next base: position 10,070 of record CAZWGF010000014.1, read on the forward strand.
TTTATTCATAATTGGTTCAAATCCAGCAGTAACCTATCCTGTTTTCTGGAATAAAATACTAAAAAGAAAAAAGAACCTAAAAATAATCTCAGCCCAACCATTATTAAATCTCACTTCAAAATTTGGGGATGTTTTCCTAGAAGTAGAACCTGGTTCTGAAGTAGCACTAATGAATGGCATATTAAATTATTTAATTCAGAAAAAATCTTTTGATAAAAATGCAAAAAAGATAAATGGGTATAAAAAATTAGAAACAACAGTCAAAAAATATACCCCAAAATATGTTTCAGAAATTTGCGGAATAAAAGAAAAAGATTTTCTAAAGGCATGTGAAATACTTTCAAAATCAAAAACCCTGGGAGTATTCCATGGAATGAATTTCACTCAACACCTAAATTCAATGGGAAATATTCACTCGCTACTGAACCTAGTTCTTTTACAAAATGCACATATAATGACTTTAAGGGGAGAAATAAATGTTCAGGGTTCAGGAGATATATTTGCTGCTGACACAAAAATTCTAAATAAACTTTGGAAAACAAAACTTCAAAAACCAAATGGAAATTTAGTCAAAGCACTTTTATTAGAACCCTGCAAAGTTGCATTTCTAACAGAATTCAATCCAGCACAATCAATGCCAGACCTAAACAATGTTCACAAAACCCTAAGAAAAATATTCATTGTTTACCTGGGACCCTATTTTAACATAACCTCAAAATTCGCAGACGTTATTCTACCAATTCCTGCTCTTTTTGAAAGCAATGGAACAATTACAAACGGGGAACAAAGAATAAGAAATGTAGATCCAGTAATCAAAATAAAAAATCCAGATTTATTAAAAATAACTCAACTTCTTGCAAAGAAATTCAATAAACCAGAATTATTCAATTACAAAGATCAAAAAGAAATCTTCAAGGAAATAACTCAAGCAATTCCCAGCTATAATGACATGAATCCAGACAAAGTTTACTCTGGAGAAGATGTATTTGCTAAAAAAGAAATCAAACATAAAAAATTCTTTCCAGAAAAATACCTTGGAAAAGAATGTGAAACAACAAAAGAATATTGTTTAATCTTAACAACATTTAGAGACATGCAACAATTTCTAACTTCAGAAATAACAGGTCAATCAAAAACATTAACAAGGCTAGATGAAGATAAATGTCATGCCTACATAAATAAAAAAGATGCAACAAAATTTAAAATAAAAGATAAAGATAAAATAAAAATAAGCTCAAAAAATGGCCAAATTCAAGCAATAGCAAGAATTTCAGAAAAAACTTCAGAAGGAATTATCGCTACAAGATTCCATTACCCAGAAATGTTAGTCAATTTGCTATATCCTCCAAAATTCGATAAACAAACATATACTCCAAATTATAAGAGTTGTGCAGTTAAAATAGAAAAAATTAATTGATTACTTCATCTTCTTAAAATCATCAGCAGCCTTATCTAAATCTTTAGTAATGGCTGTAACTGCATCACTAATTGCTTTCTTTGCTGTTTTTCCTTTTGTTTTTACTGCAAGAATTGGATTTTCAGTTGGATGTTCTCTTTTCCAAGCTGCAAATGTCACAGAAGAATCTTTGTTCAAATATTCACGTAAAATTTCTACAAGAGTCAAACTTTCAATTCTAACTTCAACTTCATCTTTTGAACTTTTGATAATATCTATTTCCATAATAAGAAACATCAAAATCTATTTAAAAAGTCTTCGGTTGCCCCTAGTAAACATTTTAAGCTCTTCTTAAATCATAAAAATGTTCTTTCAGACCTACTCGGTTCAGGG
>CAZWGF010000014.1:11958-15857 GCA_964633605.1 Candidatus Woesearchaeota archaeon
TTCATCCCCTATCTTTTCCTCTGACCATTTTTCTGGTTTAAAAAGTTCCATTTCTTTCTTTTTTCTCATTTCCTTTAAATCCGAGATTGTCAAAGATTTCGTGGTATTGTCATCAAAAGTTTCAATTTTTTCAGGAAGTTTTCTTAAAACTTCTACCTGTTGTTTAACAATTCTAATGCTCAAAAAATTCTCCAATTTCCTAGCAAGAACATATCCTTCTGGAAGAACACCTTTTTCAGCCATATGAATTGCAACCTCTAGTTCTTCAATTCTTTCTCCTAGTTGAGCTTGAGTTAATTTCTTTGATCTCCTAGCACGCATAATAATCCAATGAAAATTATCAATCAAATCGTTACGAACAACTGGTTTAGGCTCACCAGAGTCACCTGCTTGCAGGTTCTTGTGCCCTCCTTGGGTATCCCTTGGGGATTCCTTAATCTTAACTTCAAAATTTTTCTTTACAATATCTTTTAAATTACTCTCTTGTTTCTGCAAATCTTCATTAACTTTTGAAACATCATTTTTATTCATATCAACTCCTGAAATCCTAGAAAGTCTCTCATAGACACTCTGTTTTCTTTCACCATAATCTCCTGTATCTTCAGAATAAACACTTTTCTTAACTAAAGGTAAACTTTCCTCCTGTTGACACTTTTTACAAATCTTTGAAATTCCTTCATCAGAGATTACATCAATCAAAAAAACTTTATCTCCTGAAGCACCACACACAACACATTCCATGAAAAAATACAGTCAAATCTCTTTTTTAAGATTTGTATGCTAAAAACAACACATTAATCCAGATGGTTTTCAATTTCAGATATCCTTTGGGGAGAAATTAACTTATCTCCATTTCCAAATACCAAAGTTCCTGATTCTTCCACACCATATTCATTCTCTAACTTATCCACCAAATCACTCTCTAAATTAATATCAAAAGAATAAATAACCAAATTAGACCTTCTTTCAGAAACAATTCCTAAAAGCCTTCCAAGTTTCTCACTTTTTTCAAGATCATTTGCCTTATTTGAATAAAAGAAAAAGATTGTAGAGATATTAAGGTTACATTGATCATTCAAAATATTCACAAATTCAAAATGCTCTAATTCAATTAAAGAATAAAATCTCTTTCTAAACAAAACCTCTGAATCCCCTTTTCCAAGTTTCCTTTCCAAATCATCAATAACTCTTCCTTGAAAACCTAAATCTGCTGAAATTTTTGAATATGTGGAATCGCAATCCTTTTCATCAAAAAGAGAATAATCAAGTTTATCTTCAAAAATCTCATATGCTGTATTTTCCTGTAAATTTGAAATTCTCTGAAATTCTAAATATGAAAGAGAGTAACTAAAAAGAAAAATCATTATGAAAATTAGTGTTCCAATTATAAACGCAGCCAAATACCTTTCCTTGCTTTGAATTTTTCTTTCTTTCATTTTAAATCCTATATATTTGAGATTATATATTTTGCCTTATCTCCAACTTATCTTTCCTACAAATATCAAATAAAATAAAGAGACTATCCACCAAAATCCAAATAAGATTGCAAAAAACAAAAAGAATAAAGGTAAATCAAAAAACAATCCCTTAAAGCCCCCAACTTTTTTTGAAGCATAACTAATATAAAATCCAAGTATAGCTACAAAAAACAAAATAAAAAGCACAGTAGGATTTGTAAGGAATAAAAAAGCCGTCCTTTCAATAACATGAAGATTAAGATTAAAAATACCAGAAAAACCAAAATCAATTGATTTGTAAAACAAAAGCTCTTTTTGAACATTCAAAATTGTTTTAAAGAATAAATAGGCTGTAATAAACACTGCAAAAAACATACTTATCAAAGAAATCGGAATAACAAAAGTTCCAAGATCCCCATATTTCATACTTATCACTTGTTTATATTTTATAAGATTCTTAATTAATCCAAAATACCATCTTCTTCTTTGAATAAGAAGTTCCTTAAATTTACTCGGAGCAATAGTATAGACAGGTGCTTCTGGACAATTTTCAACTTGATAACCCTCAGACTGTATCCTAATAGATAATTCCAAATCTTCTGTAATATTATCTTCATCATAGCCCCCATATTTATCAAAAAATGTTTTTCTATACACAGAAAAAGCTCCAGGAGTAATGTAAACAGCATTCAAGGCAGCAAAAGTTTTTCTCAAAAATAACCCTAATAAAAATTCAACATGTTGAATTCTTTGTAAAATAGATTTAGGTCTATGAATAAGCATAGCAGGGGTCACAGCCATAACCTTAGGATTTTTGAAATATCTAATCATCAACTTCATACTTTTTGGATCAGCAAAAGTATCTGCATCCATACTAAAAACAAATTCTCCCTTACTTTTTTTTATCCCATAATTTAAAGCAGAAGCTTTACCCCCATTTTCCTTATGAAAAACTTTCACTAATTTGCTTTGATATTTTTTTGCAATCTTGAAAGTATTATCCTTAGACCCATCATCAACAACAAAAACTTCATATTTATTTTTTGGATAATCTGCATTTTTAATTGATTCAATTGTTTTGGCAATTGAATTCTCCTCATTATACGCAGGAATAATAACTGTTACAAAAGGCAATTCAGAATCCTTAAAAAAAGGCTTATTTCTTTTCTTATCTGCATTATAACTTAAAACATAAAATACTGTTGCCACCAACCCAAGATAGATCGATGCATATATTACTATTTGAATAAATTCCATTATTTTTTCTCTTGTTCTATATTCAAAATGTCTGTCTCTTCTTTTAAAGATTCTTGTAGTACGTTGCCAGAATCTGCTACACTAAAATAATCATAAAAATCATCAGATAAACTCAATTCATGGGTATGGCCTTCCCTTTTTTTCCTAATCAAAGATAAATCTGCAAATTTCTTCACATGATCGTAGGCCTTATTTCCTCTAATCTTAATTATCACAGATTGCTTAATTGGTTGTTTAAATGCTATTATTGCTAAAGTCTCTTGTTCTGCCTTTGAAAACTCTGCAGAACCTGTTGCCAATTTATTAATAATATAAGTATACTCTTGCCTAACATCCATTTTCCACATTTCACTCTTCTCAACAATCTCCATTGCAGATTCAGTCTCTTCAAATTTCCTCTGCAATTTTTCAATAAGTTCACGAATTATAATTGGATTTAAATCAGAAAGAGAGACCAATTCTTGCATATTAAGAAATCTTCCAGACACAAAAAAAATCGCTTCTATCTTCTTTAATTCCTCTTTTTCCTTAGCCCCTTCAATATCCTCAATAGTCTTTGAGTTCACCATGAAGAATAAAAACACCTAGAAGTTTTAAAGTTTTGTGAATTTATTGAAGTACTTTTTCCATCTTAAATCTAAGAATAGCACCAATCCCACCTAAGTTAAAAAATTGCTTTCCTTCATCTGTCTCATTAGAAACAATTTCAATTGTTGCACCAGTATTATTTGCAACATCCTTAAGATCACTTACATCCTCTTTTTTCAACTCTTTAGATAAAATTAAAACATCCACAGCCCCATAATCCAAAGCTTGTTTTGTCAAAGGTTCTTTCAAAGTTGCCAAATCAGGTTTTTCCCCTAAAGTTTTAAAATACCTTTCTAACATTTTCTGTTCATGAATAATTTCTTGCTTTGCTAAAATATCCTGAGATTTTGCAACAAGCTCTTTTAATCCAGATTCAGAAGTATCTCCAATGTCTCTAACTCCAATAATTTTTTCTCTTAATTGGGTTGTCATATATTCATCATCAACAAATTCATCTTTTGTTGGAATAGGCCCCCCAATCAAAATTCCTTTAAGTTTAGGATGCTCAAAAAAATTCTTTTTCATTTCTTCTGCAATTCTTTTATAAAAATCTCTTGTCAAACCTTCTGTAATTCTATGAAATCTCTGAGAACTCTG
>CAZWGF010000015.1:0-15140 GCA_964633605.1 Candidatus Woesearchaeota archaeon
TTCGGGATTGATTTTGGTACAGTCTCCCCAGTTTTTGATGTTTGGGAATCTGAACTTGAGGACTTGGTTGGAGTATTTGTTGAACTCTGACATTCCGACACAAGTAAACGTGGAACATTGTCTGATCGGCTCAATCCCCTTAATGTTGGACTTATGTTTTGTAACTTCATTTTGTTCTGATTTCCCACACGTGCTATTATCATTGGAGGGTTGGCTCCCCCTATGTGCTGGTGACTTTCGGTTAGGCATGGGACTATCTTCCCGTGGTTCCTTATTTCGTTTGACCGGTGTTTCTTTATCACTATTGGCAAGTCCAACTTCAAATCCTCCGACTCCGGTGAACATGCTGAAGTATCTGATTTCATTGTTCATTTTTACTCCTAATTGTTAATCCCTCAATTCCCCTTGATTCCATAATCGAATTCTTAATCTCTTCGATTATTTCTGGGAAAGTTCTTGCATTATTATTTACCCTCACTTCAATTATGTACTCCTTCTTCATTCTCCACCTCCAATTTTCGACGCTTTATGGACACTTTCAGAACAATCACATGGGCAAGAACCCCAAGACCTTTGATTCTCTCCAACCCATTTATATTTCTTTTCTAATTCTATCATCCATTGACACATTTGATTTCTCCAATCAGCCATGTAATCATACCCTAATTTGTCAATCACCCAAACTAAATGCTGTAATCCCCAGTAGATTAGATTAACTGAAATGTTCTTTTCACTCATCTTTCCCTCCCAACGACGCTTTATTGATAGTTCCAGACGATGCCATTACTCCGTCTAGGGTATATTGCAGTTCCGGTGCTCTTTCTATTATCCGGGTACTTTTTCTAGGGCTTACACTCGCAGATTCAGGGTTCTCCCTCTTCAATTCATGGATACTGACGCTTCTGACTTCCTTGTTCTCCTTATTTTTCCATTCATATGACTTCATCAGAAAATCTGAAATGCTTATGGTGTAGATCGCGCCGTTTGGGTATATGAATATAAGGTCCTTGGCTCCATTGGCTGCCGCGTATTTGAGCTCCGTTATGTTGACGGACTCGCCCATTCCGCTTGCCCCCATATTTCTGAATTGTATTCCGAAGTTTCTAAAAAACTCCCTCTTGAACATGACCAGGAAGAACGACTCGTCCGTCCTTAACAGCATATATCTAGAAAGATTTATCTCCGTTGTGGATATTATCTTGTGTCCTCTTCTCATCATGTACCTCACCACCTCCTTATACGCCGCTTCAATGTTTTCTACTTTTTGTAGCATCCTCTTCCCTCCCCTTTATCCTTTAAAGATCTGAAATAGTTAATAAATTTGTGAGCACCTATGAATGCTATAAACGCCAGAAGAAGCATCCCCAGAGCGCCTCCAAACGTCGATAGAGTCATTCTGCGCCTGAGTAGCTTACGACCACCATATTTTCTTCGGATCTTACCTTCTCAACTTGCTCGAGTCCCATTTGTCGTAATTTTCTTGTTTAATTCTCTGATCTTAGCCTCTAGCTCCTTGATTTTCCTTCGCTGCGCTTGCTTCTCTTTTAGATGTCTTTTTAGGGATCCGGTTTGCTTTATTATTCTGTCCCCCGTATGCCCCAGCTTTTTCAAAATCTTATTATATAACTCCGTCGGCATCAGATAGATGTCCGGATTCATTTTTGCTGCTTTTTCTAGATCGGAGTAGATATCCTTTATTGCTGCCCTTCCCCTTTCAAACTCTTCAGGCGAATCACTCTCCTTTTTTCCCATCCCTCAACTCCTTTATCTCTTTGTTTAGCCTCGCGATCTCTTCTCTGTCCTGGTGGATGTGGGTTTCGGTCACGTTCTTTGTCTTAACTACCGTCCCCGATCCTAGTAGTGTTAGCATTATTACGGCAGCCAGCGTCCAGAATAGCGTCCAGAATAGATCATAACTGACCGTTCCAGCTAGCGGGAACACAGGATATAGTGGGTACGGCGTCACCCTCCCGAGAAGTTCTACCCAGTGCAAACTGGCGCTCCAAACTATCATTATAAACAATACTACTGCTCTTAATTTCATATTTTACCCCTCCAGTAATTTAACTTAGCTTTTCCTATTTCTCGTATCTCAATTTTGTCTTCTCCCTTTAATTCTACTAGAATTATTTTTACTGTGTTTCTCGCTAGCTTAGATTCATCAGATATTTCTTGTATAGTTAATCCCCTAGGATTCTCTTTCAATAAATCTTCTATCCTCTTTTTGTTTTCTGACATTTTATCTATACTAACTAATAATACTTAGCACTAATACTATATAAACCTTTTGTTCTAACCAGAATTCTTTTTCCTTCTCTTGATGACTGCTATCAGTAAAATTATTAGGAAGATAAACAACAACAATATTACCCCGCCTATTATCAGATTGATATAAAAAGGCAAACCCTCGTCTTTTATTTCTTTTATTTTCTCTGTTATCTTTTCGAAGACTCCTCTCTCGTCTGTTACTTCCGGCAGCGTCGTTGTTCCTGCTACTCCCTCGTCTCCTTCTCTCTGGTCTATCACTAGAAAAGTGTCGTAAAAAGTATCTGTTCTACTTCCCAAGTTATAATATCCTGCTTCACATTGCAACGTGTGCTGGTCTCCTGGGGCTAGGCTATCTGGCACTAAGAATTTTCTATGGAAGGTCTGTGAGGTCCTTGTTATCATTTGGTTAAAATTTAGAGAACTTAGCCTACTTCCGTTTACTGATATATAACATGTGAAATCGACTTCTTTTTCCGTCAGCTGATCTTCTTCGATGTATGCCGTTATCGCGCAATCCATCTCCTCTCCGGTTGGAGCCTCTACCGGGCATTCGACATCTAGATGGAAAGTTCCGGTTTTGTTTTCGATTCCCTCTAGAGCGGTTGCGCTTCTATTATAAAATGGGAGTGAAGACTCGAGGGCGTTGGATTGCCTGTCCTCAAAATCATTTAGGTTCATAGTAACATTATAACAATTTTTTCCGTCGTTAGATATTCCGACATCCCTTAACTCTATCTCTAGATGACCATCATCATTTATTTCTATTCCAGAAGAGATTGTAGTTCCATTACAATACGTTGTGGTGATATTTTTGATGTATCTTGAAATTAAGAAATTATTAAATTCTATTTCTGGTAGTATATCTTGCTTATAACTTCGAATAAAAGATTCAACTTTGTCTATTCTAATATCTATATTTGCATTTCCAGCTCCGCTATAATCTCGATAGCTATCAGCACTTAGGTTAATTGAAGTTTCCCAAGAGTATTCACTTTCTCTTTGCCAATCTGGTTGTAATTGCAAATCACTTAATGTTATGTTAAAAACTGGAGAGATGGTCGTATAACTGAAAATCTCGTCCTTCATATCATTTACTACCCAAACATTAGTAGATGCGTAACACTGAGAGGATTTACCTTGCAAATATCTTGGCTCTGGAACTACAAATCTTTTACATTGCATTTGGGTGGTCCCAATGTCGGCTTGTCTGTCATCTGGATCATCATCATCACTTATAATTAATGTTCTATCTAAATCGCCGCTATTATCTGTCCCAGAAGAGCATCTAATTTGGTGATAAATATTAACTGGTATGTTCGAACTATATGTTGGATTTGTTAAATTAACACAAATTACAATTTCCTCTTTTTGAAAATAGTTTGTTTGGTCGACTACAGTATTAACGTTAAGCCAAGAACTGACGGTAAATGGGGTCGTTGTCGAGCCGGTGCTTAAATTAACTACACTTCCGTCTTCGTCAAAGCAGGCATTATCGCCAACTCCACAATTACATCTTGTCCTAGCGATATATTCTTCCCCTTCATTTAGAGAAGGAGATAGCAATCCCGAGCAGGTTCCTCTTCCGTTATGAGAATAAGATTCACCACAAACTTGCACGGGAGCATTATTATTATCTGTAGCGAAAGTAAAACAATGCGCATTACTAATTAATTTTCCATTTTCATCTTTTACCGTATATTCTAATGAGAATAATTTACCGATATAACTGTCTGGTGAAAAATCAGTTTGATTTATAACTAAACTATTCGAGCTTGAACCGGCGACAGTTGCGCCATCATCTCCCTCTGTATCTCCTCCTGTCATTGTGGCATTTATCGTTCCATAAAAATCATTGGCTAAAACATAAGTTTCATAAAAAGGCGTATTTACCGAAGAAGGTGTGGTCCCAGTGTCTAACTCCAATTGAATCGTCCCGTTTTGAGTCCAGTTAAGTGTGTAAGCATCCAATTTTTCATTAACCGCAGAGCATGTCATCGTTGCTGTAACTACCTGAGATGGAAGATAAGAATCCTTATCAAAAGTTACGGTGCACGTCGCAGAAACGAATGCTAGACTAAAAAGAAAGAACAGAAATACTGCGTATGCTTTTTGGTTTTTCATGCGGGCTACCTCTTTCCCATTATTGACGTCAGTGATATTGCGCCAATTACAATAAGCAGCAATACCAATAATCCGCTTGTTATTAATATTGCCATAGCGTGTTCCACGAAAAAATCATTAAACAAGACACCCAGCGCCTTGATAAATATTGCTAGGAGTATAAGTGAAATCCAGGACAAGCTTATTGTCACTCCTACGATCTTAAAATTATCTTTTGCCATACTATCCCCCGAATTGCCGGCTGGCAATCCTCCTGATTGAATTTAGTGAGACCATATGGATTGCGACAGAGATTACAAGAATTAGCGACGCGCCGCCCGAGATTAATCTATTTACTGCTTTCATGTAAAATTAGGCAGGATACCCGAGTCTTTAGACTTGGGAGGAATGACGTGCTTGGTTGCACAAGTCTTAACTGCTTTCTCCGAATTTAATTTAGAAATCATTAATTTTTTAGAAAATGGCTTAGTGGATTTGCATTGAGTTATCCCATACTAAAGATAAACAATCTGAATCGTCTGTATTTTTACAATTTAATACAACTTTATAACCTGAACTGGATGCTCCCTTATGCTGTAAATTAAAATATCTTGCTCCCCCATTACATCCATGTGCTCTACAAACATCCTCCGCATCACTCATTTGTGATGAAAAACAAAAATCTTCTTTGTCTTCTATAGTTACTGGACTCTTATTGTTACCAAGAATAATAAATCCAGTAATCAACCCAACAGCCAAAAAAACTGCTAGAACCAAAGTAGCTACTTTATAAGGATTGTTTTTTACCATTTTAGATACCTCCTTTCAATGACTTCTAAGTTTAAATACCTTACGTTTTCTTTTTGTTTTACCATATTTCTAAGCTTTGATACCCCATGCTTTAGCGTGTGGGAGAATCATTATTCGCTCACCCCGAACTGATTCTTCAATATTCTTACCAGATGTATAATCCCTATTTTCCCGAATGTTAGTTCGAATATTAGCACTATTATACTCCAGAATAACATCTGCGTCCTTAATGAACTGAAGTCGTGAATTGCAAAATCCCATAGGTTACTAACTATCAAAAGTATTGCTATCGCAATTACGACGCTCTCTGTCGCATACGATCCAATACTTATCACTACTGCCAATATTATTAGAATAATGCTAACGTAGCCATTCGCTGGATAACTCAAGGCATCAAAGAATTGAGGTAGCGTTATGTTCAATATCAGTAAAAATATTATAATCCCGAGAACTAGCCCTTTCCACTTTGCTTTTATCGGCAGCCCTGACACTAAGACGCCCTTTTTTTTAAATTTGGTCATACTCAGCCTACAGAAACCTATTATATAAAACTTTGGTTTTCTGAGGCTTTGCCTATTAAGTCCTAATTAGACATTACTTTTTGGGCAGGAATTAAAATCCTTTTATCCGATTTAATCTCTCTAGTTTCCTCAATACAGAACTCCGCCTTAATCCCTAACTCGTTTATTGATTGAATGACACAACATAAATTATGACATAAAACTTTCAACAACAATTCATTAGTCTGTGCAAGTTGTGATTTACTTCTTAATCTTTCCTCAAACTTAGCTTTAATCATATGGAATGTTGTCTCGACATTCGACCTTTTATGATAGTGTTCTAAAAATTCTTCATTCCGATATAAAAAATAATGATACATTTTTTTCCAAATAGAATATTTAGGGTTTCTTCCAGTAACGCTAGATTTGAATGGGATAAAAGGAACTGCCCCGTTTTCTTCAATTATAGCCAAATTCTTTTTACCGCTATAAGCCTTATCTCCCGATACCTCTCTCAAATTAAAGTTCTCCGCCGTTTGCTCAACTAATGATTTTAGTTGTGGGCTATCGTTACATTCTCCTTCGGTGATTGTTATTCCAGTTACAATGTTTGTTTTTACTCCCGTGCAGATATGAGCCTTCAACCAAATCCTCTGTTTCTTATCTTTGCCCCATTTATAATCAAACCATCGAGTAAATCTGCAAGTAGAAAAACCTGAACTATCAACAGCAAAATCTTTCTCGACTTCTTTAAGCGGTAGAGAACTTAATGTTATTAGTTCTGAAATCAATGGTTTCATATTCTCATCATTGAAAAAGTTAAACATTGAATTATAATGTGGGACTTTTTCTATTAACCCCATCTCTTTAGCAATCTTTAAATCACTCATAAATCTTCTGCCTGAAAGAGTGGAGTAAACTTTGTAAGCCATACAGAACAGCATATCCGAAAATGGTAAAGTTGGTCTTCCAAAATTATATTTAGGTTGTTCTATTTGGTCGCACAAATCTCTTAATAGTTTCATAAAAATTAACTTCTCGTTTGTTTGAGATTTATTGTAAGCAGACCATTTTTGAGAGTAAGTTATTTTTACTCCTTTAGTTTCTTCTAAATTTCCTTTTGCGTTAATCCTTTGTTTGAGATAAAATTCTACTGCGTAGATGTGTTTGCATTTAATCCCTTTTCTTGTTGTGCAATCAGGACAACTGCACTTAGGTTGATGTTTGTTAAATTTTACAAGATAACTTTTGGCTCTTGAAGATTGAGAAATGACTCTCCATCCGTGAGGGGTTTCTCTTATGTTGCCATTCTCAAAAATTAGCTTTCCCCGTTGTTCTCGATTAAGAGTTTTCCAGTCTGTTTGTTTTTGTGTTTTCATTTTATTACTATTTTATTATAATACCTTTTCTTATTATAATAACAAGATAATACTAACCGACTAAGAAGATAAAGGGCTTAGGTGGATGGTTAATTATTCCAATAATTAATCTAGTTATTATTTTTTCTATTACTATATTAGATGTTCTCGGAATAATTTCTTTGTCTATGAATGGGTTAGGTATTTTTATTTTACTGGATATTGTTCTTATATTCTTGTCTGGATTCACAATGTTTCTTTTATTTAATAAAATAAAAACGGCTCCATATTGGGCTATAGCAACCTTCTGGTTTAATGTTTTATACTTTCTTATAACCCCATATATCCTATCTAACTTAGGACTTGTATTAGAATCTGACCTCTATTTTGGCAATCCGTTAATCTTTACCATCATTTGGACATTGTATTTTATTAAGTCTGAAAGGGTAAAAAATACTTTTGTTGAATGATAGGACTTTTTAGGCAAGAGTTACTTAATGGGCAAAGCCGTTTTCTGAATTTTTATTCAATAAGGTCCGTTCCGAGAAATACTTACTTTCTTTTCGAACCGTACATCATCGTCCCTAGTATTGCTATTAGTCCGAAGAAACCGATAACAGCCACGATCCAGGCGTATACTTGAGACGTAAGTACGCTTCCGAATGCTAGCCACAACAATAGATCGAAATTAAAGACTCTCGTTGCCACCTGGTCTATCAACGCTAAATCCACTAATAAAATTACCAAGAAACCGAAAAACCATTTTAATCCTTTTGCCATCTTAATTTTTCTTTGTTATGAATAGTATTCCTACCAATCCTAACAAGAGTACGACAATGACACCGCCACTGATAAGGAGACCTGTCTTGTTCTCCTCCATAAATGTTTCTGCCGCAACAGCTGCTGCCACATCTCCGTTTGCGCCCTTAACCAATATTGACTGATTTGTACAAGCATCTGTCGCGCTCGCCTCGTCCGTAACTATTAATTCTAAAGTATATTCGTCTATCGAGTTAAAATCATCTCCCAAGAAAGTCGGCGAGGCATCCGTAGATGTTGCTGCTTGGGTTCCATCGCTTGTATACAATATCCATGCGTATGTTAGATCAGTGGTGTCAGTAGATGCTTGGGTCGTTACTATCCCGATACCGTCCTGAAACTCAACGACGTCCCTATCGATATTATATGAGCAGGACGGGTCTGTATTGTCCACATTAATCACCAATGTTTTAGTCTCTGTGTCTAGAGTTTCGTTTATACAGATTACTGTTAGGGTTGTGTCCTCGGCATCTGTTAGGGCTGTAGAATCGATTGTAACATTGAAAACTGTGTCCTCGGCTGTGTCATTTAGGGTCACGTTGAAAACTCCATCCGCAGTTGTGGCGAAGCTACAGTTTGCCGGCTCTACCAGGGCTGTCGTAATGTTGAAAAGATAGCTTCCAGAAATCGTGTCTCCGGCTGTTAAAGGTGAAACAAAAGTAACTGCCGCGCTTACCATAGTTGTTGCGAGTACCAAAGACAATAATAGGGTCAGCGTCATGTAGATGTTTTTTCTTTCCATTGATTTTACCAAGATGTTTTAGTATTTAAATGTTTGTTTTTTGAACTTTTATTCAAATTTTAATTTTCCCGCATCTGCTTTGATTTTCTCTGGGCTTCTTCCCTGCCGTTAAATACGGAATCATCACCGAGGCTCTCTGCCTTTTTTGCGCTAATCCTCTTCGGTACGAGATGCTTGAATTTACCGTGCCCTCTCTCTTCTAATATCCAAAATGCCATACTCTTTTATACTTACCTATTATTTAAATTTAACTGTTTCTGAATTTTCGTTCAAAAAAAATAAAAAAAATAAAAAAAATAAAAATTAATCGAATCTCGGAGTAAAGATGAATATTGCCGTAACTACTACTGCAATACTCGCGATTATCCTAGCGAATGTCGTTGTGAAGCTCGTTATAGCCGCTGGTATTACTTCTCCTATCGTCGGTATTAATGAGATCGAGAAAACTAATACTGCTACACCGGTGATGACACCAAGGTAAACTGCGATATCTCCAAATGTGAAGTCCTTATATTTACCCTTCTTTATGTAACTTACTATCGCCGATTCTATTAAAAGAAGCGCCGACAACATGATTCCTGTTGCTATCGTAAGTGTTAGAACGCCTGACGAAGATCCGAATGTGGTAGCTAAAAATGTTCCTAACGCCAGTAGCGCAAGAATACCTATAACCACCCTACTCTTTTTTTCAATTGTTGCTTTTGTCATTTTGCCTCCTTTCAGTTTCCGTCGCCTATTTATTTAAAGTTTAAACCCAATTAATCCAAAATGGGAACATTATGAGTAAGATAAGTACCGACTGGAAAAAGAACCAGATCATAATTGGGATCCATGCGTTCGGACTCTGTATCATAAGAGTTCTCAGCTTCTTCCCTGAAGATGTTCTAGCATGTACTGCTGAGGCTATTATTATATATAGGACTATCGGAGCTAGCCACACTACAATCATTAGTAAAATGAACGGTACGCTTTGTGTTATCGCGATCCAAGATTCAAAAGTTATTCCACCTAGAAAATCCATATTAAACCCCTGGGAGTATCGCCCTAGCTACTCCGACTACAACCAAGAAAGCGATTATCCACCAGAAGTAGATTAAAGCCAATACGAAAATCGCAGCCCCGATCAACACGAATGCTACTATCGACGATATTACCTTTGTTTTAGTTTTAGATTTCCTTGGTAGGAATTTTAGTAAGTATGAGATTCCTAGGGCTCCAGCAATTACACCCGCAATAATTGAAAATATCATCCTGAACTTTAAAAAGAAATTATTTATTATGCAGAATAAATCTGGGATTATCGTTACTCCTGCTATCTCCACCCATGCGCCGCACTGTACACCTGCGCACTCCGGATCGTCTAAGTCGATAAGTGTGTCTCCATCGTTATCTATACCGTCGTCGCATATTTCATTTTGCTGTAGCCTACATCTGGAACTATCCTCAAAAGCCTCGCATCCGAAACCACAATCCACCTTGCTGAAACTTCCATCCGGCAAGCATGTCCACAGCTGACTATTACCGTCTTCACACGAAGCAGTTCCTGAAATACACTGATTCTGCTTCGTCGATGTAAAGGAGAATGTACAGGTATCTTCTTCAAACGTATTTAGTTCCGTCGCTGTGAATGTGCATGATGCTGTTTGGGTCCCCTCCTCTACAGTTAGTCCCATTCTGGCGTTTACTATTAAAGATCCTCCGTCGACTATGTTCCTAGGTGGGGTTGGTGATACTACTGAGCTCCCTCTATTGCAGTTCAGTCCGTAGCTGAAACTTCCACTATCCTGACCTATGTTTTGCAGTATTACATGGACGTCTTTCTCGTCTCCACTTATTATATCGAAGTTGCTTGGGCAGTCAACCTGCGGCTTACCCGTACTTATGAAGATCCCGACCTCTTCGGCTACGATGTCCAATGTAAACTGTGGATATATAATTGGCGAGTTAAGATTTACAGTTAATATGTTACTTGAAATCGACGCACTCTTTACATTTGGCTCTTGGCTAACCCACGAGCTTAATCCATTGGCTGTTTCTGAATCAAAAAATGCGTTATAAGCACGCGCATCCCCTAGTGTTTCTACGCCGCCTATAGACCCTGGAGTACCACCACTTATCAATGGCTGCCTCAAGCTATTGAATGTATTCTCTAGAGAATTATGCGTTCCGGCGTCTATCATTCTGAACTTGTTGTCTATGAACGGTTTGTAGGCGTCCCTATTCGGTCTCGAAAACCCTATGTCTCCAGCCAGATTTCCCGCCCATTTCGCCACTGCTATATTTCCGACCCTTCCGCTTCTCACCGAATTATCTAGAGTTACACTCTCGGACCCTATACTTATATCAGTTTCCCACACCAAGATTGAACCACTAGAGAAACTTCCGCCAACTCCTTTTAGATCCTCTTCTACGCAATTACACTTATCGCTAAACAATGTACTTTCAGCTATTGAAGATAGTGGATTTGAAACCCCCGCACTGCTACAGTCGCTGTCCGAACATATTAACCCACCAGATATTTGGTTTATGTCATACTTGAAAAATTTATCGTTTTGATCTTCGTTGATATTGAATTCTACATCTTTCTTTGTTAGAACAATGTCTCCCCTTATTGACGATTTTGCATCAAATCCGTCTATGGCATCTTCTAGTTGGTCCCTCGACACAAAAACATCTAGACATTCTGCCGTTGGAACTGTACTAAACAACACCCTTATGACTTCTTTGTTAAACTCATTGGAATACCTAACGCTCACATCATCTATACTTAAAACTTGACCGCCAGAACATTGAGCCGATCCTGTCGGGAAACCTTCCGAATCCGAAGTAAAGTAGAACACCGAACTCGCTCCACCCAATATTATAATTATCCCTAGAATTATCAAGACGGTCTTTGTTACACTACTTACCATTGCCTATAAGAACAAACATTATTATATAAAACTTTGGTTTTTGAACTTTTGTTCAGAATTCGGAGCAAAACTGTACGAACACCTGATCGTCTACGAAACAGAAGTCTGTCCTATCTTTCTTAACTGATTCTTTTAGTCTTTGGTAATTTACGCATTGTGTTTCTAGCAGAGCTCCATTCGTTGCTTCCATTAAGACCCAGCCTTCCCCCGGTAGCCAAACTTCCACCCAAGCATGCAAGCCACCGCCTACGACATACTTTCCATCTTCAACTTTTATCGGTGATGTTTTAGGTAGTAAAATTCCTTGCAATACCGCGAACCTTGCACATGATTCTTTGAATGTTAGACATCCCTGCGCCGGTCTTGCCGCTATTCCCAATCCCCTAAGAGCTGCGATATCAACTTTACTCATCGTGGAGCACCATCCCCAGCCCCTATTCAGAACCTCTGAAGCCTTCGCGCTTAGACATTCTCTTCCGGAACTGAGATCCGCATTATAGCTTACATCTAGATAAACCTTCTTTCCGATGTTCTTTGCCGCTTCTTTTGCGCTGCCCTCGTCTCTGGCTCCATTTATTAGAGCTTGCATACTTGGGGCGTCATAATCATAATCAAATTCTTTCTCTAGATATTTGTCTTCTATACCTGCCGCTTTTCTCATAAATTCATATTCCTGTAACCATTTTTCTTCGACAGAGCAATCGATCGAGCACGACTCTCCCTCCGAACATATTCCATCTCCACATAATACTTGGCAATCTTGTGGGCATGTATCGAATTCGTTATTGTCTTCTGTTATTTCGCAGATTCCGTTTCCGCATGATGTATCTTGCAACCCGCAATCTTCTGGGCAACTTTGTCTTGACTCTGTATTATCGCATTTAGCATTTCCGCAAGAGAATATGACTCCGCAATCCCCGGGACAATTCTGCTGAGTTTCTCCCTCCCCACAAATATTATCTCCGCAGCCTGATTCGTCCAGATCAAAGTCTTCTGCGCAAGTGAACTCGTCCTCTCCCTCGTCCTGCACTCCGTTACCACAAGTTTGGTCTATGTTGCTACCCCCTATTAGAAACGGTATCGCCATCGCTGTCCCAAAAACTAAAATTATAACGGCTACAATTATTGCTATGATTACGCCCTTTTTTACCATTGATATGATTAGCCTTCTGTTTTATTTAAACCTTTGTTATAACAATGCGAAAAGCACTATTAGTATTAGGATTATTATTATTGCTACTATCAAAATATAAACGATGTTGTCTTTTATCCACTCTCTAGTTCCACTATCTTCTTCTTCTGGAAGATACGTGTCTTCGTCGGTTTCGTTGGTCTTAACATGCTCTATGATCTTCATGCTAATTATTGAAGAGACTTGAACTTCGTCTTCTGCGAATATTGTTATGTTGTAATCTCCTGGCGCCACACTATCTCTAACCCCAAAAGTCATCTTGTACATTAGGGAACTTTCGCTGAATAGGTTTTCCACCATGTCTAGCCCGGACACGTTGTACCTTGCGAAAATGTTCTTCGTCATATATTTTTCTTCATTCTTATCAAAAACCGTGATATCTACGTCTACCCTCTTTCCCTGCTTCCACTCCACTGGATATGATAGGGCTATCGATCTCGGGCTTCTTCTTGTGACGGTCCCTCCACCGCCTCCTCCGCCGTCTACTATTTCTTCCCTTGTGTCCAAAGTCCTAGTCTCGCTTTCTCCAACGTTAGAATATTCATCTGTACAATTTATGCTCCAGAGTAGACTGTCCATCGACAGAACATGGTTTGGGTCTATCCCTGTGATCTCAA
The DNA here is from genome assembly GCA_964633605.1 of Candidatus Woesearchaeota archaeon. Lineage (GTDB taxonomy): Archaea > Nanobdellota > Nanobdellia > Pacearchaeales > GW2011-AR1 > CAZWGF01. Next base: position 13,319 of record CAZWGF010000015.1, read on the forward strand.
TCACATTATTTGAGTTTTTTACGACATTCGTGCTCGTTGTGTATATTCCGCTCTGATATGCTAATGAACAATTGGAGATATCGTTGCTGTCTGTCACGTTGAATACGAACCTGACGATTCCGTCCGTGTCCTGGCTTCCATCATTTGGGGTAACTAAAGTTATTGTTGGGGCTGTGGAATCTATGCTCGTCACATTCAGCTCCCATATTGTCCAGTTTTTGTTGTTTAATGAATCGTTTATAGAAATATTGTAGATGTATAATCCTTCAGTTAGCTCTGAGTTGTTGGTTATTTCTCCAGTATTGTAATTCATATCCAGTAGACTCGTTTCGTTTATCGTCCAGAAAATAATGCCCACACCGTCGTCTGCCGCCGTTGGCGTGTAGCTTAAACTTGTGCTCTCCCCTATCGTTTGATTTACTATCGATGTAAAGTACGGCGCTATAGTGTCCAAAGTGAAACTTACATCGTCTCTGGCTTCATTGCCCGCCGTATCATTCACCCATATCCAGATATTATGAGTGGCTTCGCTCCAAGGTCCGGTGAGGTTTGCGCAGGTTGGGAGAGTTGTGTTCGAGACTCCTAAGTCATCTGACCACTTACAAGAATCCACTGCGGTATCATCTGATGTTACGTACTTTACGTCGAGTGCTGTATCGGTTGAGTTTGTGTTGTTGATAGGTTCCGTGATTGTTATTGTTGGGGCTGTTGTGTCAGTATCATCCATGTTCGATATGAAATTCAGAACCTCGCTGGCGTTGTTGTCCAGGACGTCCCAACAACTGAAGTTTACTGAGATTGATTCGTTGCTGGTAAACGCGCTCGTGTTTATGAAATTATAGTCGGTTGTGTTGTCTGAGAAATATTCCCATCTGGTGTCGTTGATTGAGCAATTTCCTCCGACCTCGCTTAGAGAGATATTCATCCATCCAGTGTAGTTGTATTCAAACAGCCCGGCTTGTGTTGGATCTATGAAAGTTATCGTTGGGGCTGTTGTGTCTATTGTGAAATCAACTGTTAGTGAGTCGTTTAATAAATTCAATGTGTCGTTGCAATAATAATTTACCGTGTAGTCTCCGTCAGGGACTGATGAATTTGTATAATTCCAATAATCTCCTTCGTAATTCTCCATTGTTAGATTATTTACTCCTCCGTCGAGAGAGTACCAGCATGAGTCCACCGTGTTTTCTACGTCCGTTGCTGTTAGGTTGAAAAGAATCGTTGAGGTTGTGTAGTTTTGGTTTAGTGGGGAATGAATTTCTATTGCTGGGGCTGTTGTGTCGACTGTGAAATCAACTGTTAGTGAGTCGTTTAGATTGTTTGCTGAATCATTACAGTAATAATTTACTGTGTAGTCTCCGTCGGTCATTGATGAATTCGTATAATTCCAGTGACCATCCGCATAATTTTCTAGTGTTGTGTTATCTGCTCCGCCATTAATTGAAAACCAGCAGAGCTCAACTGTTGTTGTTGCGTCTGATGCTGTTAGGTTGAAAAGAATCGTTGAGGTTGTGTAGTTTTGGTTTAGTGGGGAGATAACCGTGACCGTTGGGGCTATAGTATCCAAAGTAAAACTTACGTCAACTCTTGTTGCGTTATTTGCTATGCTGTCGTTTGCCCAAATCCAGATCGTATTTGATCCCTCACCCCAAGGTCCAGTTAGGTTCGCGCATGTTGGGAGAGTTGTGTTTGAGACTCCTTCGTCATCAGACCACCAGCAAGAATCAACTCCGATTCCTGCGTCAGTGACAACATATTTAACATCTAAGTTGGCGTCGGTTGTGTTTGTGTTGTTGACGGGTTCTATTATTGTTAAGGCTGG
>CAZWGF010000016.1:0-14514 GCA_964633605.1 Candidatus Woesearchaeota archaeon
ATTAAGATATCCTCTTGTTTTTGGTCAAGGTAATTTTGGTTCTATTGATGGGGATCGTGCTGCAGCAATGAGATATACAGAAGCTAAGTTGAAAGCTTTAAGTTATGAATTATTAGAAGATATTGAAAAAGAAACTGTTAAGTTTATTCCTAATTATGATGGTTCAACAAAAGAGCCTTTTATTTTGCCTGGTAAGTTGCCTGCTTTAATGTTGAATGGTGCAACTGGTATTGCAGTTGGTATGGCTACAAATATTCCTCCACATAATTTAACAGAAGTTTGTGATGCTATTACTGCTTATATTAAAAAACCAGATATTACAATTGAGAAACTTTGTGAAATTGTTACTGGTCCTGATTTTCCTACAGGAGGAATGGTTCAAGGAGATATGCTTGAGTTGTATAAAACAGGTAGAGGAAGATTGCTTCTTAGAGGTAAGTTAACTACTGAGACAATGAAGAATAAAGAAGCTGTGGTAATTACTGAAATCCCATATATGGTAAATAAGTCAACACTTATCACACAAATTGCTAGTTTGATTCAAGACAAAAAATTAAGAGATATTTCTGATTTAAGAGATGAATCTTCAAAAGGGAAGATTAGAATTGTTATTGAATTAAAGAAGGGAGCAAATTCTAAATTCATAACAAATGCCCTCTACAAATATACTAGATTGCAGGATTCATTTAGTGTTAATTTTTTAGCTCTTGTTGGTGGACAACCTAGGATTTTAAATTTAAAGAATGTTCTTGAAGAATATGTTAAACATAGAAAAATTATTATTACTAATCGGACAAAGTTTGATTTGAAAAAGGCAAAAGAAAGACAAGAAATTGTTGAAGGTCTTTTAATTGCTTTGAAAGATATTGATGGAGTTATTAATTTAATTAAGAAATCTAAGAATAAAACAGAAGCTACAGAAGGACTTATTAGTAAATATAAATTAACTCGTAAACAAGCTGAAGCTGTTTTAGATACAAAACTTCAACAATTGACTTCTCTTGAAGTAGATAAATTAAAGAAAGAATCAAAAGAATTAACAGAAAAGATTGCAGATCTTGAAAAGATTTTGGGGGATATTGGTGAAGTTTTAAAAATAATTACTCAGGATGTTAGTTATTTGAAAAAGAAATATGGAGATAATCGTAGAACAGGTGTTTTGAAGAGGATTGGAGAAATTTCTGAAAAAGATTTGGTCCAGAAAAAAGAAGTTGTTGTAACAATTACTGAAAAAGGTTATTGTAAAAGAATGGATGTTAAAACCTATAGAGAGCAAAAGAGAGGAGGTAAAGGAGTCATTGGTTCTAATTTAACTACTGGTGATTTTGCTAAACAACTTATTACTTGTTCAACTCATGATTATTTAATGTTTTTTACTACAAGGGGAAGAGTATTATGGTTAAAGGCCTATGATATTCCTGAGGCAGAAAGATATAGTAAAGGTAAAGCAATTATTAATTTACTAAGTTTAAAAGATGAAAATGTTACAAATGTTATTTCTGTAAATAATTTTGAAGATTCATTATTTATGGCCACAAAGAAAGGAATGGTTAAGAAAATTTCTTTGAGTAATTTTGCAAAGCCTAGGGCTTCTGGTGTTCGAGCTGTGAATTTACCTGCAGATAATTCTGACTTTTTAATTGGAGTTGAACTTGTTAAACCAGGGCAAGAAATTTCTCTTGCAACAAAGAATGGTAAGGCAATTAGATTCAATAGTGATAATGTCCGTTCCATGGGTCGTGCAAGTTATGGTGTTACTGGAATAAAGATGGATAAATCTGATGAAGTTGTTAGTTTAGAAGTTCTTGATACAGAGGCTGTTCTAACAATTACTAAGAATGGTTATGGAAAGAGAACTGCTGTGAAAGATTATAGAAAAACCGCTCGTGCAGGTAAGGGAGTTATTAATTTGAAAGTTTCTGCTAAAACAGGAGAAGTTGTTACTGCTGTGACTGTTAATGCTAATGATGGCATTATAATTACAACTGCAAAAGGAATTGTGATTAGAACTTCTTTAAAAAATATTAGAGTAATGGGTCGTGCAGCGCAGGGAGTTAGAATTGTTAAGCTTCAAGCAGGCGATTCTGTTACTGATTTGATTAAAGTTGTTGATGCAGAAGAAGTTAGTGCAGAATAATAATTATTTTTATAAAATAATCACCATAATTTTTAAAAAGTTTAAGTGCCTTGTTATTTCTTAAATGATTGAGTTTAAATTTTTATGTTAAGCGATTGTGATAAAGAACCAAGAGGGATTGAAGAAGTTTGTAATGGAGAAAGAAGATTCTCTGGAACTCTTTGGAATGATTTTGGGAATCCATATGAAGTTGAGTATTGCGCGTTAGTTCCTGGTGTAAAAAATGGATGTAGTTTTCAAGCAGAGTTTCCTGAAAAAATTAATGGGCTTTATCGTTGTGAGAAATTAGGGGAAGGTAATAGTTGTTAATTCCAGATATTTAAATCGCCTTCTTTGTTTTTTTCATCGTCTTTTACTTCCTCTGGAAAATCTTTGATTTTCTTTTGCCTTTCTAATTGTTTTCCTCCAAATGCAGGACACATGCTTTTGTATTCACACCATCCACATAATGCAGAAATATAGGGAGGGAATTCTGTAGCACGTTCTACTTTGTCTATCAATTCTATTGTTTGTCTTTTTAATGATGCTAATTGTTCGTTTGTTCTTTTGGAAGTTATTTTTGTATTGTGTGCTAAATAATGCCAGATTAAAACAACTTCTTTATCATACCCATGAATGTCTTTGATTGCAATTGAGTAGAGTGCAAGTTGTCTGTCTTGATCCATTTTTTCTTGGGTTGGAAGCATGTTTGCTGTTTTATAATCGTGGATTTCATATCTTTGTTCTTTTAAGTTGTAAACTAATCTATCTATGAATCCTCTTATTTTGTATTTGCCTTCTTGATCAAGATCAATTGCTATTCTTTTTTCCACTTCCAAGGTATTATCATTGAAGGGTTTGTGTTTCATATAATAGTCAACTAAGAATTGTACACCTTTGTTAAAATAATCTCCAGCACTCATATTTTTTCTAACAATTCTTGTATCTGGGTTAAAGGTTCTTTCCCATTCTTCTGAATAATATGTTATGAGGTCTTCAATTGAGGGTAAAATGTTTTTTTGAACTCCTGTATAAAGCCATTCTAATGTTGCGTGAACTGCTTTTCCTAAATGTGATTCAATTGAGTCTTCCACATCTGGTTTTATTTTATCTAGGTAACGATATTTAAATTTAAGAGGGCATTGTTCAAATGAACTTAATCGTGAATGAGAATAGATTGTCATGGGTAATAAAAAAAATCTAGGGTTATAAAGTTTGTTGTGTTTTTAGTGAATAAATTCTTATAAATGATTGAAACATTGATTTTTTATGTGTGATTTAAAAAATAAAAAGTATTTGAATAAAATTGTAGATTCTTATAATAAAAGAACTGACATTGAAGAAAAGGAAAATATTTTGGATAGGGCAATTAATTGTTTTGAAGAAAATTTGAAAGAATTTGCTAAAACTCAAATAAAGTATGAAAAGTTTAATGTTACTAGGAATATGCCTTTTGTTCTTAGGTTTCCTGATAGTGCAGATAAAAAATAATTATGTTAATATTTTAATTTTATTTATTATATTTCCCACAAGTTTCTTTTTTTGAACATTCTTCACAGTTACAGGAATATTTTTCTTCTTTTTTAGTATTAAATATGTTTTCAATAAATTCTTTATGTGCTTCTGGATTGGGACAATATGGATCTTTTCCTTGTTTTTTCCCAATGTTTTTTTCATAATAAATTCCAATTTCTGGGGTTGATGAATTATTTTTTTCCATTATAAGATTTCGCCCCAACCAATCAATCTCCAGTGCTTGTCGATGTTTCTTGCAATACCAAGATTGTCTCCTTTTAATGCAACTATTGGGATGTTTAATGAAAGTTCTAGTTCATCATTAGTTATTTTTTCAACAATTCCAACACTAATTGTTGTGTTCACATTAATCATTAACATATCTTTTGTTTTAATTGGTTCAACATTTTTGTGTTCTTTTGTTCCAAGAACTTCTTTGAAAAGTTTTGATTTGATTTTTATGTTGTGGCTTATTTCTGGAAGTTTTCCTTTTAATGAAACAAGGCAACCTGTTAGTGAATCTGTTTTTGCCATAAATGGATCAAGTTCTGTTTCAATTGAAATGCTTGCACCTGGAAGAATTTCTTTTACTGATTCTGTTCCTTTATACAATGATAATATTTTTGTTGTTAATGTTTGGTAAGTGTGTTGGTTATTCTTTTTTATGCTTAATCCTGGTTTGATTTCTATTTCATCTCCAATTTTTAATGTACCTCTCTTTAATATTCCTCCAAGAACTCCTCCGTTTAATTTGTCAATTGTTTTTCCTGGTTTGTTGATGTCAAAGCTTCTTGCAATAAGGAAGATTGGATCTGCTTTTGCATCTCTTTCTGGAATTTCTATTTTAACAAGTTCTGCTAATATTTTATCAATGTTAATTCCTTGTTGTGCTGAGATTGGGATGATTGGTGAGTTTTCATTTTTGGAACCTTTGATGAATTCTTTTATTTCTTTGTAGTTTTTTAGAGCTTGTTCTTTTGAAACAAGGTCTATTTTGTTTTGAACAATGATCATGTTTTTGATTCCTTTTGCTTGAAGTGCCATGAAGTGTTCTTTTGTTTGAGGTTTTATTCCTTCATTTGCAGCCACAACTAGAATTGCAGAATCAATGATTGCTGCTCCTGAAAGCATGGTTGCCATGAGCATTTCGTGACCTGGTGCATCAATGAAACTTATGTAACGAACAGCTTTTCCCTCACCCTTAATATTATACTTGCCTTTATCTTCTGAAATGGTTGCATCTGCATAACCAAGTTTGATTGTAATTCCTCTCTTTAATTCTTCGGAATGAGTGTCTGTGAATTTTCCAGAAAGTCTACTAAGTAATGTTGTTTTTCCATGGTCAATGTGTCCAACAACTCCTACATTGATTTCAGGTAATTGGTTTGTCATATAATTAAGGAATAGAAAGAGTTTTTAAGGTTTTTGAGAAAGAGAAAGCCCTATAAAGGTTAAATCTCCAGGTAGGTTATGGCACAAGATAAACAAGATAAGGGAATGAATAAGTTAATGAGAATTCTGTTAAAAGAAAAAGTTTTTGTCCAAGAAACAGAGGGCGTGGGAATGGTTCTTAAAGATTATTCTGTCCAAGGTTTAGATTCAGATAGAATCTCTTTTCATGTTAAGTATCATGATAAGGAAACTAGAATGCAAGTTTTTGGAGATTATGCTATTGAATATAATAATGGGACTAAAAGATGGAAAGAAGTTAAGGGAGATTAGGAGATAATTATGTTGAATAAATTAAAATTAGAGTATCATATATTTATGACAGGCTATCATGTGAATATGTATGAGAAATTATCTGAACATTGTAAGTCAAATAATATTGCAGGGGAAGATGCAGGAAACTTAGAAAAAGAGTTTCAAAAAGTAATTGATCATACTCAAAGCGTAGTTAATTTAAGTGAAAATGGGAGTAAAATTCATATGGATTCTGTTAAGTCATTGGATGGTCTTAATGAGACTAAGAAAAATTATGATCTTGAGAAAAAAATGGCTGAAAATGTTCTTGATAGTTTAGGGATTAAATAATTAGAATTATTCTTTCTTAGGTTCTTCTACTTTTTCAGCCTTTTCTTCAACAGGAGCAGCTTCTTTTTTCACTTCTTCTTTTGGTGCTTCTACTTCAGTTACTGGTTCTGCTTCCTTTGGAGCTTCAGGTGCTGGTTCATTAGCTTTAGCCAATCTTTTTGCTTTTCTGTTTTCTTTTACTTTTGGTTGACATTGGTCTGGGAAAATTTCATCAAGCTTTTTTGCACCATCCTTTGTAACCTTTAAATTAATTTGAGAAATATCTTCTGCAATTGTTGTTCCCCTGATTCTTTTTCTTAATCTAAGTCCTGCAATTTTTTGACCTTTCTTTTTTTCACCCTTTGGTTTAATATGCATACCCTTACCTCTTGTTAAAAGAACTTTTTTAGAACCAATTCCTTCAACTTCTTTCATTGAAGTAGTTCCTGTTCTATCACTTGTACCTGTGATTTTAAATTCATATCCTTCTAGGTCTGGAGAGATGTCTTTTCCTTGCACTTTGTCGTGCAATTCTTTTCCCATTAATGCTGGTGCATCTGCTTCTAGTTTGAATGTTTTTCCTGTTTTTTCTGATAGGTTTATCTTAAAAGCCATAGTAATTTATTGGGAATTTGGTTTTTAAAGTTTGGGGTGGTTACATTTAAATATTAAAGTTCTCTAATTGATTTATGGAAAAGAAGAATCTTGTGATTAATCTAAAAAATGTCTTTAAACATTATAAAATGGGTGAGACAATTGTAAAGGCAGTTGATGGAATTAACATTGAAATTAATCGTGGGGAATTTGTGGCTATCATGGGGCCTTCTGGTTCTGGGAAATCAACTTCAATGAATCTTGTTGGAAGTTTAGATGTTCCTACTAAAGGAGCAATTTATTTAGATGGTTATGATATTTCACATCTTGAAGAATCTGATTTAGCACAAATTCGTGGAAAGAAAGTTGGTTTTATTTTTCAACAATTTAATTTGATTCCTAATCTTACTGTTTTAGAAAATGTAATGTTACCTATGATGTTTCAAGGAACAGCTAAAGAAGAAAGAGAAGATTATGCAATGGAGCTTTTGAAAAAAGTAGAATTAGCTGATAGGGCAGATCATTATCCAAATCAGATTTCTGGGGGGCAGATGCAAAGAGTTGCTATTGCCCGTGCTTTGGCAAATGATCCTGAAGTTATTTTAGCTGATGAGCCAACAGGGAATTTAGATACTAAGACTGGTGAGAAAGTTATGGAGTTTTTGCAGAAGTTGAATAAAGAAGGTAAAACAATTATCATGGTTACTCATGAGCCCGAACTTGCAGAAGCCTATGCACGAGTTGTTTATTGGTTAAGGGATGGTAAGGTTGAAAAGATTACTCGTAAGAAAAAGGGGTTTAGTGTTGTGAAGGCTGAGAAGGCACTTCATAGGAAAACGAAAAAGTCACGGAGGAAGTAAGGTGATAACGGATTATTTTTTGCTTGCATATAAAAATTTAAAGAAAAGAGGAATTAGAAGTTGGTTAACTTTGCTTGGCGTTTTTATTGGGATTGTTGCTGTAATTTCTTTGATAACTTTAGGTGCTGGATTACAAAGTGCTGTTAATGCTCAATTTGGAATAAGTTCAACAGAATTAATAACTGTTCAAGCTGGAGGTCTTAATTCATATGGTCCTCCTGGATCTGGAGTTGTAAATCCTTTGACAGTTGAAGATGTGGAGGCAATAGAAAAATTAAGTGTTGTTGAAGCAGCAATTAGAAGAAATATTCCTTCTGGCAAATTAGAATTTAATGATATTGTGGGTTTTGGAATGGCCATGAGTATGCCAAGTGGAGATGATAGAAAACTTGCTCAAGAAATTCTTGATACAGATATTGAATTTGGAAGAGCTTTGAAGGATGGAGATACAAATAAAGTTGTTCTTGGTTATAATTTTTATGATGATAAGGTTGGTTTTAATAAACCAATAGTTCCTGGAAATAAAATTTTATTGCAAGATGTAAGTTTTGAAGTTGTGGGAATTTCAGAAAAAAAAGGTAGTTTTCTTTTTGATAGTATTGTTATAGTTAATAATGATCCTTTGGAAGATTTAATGGGCTATGGGGATGATGTTGATTTAATTGGGGTTAAGGTTAAGAATAAGGATTTAATGGATAAGGCTAAAGAAGATATTGAAAAAGTTTTAAGAAAAAATCGTGGAGTTAAAGTAGGTGAAGAGGATTTTGAAGTTTCAACTCCTGATGCAATGTTAGGAACAGTGAATAATATTCTTGGAGGGATTCAAGCATTTATTATTATTATTGCTTCTATTTCTATTCTTGTGGGAATTATTGGAATTGTTAATACTATGACAACTTCTGTTTTAGAAAGAAGAAAAGAAATTGGAATTATGAAAGCAATTGGTGCAAAGAATAGTCAAATCTTTATGCAGTTCTTTGTTGAATCTGGTTTAATGGGTTTGGTTGGAGGTGCTCTAGGAGTTATTGTTGGGATGATTATTGGTTATGCAGGAACAGTTGGGATAAATAATTTTATTGGTGCTGAGGCTACTCCTCAAATTAATTTTGTTTTAATTATTTCTACTTTGATTGGAAGTTTTTTGATTGGATCTATTGCGGGGATTGTTCCTGCTATGAATGCTGCTAGACAAAATCCGGTGGAGGCTTTGAGAGGATGAGCCACCAGATTACTTCGCCAACACAGTTGCTCAAATTGGAGGCTTTGAGAGGATGAGCCACCAGATTACTTCGCCAACACAGTTGCTCAAATTGGAGGCTTTGAGAGGATGAAAAAAATTTATGCAGAAGTTGGCATTGGGAATGAAAGTTTTTTATCTACAGAGATAGAACAAGGTAAAAAAGAATATCGTGAAAAGAAGTTTATTATGCCAAATAAATTAGAGGAGTTTTATTTGAGGTTATGGATAATTAAATTAGTTATGTCAATTTCTCTGTTTAAAGGTATAAAGTTTAAAAGAAAAAGTAAATCAAAATTTAAATTGGTTTTTGGATTTGGAGGGAGAGATAAATGATATCAGAAGAAAGTATAAAATATTCATTAAGGAATTTAGGTCAACGTAAGGCTAGAAGTTTCTTAACAATTCTTTCTATTTTTATTGGGATTGCAACTATTTTTATTTTCATAAGTTTTGGGTTAGGTTTGTATAATTATATGGAGGATTTGACTTCAAGTTCTTCTGCAGATAAAATATTAATTCAACCCAAGGGTGGAGCAGGTATTCCAGGCCTTGATTCTGCTTTTCCTTTAACAGAAGATGATGTTGAGGCTGTTAGGAATACTCAGGGGGTTTATGATGCAACAGGAGTGTATATGAAAGTTGTGGAAGTACAGCAAGGGAAGATAAAGAAATATACTTTTTTAATGGGAATTGATCCAGATAAGCCTTTTGTCATGGAAATGTCTGATGTTGGAATTGAGGTTGGAAGAGATTTAAAATCTGGAGAAACAGGTAAAATGGTTGCGGGCTATAATTATCAACTTAAAGATGTAATTTTTCCTAAGTCTATTGGAATTAATCAAAATATTGAAGTTGATGGGAAAAAGATTAAGGTTATTGGATTTTATGAATCTGTTGGAAGTCCTCCTGATGATGCTCAACTTTATACTACCCTTGAATATCTTGAAGATTTGTATCCTGATGATAATCTTTCTTTTGGAATGATTGTAGCAAAAGTAGATACAAGCAATCTTGATCGGGTTGTTGAAAATATTGAAAAGAGTTTGAGGAAGGAAAGGGATTTGGATGAAGGTAAAGAAGATTTTTCTGTTCAATCTTTTGCAGATTTACTTGAGAGTTTTTCAGTTGCATTGAATATGGTTATTGGGTTTATTGTTTTGATTGCTTTGATTTCGGTTTTGGTTTCTGCAGTAAATACTGCCAATACTATGATAACTTCTGTTTTGGAGAGAGTAAAGGAGATTGGGATTATCAAATCCATTGGAGCGAGAAATTCTACTGTATTTGGGATATTTTTATTTGAATCTGGATTTTTAGGATTACTTGCTGGAGTTATTGGGGTATTGCTGGGGTGGGGGACAAGTGCTCTTGGTGGAAAAATTTTAGCTGATTTGGGTTGGGGATTTTTATCGCCTTGTTTTTGTTGGGAGTTGTTTGTAGGATTAATTTTATTTGCCACAATAACTGGAGCTGTTTCTGGAGTTGTTCCTGCAATGAAAGCTTCTAAGATTAATATTGTTGATGCCTTGAGGTATGAATAATTTTGAATATAAATCTTTTTAAATCATTAATTAATATATTTTATTATGGTAAGTTTTAATTTAGGAGATATTTTGATTACTTTGGCAGCTCCAATTGGAGGAGGGCTTGCAGGATTTTGCAAGGCTAATGATATTCCTCTAGATGAACCTTATATCCAAGAATTTTTAACTTATGGTCCAACTGCTGCAGGAACAGTATTGGGATTGGGAACTGGATTATCTCTTGGTTCTTTTGGATTTGGGATTAAATCTGGAACATATAATTTTTGTGAAAAAGGGACATTAGCTGCATTAGGTTACGGTATGGGTTATACTGCTGGAAAATTTATTAAATCTTAATTAATGTTAAATATTTTTAAACTACAAGTTCTTTATTTAACTTAAGAGGTAAACATGGAACTTACATTAACATTATTTATTGTGCTAGTTGTTTTAGTTTTAGCTTTATCATTTTTTTATATTATTCCTTGGTATTTTGGAGCACCATATGATTTTACTTGGAAAAAAGTTTTGAAAGAGATAATTAAAATTGCTAAGGTGAAAAAAGGTGAGAAGGTTGTTGACTTAGGTTCTGGGGATGGAAGAATTGTTATTGCATTTGCGCAAGAGGGTGTGGAAGCACATGGTTATGAAATAAATCCTTTTTTGGTTTGGTATTCCCGTTATAAAATTCGTAAGTTAGGTTTGAAAGGAAAAGCATTTATTCATTGGAAGAATTTTTGGAAAGTTGATTTTGGGCAATATGATAAAATTGTAATGTTTCAGTTTTCTGCTATCATGAAAAAACTTGGTGAGAAGTTTAAGAAGGAGTTGAAAAAAGGTTCGCTTGTTATTTCTTATTATTGGAAGATACCAAACATGAAATTAAAGAAGTTGGTTAAGGTTAAAGGTTTGAAAGCTCCGAAGATGTATAAGAGTGTTAGAAATATTTATGTTTATGAGAAGAAATGATTATTTCTTTTTTCTAAGATGCCAAATTATAAATGGAATATTTAAGCTAGCAAAGAATAATCCTGCTGCTCCTGCATTTTTGGTTAGCATATAAAATATTATGAAGAATGTTAATAATGTGTAAATTGTAATTAATGATTTCTTTGTAAATTCTTTTTTATAATATAGTCTTGGAATTAAACCTAGAGAACCCCAGAAACTAAACCACATTATCCATCCTAGTATTCCTACATTAAGAATTTCAGAAAGCATCCCCCCTGACAATTCAAGTACCATTCCAAATATTCCAAATGAAATATAATAAATTAAATTACTTTTGATGTATTTTGACATTAAATAAGCAACTCCTAAAATAATTATGTATGCTATTATTACAAAAATCCAGTTTGGCATAGTATGTGTTTTTGTTATTACAAATCTAAAAAATTCAGTAGCTAAAGCAACAATTAACCCAATAATAAAGAATCCTAATTTTTTGTTCATTTTAATATCTTCTTTTTCTTTCAAGTTCTTTTTTCTTTTTGTTCTTTCTATAGAAATAATATATTATTCCAACAATAACTAATATGCTAATTAGATATGTTTTAACTGGGCTTTGTTTTTGATCTGAAATTCTTCCCTCAAAATATTCTGGTTTAAATTCAACTAGTTTTTCAATTGTTCTTCTTTTGTTTGTTGAATCTGTGTAAATTAATCTTGTAATTATTTTTCCCTCTGAAGGTATTGCTTCAAAGTCTGCCGTAGTATATTCATTTGAATCAAGGTCTCCAACAATGTTTCTATTTGTGTTTTTTACAATGATGTTTTCTTGTTCGGGAAGTTCAACTGTTAATGCTTCAACATCTGAGTCTTCTATGTTTAGGATTTCAAAAGTTATTGTGTTTGTTGCAGCTTCGTATTCTTTTATATGAATTTCAAAATCTGCTCGTGCATCTTCAACATTTAAATTAAATTGTACTGTTTCTGATATTCCTTCCCCATAGGTAACTTTTATTTCAATGGGATTATTTCCATCAAGGGCATCTTCATCAATTCTTACTTTATATGGGGCAATTAAAAATGCTCCATAATCTTTTGCGTAAAATCCTGAATTAATTAAAACAACGGGGTTTGTTTCGGGATCAAATTCAATGGGATATTCTTCTAAAAGTTCAAATTCTACATCTTTACATTCATCTTCTGCAACTCCGTCAATTTGGAAAACAACTTTTACATAGTCCCCTGGAATTGCGGTGTAAGGATCTTGATTAATCATAGTCACATCTAAATCACATGTCGCACTTACTAAAGTAAAACTAAAAATTGTCATTAAAATAGCTATCGCAATTACACCTTTTTTCATATATACTAAATGAAATAATTATTTATAAAAGTATTGTTAATTTTTCTTTTTTTGGGGATTTTGAGGTTTTTTAGACTCAGTAATAAAAGCAGTAATTAATAAGATTAGTGTAGATATGCTCATTATTAGTGTAATTATTGATAATAAGGGACCAGAAATAATATATTTAATTCCAAAAATACATATGCACATAATTATCGTTAATATGAAGTATATATTTTTAATTAGATTTTTTAATGTTAAGTCTGCCATAGTTTATATTTAATTTTACTTTATTTAAAAGTATTGTTAATAGTTTGTAGAATTATCTAGTCGTGTTTTGTTTATACTTTTTTCTAATTTTTTGAAATCAAATTCTTTATCTATCCTATATTTTTCTATTTGGGTTTTTTCTTTAATTTGCATTATTTCTACTTTTCCTTTATGATCCATTAAATAATCTGATTCTCCACATCCCTTCATACAAGATCCCATCCCAGAGAAGATACTAAATATTACTAATGCTCCTCCTAAATAGTTTGCAAATTCTGAATTATACCATTTATTTACCATAGTTTTTTTAGAATTAATTTGTATACTACTTCATCTGTTAGGTTTTACATTCCCCAATCTGCTTTTGTTTGTCTTTTTATTTCTGCAATCTCTTGAAGAATTTTTATTTCGTTTTGAGAAAGCAAGTCTTTGTTTTTCTTGAAGTTTTTGAATTGTGATTCCCCCATATCTGTATAAAGGTTTTGTTGATCTTTTAATCTTCTTTCAAAATTTATTCCAGGTATTGAAGTTGCAACTTCCATTCCTTCTGTTGCTTGGTTAACTGATTTTCTTTCAGCTTGAATGTTTTTTACTTTTCCAACTTTTTCTCCTTTTCCATCAATTAAACTTAATCCAGAGGTTAATTTTCCTGCTTCTATCTTTATTCCAAAGATTGCAGGACTAGTATTTCTGAAAACAAATTGATGAAGAATGTTTAATTTACAAATTGTTGTTAATCCCATTAATCTTTTCTTTTCAATATCTTTTCTTTTTTCATTTCTGTATTCTACAATATTTTCAATTAATTTGTATACTACTTCATCTGTTAGGATTTTTATTTTTCCTTTGATTTCTTTTGCCTCTTCATCGATTTTTACATTAAATCCTACAATTACTGCATCAAGTTCATTAATTTCTAAATTTGCTTTTGCAGAAATTATATCTGTTTTGTTTATGTTTCCAATTCCTGCTTTTACAACTGGGATATTGCTTTGTTTTAATAATACCAATAGTGCTTCAAGGCTTCCTAGTGAATCTGCTTTTGCAATGATTCCTTGTTTTTCTGTTTTAATATTTTCTGAGATTTCTTTTTTGAATATTTCTTTTATTTCTTCTTTATTATTTTTGAAAAGCATAAATGGCATTCCAGGAAGAATGTTATCTTTTTCAACAAGTTGCATTCTTAGTCCTGTTGAGGCTTGCACCTTATCTTGAGGTTTGAATCTTGCGCAAAGTGGTTCTATTTCTTCTAAGATTCTTATTTTTGTAATGATTGGGTCTCCTTCAAAACTTGCTACTGCAATTTCATCTTTTTTTGAAAGTTCCCCATCATATAATATTGATTCAATGTAGTTTGTTGATTTTTCTTTTTTAATTTCAAGCATTACGCCTTTTGCATCTTTACCTAATTCTAATTTGTTTCCTAGGTATTTTTGACTTATTCCACAGAGCATCATAATTAATTCAGGTATTCCTTCTTTTGTTTGTGCAGAACAGGGAACCAATGCTATTTTTTTTGTGAAGTCGTCAATATTATAGAATAGGTCTGCGTCAAATCCATGACTGTTTAATGAACCAATTAATGTCATGTATCTTTCGTCAAAAACTTGCTTGATGTTTTGGGGTTGTGATTCAATAGATTCTTTTAGTGGGGCTGTTCCAGTACCATGACCTTTTTGCAAAGGCCTCCACCCTGAGATGTTGTCTATTTTATTTAATGCAATTATGAATGGTGTTTTGTTTAATTTTAGAATTTGAATTACTTCTGCTGTTTGAGGTTTAATTCCTTCATTAATATCAATAACAAGGACTGCTAGGTCTGCTAAGCTTCCTCCTCGCTTTCTTAGGTTTGTGAATGCTGCGTGACCAGGAGTGTCTATTAATAGGAACCCCGGGATGTTTACGTTTATTCCTGAGCTATCAATAAGTGGACAAGCAGTTTTTAGTTGAGTCATTGGATAGGATGTGAATGATATTTTTTGAGTGATTCCTCCTTTTTCTCCTTCTTGGACACAGCTATCTCTAAGACAATCTAGAATTGATGTTTTTCCATGGTCCACATGACCGCAGACAGTTACAATTGGTTGTCT